>JBPCTQ010000107.1:0-27393 GCA_051011595.1 Acidimicrobiales bacterium
CCCTTCCCGTACCAGATACCCACCACGCCTTCGTGGCGGCGATCGGGCTGCAACGACGCCAACTGGGCGCCCATGACCGAGCTGGCGGCCAGCTCCTCGTTGACCGCCGGGCGACACACGACGGGCAGGTCCGGAGCCAGCCGGGCGGCGGCGGCCACGGCGCCGTCGAAGCTGCCCAGCGGCGAACCCGGATAACCCGAGACGAAGGCGGCGGTGTCCCACCCCCGTCGACGATCGGCTCGCAGCTGTTCCAGCGGAAGCCGAGCCAGGGCCTGTATGCCGGTCAGGAAGACGTGGCCCTCGTCGGCCAGATACCGGTCGGTCAGCTCGTAGGACTCGGTTGCCGTCATCGCCCTCCCCGTGGGATTCGACGGTGTGCACTCAGTATCGCCGCAAATGGCCCTTGGCTACAGGCAACACTCCGGTAGCGTCGCACCCCGGTGCCATGAACAACATCTCCTTCGATCGCATCGCCGAGTGTTACGACGAGACCCGCGGCGGTCTCGAGCGTGGCCAATCGTTCATGGAGGTGATCGATCCGCTGCTCGCGCCACAGTCGGACGTGCTCGAGATAGGAGTGGGCACGGGTGCCATTGCCCGACCGGTGGTCGATCGCGGTCATCGTCTGTGGGGGGTCGATCTGAGCCGGGAGATGCTCACCCGGGCGGCGGGCCGGGTCGGCCGGTTGGTCGAGGGTGACGCCTCCCGGCTGCCGTTCAAGGCCGACTCGTTCGACTCGGTGCTGGCGATCTGGGCCATGCACGTGGTGGGTGACCAACAAACGCTGGTGGACGACATCGGTCGGGTCCTCCGGTCAGGGGGTCGGGTGGTCATCGTTGCGCCGCGTCCCGATGTCGAGCTCAACGACCTCAGCGATCTCACCTACGGCTGGGGGAGAGCACTGGCCAAACCGGACCGAACGGCTGAGGTGGTCGAGTTGTTGGCCGCACGAGGCTGGGTGCGGGAGGCGGCCGTGAGCACACCGTGGGAGCTCAGCCACGACACGCCGAACGGTCGGGCCAGCTCGATCGAACGACGCGAGTGGTCCTCGCTGTGGGACCTCGACGATCAGACGTGGAACCGTGTGATCCAGCCCACCATCGACGCCCTTCGGGCCCTCCCCGGCCCCGACGACCCGCGTCCGCTTCGGGTGCGCTACCCGGTTACGGTCTACCGGATGGGACAGGACGCGTCGTGAGCGACCACCCGGCCTGGGCCCCGTGGTCGGTGCGGGCGGTGAACCTGCCCGAACACGCCGACAACATCGTGCACACCGATGAGGGCGCCCGGGCCGCCGGGTACCCGGCCGCTCTCGTGGCCGGCACCACCGTGTACGCCTACCTGACCCACCTGCCGGCCGAGCAGTGGGGTCCGCCCTGGCTGGAGGGAGGTGGCAGCGAGGTGCGATTCAAATCGCCGGTGTACGACGACGATCTGGTCGAGTGTCGACGAACCGATGGCGATGTCATCGAGGCTCGGGTGGGCGACTCGGTGCGGGCGACGCTGGCCGTCACGCCCCATGCTCGGCCACCCGGAGCCCTCGAGGGTGACCGGCTCCCGGCCATGACCGCCGCACTCGATGGCGAGCTCGCCGGCTACGGACTGCGGGCCGGCGATGATCTCGATGTGTACGACACCGAGGGCCTCGCCCACCCGGCGGTGTGGCCGGTGATCGGCAACCGGGTGATGATCGCCAACCTCGTCGACGGCCCGTGGATCCACGTGCGCAGCAAGGTGGTCCATCTCGGTCGGGCACCTCGTGGGGCCGACATCACCATCGACACAGCCGTCATCGACCGCTTCACCAGTCGGGCCGGCGAACGGGTCGTGATCGATGTCCGGGTCGGCGTCGACGGGCGCCCATTGGCGGCCATCGAGCACGAATCGATCGTCAGGTTGACCGATCCCGGCCTCCCCGACGATGCCCGCCGATCATGAACGCAGGATCGTGCTCTCCGGGTCGTATACCGGTTCATCGAGGTTGGTCGCCGCACAGCGCTCACCGAGGATGAGCACCGAGAGGTCGTCGAGGTCGGCGTCGGCCGACACGTAGGCGAAGGCCAGGCTCTGATCGACGGTGTGGCCGTAGCCCCCACTGGTGGTGAGCCCTACGGGATGGCCGGCCGCGTAGACGGCTTCGCCGCCGAGGCAGTCGGCATCGGTGGCATCGACCGACAGGTACACCAGCCGCCAGTTGTTGCCCGGACCGGGTTGATCGACTCGGTCGTCGCCGATGAACTCACCTTTGTCGGGTCTGAGCCAGCGGTCGAGGCCGGCCTGGCGTGGCCCCACATCGTGGGTCAGTTCCTGGCGGGTCAGGTAGGCCTTCTCCATCCGCAGCGAGTTCAGGGCGTGGCTACCGAAGTCGGCCAGGCCGAGGTCGGCGCCGGCGGCCCAGAGCTCGTCGTACACCGTCGCCATGTCGTCGAGGGGCAGGTGGAGCTCCCAGCCCAGCGATCCGGTGAAACCGATGCGCAGCGCGTGCACATCCACGCCGGCTATCGCCATCTCTCGGCCGCGCAGCCAACGGAAGGACTCGTTGTCGATCGGTGTGTCGGTCAGCTGGGCGAGTAGACGGCGAGACTGCGGTCCGCTCACCACCAGCACGCCGAGCTCGGTGGACCGATCGGTGATGGCCACTTGCTCTCCGTGCCCGCAGTGCTGCACGAGCCAGTCGTGGTCACGTTGCTCGCCGAACGGGCCCGACACCACGTAGTACTGCTCGGGGCCGATGCAGGTGATGGTGACCTCGGTCTCGATGCGGCCCTGCTCGTTGAGCATGTAGTTCAGGCCGATACGGCCGGCGTCGGTGGGGACCGGTCCGGTGGTGAGACGCTCGAGGAGGTCGAGGGCAGCGGGCCCGCGGACGTCGAACTTGGCGAATGCGCTGAGGTCCATGACACCCACGCGCTCCCGGACCGCTCGACACTCGTCGGCCACGGCGGCGAACCATTCCGGCCGGCGCCAGCCGTGCGCATCGGCCAGCGGCCGATCGGCGGGCACGAACCACTTGGGCTGCTCCCATCCGTACACCTGTCCGAATTGGGCCCGCCGCTGGGTGAGGCGATCGTGAAGACCGCCGGCCCGGACCGGACGCCCGGCCAGCCGTTCCTCACCGGGCGGGTGGACCCGGAACATCCACTCGTAGTCCTCCACCGCCTTGGTGCGGATGTAGTCGGGGGTGGCCCAGCCGAAACGACGAGGGTCGTAGTGACGGAGGTTGAGCTCGGTGGCCCCATGCACGATCCATCGGGCCAGCTCCCGGCCGGCGCCCGGACCCCAGGCCAACCCGATCGACGAGCCGGTGTTCAACCAGTAGTTGCGTACACCGGGCGCGGGCCCGAGCAGCATGTGTGAGTCGGTGGTGTGGGTGATCGCTCCGTGGATCACCCGTTTGATCCCGTACTCGCCGAACACCGGCACTCGCCGGAAGGCCTCTTCCAGCCAGGGCGCGATCTTGTCGTAGTCGGCTGGAAAGAGCGGGTTCTCGAGGCTCCAGTCGACTCCGTCGTCCCAGATCGACTCGGCGCCGCGATGTTCGTAGATGCCGATGAGGCCTGCGGTCTGTTCCTGGCGGATGTAGCCGGCCACCCGGTTGTCACGCATCACCGGGATCTCGCCGCCCCATTCGACCAGCTCGGGGATCTCCTCGGTGACCAGATAGTGGTGCAACACGTTGGTCTGCGGAACGGTGAGACCGCTCAACAGACCGACCTGATGGGCATAACAACCGGCCGCATCGACGACATGCTCGCAGGTGACCGTGCCCTTCTCGGTGGTGACGCGCCACTCGCCGCCGGGTAGTTGGGTCACGTCGGTCACCCGGTTGTGTCGGGAGATGGTGGCGCCGGACGCCCGAGCCCCGGCGGCGAAGGCCATGGTCACACTCGACGGGTCGACGTGGCCTTCTCCTTCGGTCCAGATCGCGGCTCGCACATCGGCGAAGTCGTAGAACGGATTGAGCTCGGCGGCTTCGGCCGGGCCGATGAGCTCGATGGGGTATCCGATGTAGCGACCCGCTCCCAGGTGGCTCTTGAGCTGGTCGAGCTCATCGTCGTCGTAGGCCAGGCGAAGCCCACCTGGTTGGTGAAACGACAGCGGTTGTCCGGTCCGCTCGCCCAGCGTCTCGTACAGCTCGATGGCGTAGTGATGAAAGGCCGCGGTGGTGTAGTCGCCCACCGAGCGGGTGATCTGGCCGGCGGCGTGCCAGGTGGATCCCGATGTCAGCTCGGCCTTCTCGACCAACACCACATCGGACCAGCCCTCTTCGGTGAGGTGATACAGCAGCGACGCACCGTGGACTCCGCCACCGATGACGACGACGCGGGCCCGGTCGGGCAGGTTCGGGCTCAGTTGATCTGCCCAACGACGTTCGCGGGGCGGAGCCGCACCACCAGACGACCCTCGTCGATCATGGCCTGGCGGTACTCGTCCCAGTCGGGGTGCGCCTGTCCCGCGACCCGCTCGTAGTAGTCGACCAGGGCGTCGCTGGTGGCGTCGCCGGGAGCGGCCGTGACGGGCGACAGTTCGGCGGTACCGTCGAACGACAGGTACGACCAACTGCCCGGATCAGTCAGGTGGAGGACCACCCGTGCGTCGCGCTGCATGTTGCGCGTCTTGGCTCGATCGTCGGTGACCGAGATCAGGAAACTGTCGCCGTCGACGGCGTAGGAGATGTCGGACGACTGGGGCCGTCCGTCACCGCGAAGGGTGATGAGGACGCCGTTGCGCCGAGTCGAGGCCCATGCCATTGCCGTGTCGAGGTTCATCGCTGCACCGTAGTGGGGCTATTCCGGGTCGGCCCGTGAACCGATCTCAGTCGGGTCGGGGATAGGGCTCGCGGAAGGTGAAGGCGGACGGCGTGGGGCCATGGTCTCGCAGATGCGCGAGTGTGGCCTTGGCTTCTTCCAGTGACGGCGTGGTGTCGGCCGGCACCCACCACAACACCAGCACCGGCCAGCCATCGAGGGGAACGAACCATTCGCGTCGCCGGCGCAGAAAGCTGGTGTGCTCGGTCTTGTACGTGTAGTTCCGCAGCGCCTCGACGGACTCCCAGATGGTGTAGTTCAACAAGATGTCGGGGTCGTCGAAGATCCGCTCCGATGTCGAGTCGCCGCTCTCGGTCTGGTGGCGCCAGACAAAACCGGGCGACGCATCGCCGAGGCCGTTGATGGCTTCGAGGTTGTCCATGAACTCCGACATCCGGGGGTCGTCGACGGGGTACTTCGCCTTGGCCACGTTGAACGCGGCCAGGTACCAGTTCATTGGGCCGCGTCCTCGTGGCCGTCCAGAACGGCGACGGTGTTGGTGCCGATTGCTTCGATCGCGTAGCCACCTTCCATGCAGTAGAGCGTAGGGAGGCCGAGCCCACCGATGAACCGGCCGAAGGCGGCGAAGTCTGGGGTGTGCAGCTCGAAGGGGCCGAGCGGGTCTCCGGCGTAGGTGTCGACGCCGAGCGACACGACCAGCGCATCGGTTCCGGCTTTCAGGATCGTGCGGCCCAGGTCTTGCAGGGTGCTGAACCATTCGGCGAAACGGGTGCCGGGGAGCAGGGGGCGGTTGATCGTGTAGCCGTCGCCCACGCCCCGACCCTGTTCGTGGGGGTGCCCCCAGAACCAGGGAAAGCAATGCTGCGGGTCGGCGTGTATGGACGCCACCATCACATCGTCGCGGTCGTAGAAGATCTCCTGGGTGCCGTTTCCGTGATGGACGTCGACGTCGAGGACCGCAACCTGATCGGCGCCATCGTCGAGAAAGCCCTGGGCGGCCACAGCCGCGTTGTTCACGAAGCAGTACCCGCCGAACCGGTCGGGCCCGGCGTGGTGGCCGGGTGGGCGGCACAACGCGAACACGGATGGCTCGCCGGCGCTCACCAGCTTCTGTCCGGTGCGGGCAACGGCGGCCGATGCCCGCACCGCCGGCCAGGTGCCGTCGGTTATCGAGGTCTCAGCGGCGAACGCGAAGTAGCCGAGGCGGCCGGCGATGTCGGCCGGTTCGGGCGAGTCGGTGGGTCGGGGCGCAAAGGAGGCCGGGATCATGGGGGTCGAGTGCCCGGCTGCCTCCCACTGTTGAAAGGCCTCGGACAGAAACGCCAGGTAGGGCGGGGTGTGCACTGCGGCCAGCAGCTCCGGTTCGACGGCGTCCGGGGTTTCTGGTGGATCGTGCTCGGAGGCTTCGAGGGCGGCGACGATGTGGTCCCAGCGTTCCGCGGTCTCGAACGACGGCACGAGCAACCCGTCATGGAGCTCGACCTGCGGCTGATGAGTCCGGTGGTCGTCGCTGCGGACGTTCTTCACGGCGTCGGCCGACGCGGTGTCTCCGTCCTCACGCCCCGCCGCCGAGCGCGGCGGCGATGGCGGCACCGGTGAGGCGGGCGTTGAGGTACGGCTCGGGATCGTGACCGCGGTGGCCGTTGTCGATCTCGATCTCCTCCACCCGGTCGCCGAAGTGCTTGGCCACCTGGCTCGGGTACGCCACCTGGTCTCCGTGGGCACACACATTGACCCAACGATTCACCGAGCCGGGCCAGGCGCCCGGTGGTTCGTCGTCGACGAAGAATCCCGATCCGAGGGGTGAACCCAGCGTGACGAGGGTGTCGAGCTCGATTTCGGGATGAGCGCACAGGGTGCGGTAGGAGATCACCGTGCCCAGGGAGTGGGCCACCACGACCCGCGTGTCCGATGCCAACGAATCGAGGAATCGCTTTTCGACGTTGCGCTTGAGGTCGGGGTGGCTGGCCATGATGGCCACCATGTCGACGGTCCGGTCATAGGCGGCCTTCCCCGCTGCCTGGGCCAGGATCTCGAGGGCGTCCTCGCCTCCGGCGGCGGACAGGATGTCTTCGGCCCCGGCCCGGGTCTGTTGCCACTGCTCCATGTCGAGCGTGCTGGGATCAATGCGGTAGAGATCACCGTAGAAGCAGACGTCGACGTCGTCGGCCGTGATGGTGGTGTTGTTGCGCCAGAGTCCATCCTGCACGGCGGGCAGCCAACGAGCCTTCAATTCGTGGGGGCCCCAGAGTTCGTTGAAGGCCCCATGGATCAAAACGATGCGACTCACGGGGCGACATGGTAGTTGCGTTCCACCGGGCCGACATCAGCCTCGTTCTCGCTAGCCTGACCGCGGCAACGGCGGACGAATCCGAGGAGCAGTCGTGAAGTACCGACGCCTGGGCAAGAGTGGCTACGACGTATCTGAGGTGGGGCTGGGCTGCTGGCAGCTCGGCAACGACTTCGGCCCGGTGTCCGATGACCACGCCGCCGCCATCCTGGCTGCCGGCGATGCAGCCGACATCAACTTCTGGGACACCGCCGACGTATACGGCGACGGTCTGAGCGAGCGACGTATCGGCGACTACACCGCACTGCATTCTCGCCCACGACGGGTGGTCACCAAGGTGGGTCGCAACGCCGATCTCTATCCCGACGGGTACACCAAGGCCAAGGTTCGGACCAGCCTCGAGAACTCCCTGCGACGCCTCGGCGGAGACGCACTCGATCTTGCTCAGCTCCACTGTGTGCCGACAGCTGTGCTGCTCGCCGGTGATCTGTTGTCGTGGATGCACGACTTCCAGCGTGACGGACTGCTCCGCCACTTCGGCGCGAGCGTCGAGACCATGGAAGAGGCCCGCTTCGCCGTGACCCATCCGGCGCTGACCTCGTTGCAGATCATCTTCAACATCTTCCGCCAGGACGCAATCGAAGACCTCTTCCCGCTGGCGGTCGAGCACGACGTGGGCATCATCGTGCGGTTGCCGCTGGCGTCCGGCGTGCTGTCGGGCAAGATGGTCCACGGTCAGCAGTTCGCAGAGACCGACCACCGCAACTTCAACCGCGATGGCGCCGCTTTCAGCGTGGGGGAGACGTTCTCGGGAGTGCCGTTCGAGCAGGCCGTCGACTTGGCCCAGGAGGTGGCGGCGCAGGCGCCCGACGCGCTCTCGCCTGCGCAGATGGCCCTGCGCTGGGCGCTCGATCACCCGGCGGTGAGCACGGTGATCGCGGGTGCCTCTCGCCCTGAGCAGGTGACCGAGAATGCGGCGGTGAGCGATCTGGCGCCGCTGCCGGCCACCCTGCACGAGGAGCTGGCCACGCTCTACACCGATCGGGTCGAGCACCTGATCCGCGGCGCGCGCTGACTGATCAAACCGGCGGGAGAACTCCCAGGTCGAGTAGGCGCTGGCGCCGGCCCGACAGCACCAGCGCGTCGTCGACGTGAAGGGAGAGGTCAGTGGGCGGTTCACCCACGAACTCGTCTTCGCGCTGCACCCCCAGCACGGTGAGGCCCGGGAAGGCGTTGTCGATGCCGCGCAAGCTACGCGGGGGCTTGTCCGGATCGTGATCGAGTCGGGCCGAAACGACCACGAACTCACTACCGAGCGACAGCAGCTCGACCGCCCGCCCCTCGATGCTCGGTAGCAGCTGACGTTGGGCGTAGCGCTGCCCGATTCGCTGCAGGAACCGCGTCATCGGCCGGTTGATGACGGCCAGTAGCACCATTACCAGACCGGCGATGAGAACAAGACTGCGCTCGGTGGTGCTGCCCGGTCCGGGGGCGATCAGACCGATCATCACGGTGACCACCAGGGTCGGCGTGCCCAGACTGCCGCCGAACATGGTGGCGGCGATGATCCGCCGTCGCACCGGATGGTTCACCACGTTCTCGGCTTCGGTGGTGGTGAACCCGGCGCCGCTGAAAGCCGACCGGGCCTGGAACGAGGCGATCTCCGGTGGCATGCCGGTGGCAATGAGGCCACCGGTGGCCAGCTGGGTGAACACGAGGGTGATGGAAGCGACGATGAGAAAGGTCGCGATGGCATACATGGCGCCATGCTCGCAGAGTCCGAACCCCCACGTGGCGAGGCCCCGAGATCGGGACCAAGGGCTGTGGTGCGAACCCGAGGAGGTCCATACGGTCCCCAGTGACGGCCGACCGTGTGGCCGTCGACGACTCGAGAACAGAGAGATCAGCCGTGGCCGATTCCCCGAAACGTATGGTGATTCTCGGAGCCGGGACGGGCGGGACCCTGGCCGCCAACCGACTGCGCAAGAGCCACGACACAAGCGCCCTCACCATCGACGTGGTCGACCAGGACAACGCGCACATCTACCAACCCGGCCTGTTGTTCGTCCCCTTCGGACTGGCCGAACCCGGCGAGATCGTCCGTAAACGAGATCGACAGCTGCGCCGAGACATGAACTATCACCAGTGCGTGATCGATCATGTCGACGTGGACGGCGACGTCGTCCATCTCGCCGATGGGACGACGTTGCCCTACGACGTGTTGTTGGTGGCAACCGGCGCCGTTCTCCAGCCCGAGGAGACCGAAGGTCTGGCCGGACCGGGTTGGATGCGTGACGTCTTCACGTTCTACGACCTGGCCGGCGCCACGGCTCTGGCCTCTCGGCTGGACTCGTTCGATCACGGCCACCTCGTCATCAACGTGGTCGACATGCCCATCAAGTGCCCGGTGGCTCCCCTCGAGTTCGCCTTCCTGGCCGACTGGTTCTTCACCGAGCGAGGAGTTCGAGACGACATCACCATCACCTACGCAACGCCGCTCGACGGCGCCTTCACCAAACCCACGGCATCGGCCGCCTTGTCGTCGCTGCTCGACGAGAAGGGCATCAACCTGGTCACCGAGTTCAACACTGGTGAAGTCGACGGTGCGGCCAAGAAGCTGATCGGCTACGACGAACGCGAGATCGACTTCGACCTGGCCGTGGTGGTGCCCCTGCATGGTGGTGCCGCCTACGTCGAGAACTCACCCGGTCTCGGCGACGAGTTGGGTTTTGTGCCGACCGACAACGCCACCCTGCAGTCCGAGGTGCGCGACAACATCTTCGTCCTGGGCGACGCAGCCGATCTGCCCGCCTCCAAGGCCGGTTCGGTCACCCACTTCGAAGGTGAGGTCCTGATGGAGAACATCGACGCCTTCCTCGACGGGCGCTCCCTCGAATCCCGCTTCGACGGCCACGCCAACTGCTTCATCGAAACCGGATTCTCCAAAGCACTGCTGATCGACTTCAACTACGAGACCGAACCCCTGGAGGGGCACTACCCGGGACCGGTCGGGCTGCCGCTGCTGAAGGAATCCCGGCTCAATCACCTGGGAAAGCTCATGTTCCAGTCTTTCTACTGGCACGGCTTGTTGCCGGGCCGTGACATCCCCGGCATCGGGCCCGCCATGCCGACTTCCGGCAAGCAGTCGGCGTCGGTCTGACGCCATCGATGCCCACCTCAGAAAGGAACACCCCATGACCACCAAGATCCTGGCCGGTACACCGGTGGAGTTGAACGACGAAGGTTTCTTCGTCGACCCCACCCAGTGGACCGAGGAGATGGCCCCCGAGATCGCCGACGAGGTCGGCGTGCCGACTCCTCTGACCGACAAGCACTGGCAGGTGCTCAACTACATGCGCGACGAGTACTTCGAGAAGGGCACCGGCCCCACCGTGCGCAAGATGGGCAAGACCTCCGGTGTGCCGGTCAAGGAGCTCTTCCAGCTCCTCCCGAAGGGCCCGGCCAAGCTGGCCGCCCGTTGTGCCGGGATCCCCAAACCACGTGGCTGCGTCTAGCCCGTGCTCATTTTGTTCGACAACCACATCACCACCACGAGGTAGCGATCATGACCACCACCGAGGCCGAAGCCGACACCGCTGCGGCGGCGTCGAAACCAACGATCGAGAAGGTCTCGATCATCATCTCCAAAGGATCCTTCGAGGGCATCTATCCCGGGCTGATCATGGCCAACGGGGCTCGCAACGAAGGGATCGAAGCCAATCTCTTCTTCACCTTCTTCGGCATGGACGCCATTCACAAGAAGCGACACGAGCACATCAAGGTGGCCACGGTCGGCAACCCCGGACTGCACCTTCCGACCTGGGTGGGTGGCCTGCCCGGTGTGTCGTCGTTGATGACGAAGTACATGGATCGGCAGATCGAGAAGCTCGATTACCCAGGCATCGCCGAATTCGTCGAGATGATCTCCGACACCGGGGCCGGCCTGTACGCCTGCTTGGCGTCGGTCGAGATGTTCGGGTTCGAACAGTCCGATCTCATCGACGAGGTCGAGGAGATCATCACTGTCGGCGAGTTCTACGACATGGCTGCCGGCGGTCAGATCATCTTCACCTGAGACCCACGTTGGCCTCCGAATCGGTGGTGGCGACGAGGCGGAGGGGGGATTCGGTCCGATGTGTGCCTAGAGTTGCATGTGAGCCGGCCACTAGGGCCGGGTCGAAGCGAGAGAGCGATCACCCCATGCAAGGCACTGTCAAGTTTTTCAACAACGAGAAGGGCTTCGGCTTCATCTCCCGAGAAGGAGGGGACGACGTGTTCGTTCATTACTCCAACATTTCGGGTGAGGGCTACAAGTCTCTCGACGAAGGGCAAACGGTCGAGTTCGATGTCGCCCCGGGCCGGAAGGGCGAAGAAGCCCAGAACGTGCGGGTCGTCTGAACAACTGAAGTCAGTCGAACGCCGCCGGCTCATCGAGTCGGCGGCGTTCGTCGTTTTGGGATCGTGTGGTGGGTTCGGGCGACCGCTCAGCCACCGGTGTCGTCCGTGCGCCGAAGATGGAGGCGGTCGAGCGAGCGCTGCTCGATGACCGATTCGGTGGTGCCGTCGTCGTAGGCAGGCGAGACCACCGGTGCGGCCGCCTCCACTCGGATCAACACGATCGCCGAGACCCGCGCCGGCACCAGCCCGCTGCGTTCTTCGTAGAACCGCACGCCGGCCTCGTACTCCGGCCCGGCCCGGTGAACCTGCCCAATGCCCTTGAACCGGTAGCCCACTCGACGGAGCGGGTCGACCACGTTGACTTCGACGGCGGTGTTGCCGGCCTCGATGTTGGCCACGGTGGCGTGTGAGTGCAGGTGTGCGAACACCAGCGTGTCGGCGTCCCACACGGCGGTTGTTCCCTTGGGGGACAGGTTGGGTGTGCCGTCGGGGCACACGGTGGCCACGAAGCCGAGCCGTTGCTCGTCGATGACTCGTTGCATGTCTTCGTCGAGCATGACGGCGCCTCCGGGGCGGCTACTTGCCCTGCAGGTAGGAGTAGATGGTGGGTTCGAGGACTGCACCCGCTTGGAGCAGTTGCGGCGAGGGGTTGCCGAGCCGGACGCTACCCCGATGCCCGTTCCGCGTCCCGGCCATGATGCAGGAGGCAGTGCCACAGATACTTCACCTGCTGGAGGGGACTCTCGGGTGCATCGCCGGATCGAGTCGGAGGTGTGTAGGCGATGTTCTCGGCGCAGCGGCCGAGACATGCAGCATCGACGATGCCGTCGGCTCGGGCGACCAACTGCGCCAGCTCGGGCATGGTGGGGCCACGGAAGTCGTCCGGTACGAGCGTCGCGGCCAGTTCTGATCCGCCGTGCCACATGAGCTCGAACTGGTGTTGATCGGCCGCGAGGTCGAGGAGTGTCTCGGTCGGTGTGCCGCGAAAGCTGGGGTCGAGCACGATCGCATCCACGTCGTCGCCCAGCAGCACGTCGCCATGCACCTGCGCCTCGATGTACCCGTCCAGGCATCGCGCGGGGGCCACCGTCGGCTCGCCCTGCTGGATCGCGGTCACTATGTCCCCGACGGAGAGCGATCGGCCGAGTCCGGCGTCGTCGGCGCCTTGTTCGAGGAGACCGGCCAGGATGGCCGTGAAGCATTCGATGGTGCCCAGGTCAGTGGGGCCGACGTGGCTGTCGCCGACGCAGAACGTGGCCCGATCGAGGCAACTGGCTGCGAGGATCACGAAGGACGAACCGAACCGCGGTGAACCTCCGTGCGGGTCGCGGGTGAGGTCGAGGGCGCCGTACACCGGCCGAGTCACGGCCGAGTCGACGTAGGCGGCCCCGAAGAGGGTGCGTTCCCACTGCGTGCGCTCACCTTCGGGAACAGCCGACCGGCTCCCGTTCGACACACCCGTCTCGGTTTGAGGCTGGTAGCGGCCGGTCTCGAGTAGCCCGGCCGCCACCGTGTGACCTTCACGGCTCCGCCGGTCGGGGTGGAAGTTGAGGGTGAGTCGACCGTGTTGGCGCACGCCCTCCACCAGATCGGGCACGCTCACCTCTTCGCGGTGGCCTCCCAAGGCCGTTCGCACCCGCTGCTCGTCGTCGGCCATCTTGGCGCGGCACCCGTTCTCGACCACGACGAGCGCCTGCGGGACCGGATGGGCCATGACTCCATGGTGCCAGGCCGTCGTCGGAGTAGCCCGGGAAATCACGGGCCGGTCGCCCCCGTCGGGTGCCGGTCGACCTCAAGGCGAACCTGCGGTTCGTCGATGAACGGTGATGCACTCGGTGACCAGAGACGACTCCGACGTGGCGCGAGCGAGGGCCATGGCGTCGATGCGTCGTCGCACCCACCAGAGGCCGGCCTGCGTGGGCATCGTGTTCATGGTCCTCGTGGCCCTGTGGGCCGGGCCGGTGGCGGCCGACGACGATGCGTCGTCGAAAGCGGCGCCCGCCCTCGGTGTGGCGGCCAGCCGCCAACGCCCGGACGCACCCCGAGTCTTCGACAGCGCCGACCCCGCGGTCCTCGTCTGGCAGGGCGAGCTCTTCCTGTTCGGATCGACCAACAATCGAAAGGTCCCGGTCCGCCGGATCGAGAGCTACAGCGCGCCGCTGGCCGACAGCCAGTCGGCCTGGGCGACCAACGCCATCGACGCCATGCCGGCGAGGCCGGCGTGGGTCGATGCCTCCGAATGGGAGATCTGGGCACCGTCGGTCACCCGCCTGGGCGACAAGTTCGTGATGTTCTTCTCGTCGGCCCGTGGTGGTCCGACGGCTGACGAGAACAACGACAAGTGCATCGGCAAGGCGGTGGCGACGTCACCCATGGGGCCCTACGTTCCTGGACCGGCCCCAATCTACTGCGGCCTGCCCCCCGAAGGGCCCAAGGCCGGCCTGCCGGCATCGAACTGGTGGGGAAGGAGTGCCCTCGATCCTGAGGTGTTCCGTGCCGCCAACGGCCAGCTCTACATGCTCATGGCACTGGGCCGCACCCACGAGAACATCGGTGTGGTCCGCCTCGACGGCAACGGGAACGTGATCGGTGGGCCCAACGCCACGCCCACGATCCTGGCCAGCCAGCAGTTCCCGTGGCACGACGGCAGCGACAATTCCACGTTCGGGGCGGGTGCCTTTCTCGAGAATCCGACGATGATCCACGACCCGAACACCAACACCTACCTGCTCTTCTATTCGGCCGGTCAGTGGTACACCGATCGATACGTGACCGGTTTTGCCCGTTGCGCCACGCCGACCGGGCCGTGCACGTTGCAGCCGACACCATTCCTGGTGGGGGGTAATGGCCGCAGCGGCGTGGGCGGCCTGACGGCCTTTCGCGACCATGCCGGGGTGGCTCGGGTGGCCTACGCCACCTGGCAACAGGGTCACGAGAACCAGGTCGGTCCGGCGGCCATCTACAAACGACAGACCCACTGGATGACACTGCAGCTGTCGGCCACGAGCAACCCAGCGGCGCAGTCGGTGTCGCTGACCTCGGCTACAGGAGCCGTGTCCATCCGATGTGACGGTGAGATCGCCACCATCGTCGGCACCAACGGCGCCGACGAGATCGTCGGTACACCCGGGCGCGACGTGATCGCGGCACGGGGCGGCGACGATGTGATCAATGGCCGAGGTGGACACGACCTCATCTGTGCCGGAACCGGCAGCGACCACATCCGTGGTGGAACCGGGTCCGACCACATCTACGGCGAGGGCGGCAAGGACACGGTGATCGCCGACGGTGGCAAGGACTTCATCAACGGTGGCCCGGGCAACGACATCCTCAAGGGCGGCCTCGGCAAGGACACAGTGTGGGGTGCCGGCAACTTCGACAAGTGCTGGGGTGAACAGATGCGCTGCGAAGTGAAACACCGCACCCGGCACAACGGAACAGTTCCGGGCTAGCGAACGTCCCGCTCACCAGGTCGGGAGCGCGGAGACACCTCCGTCCACCACGATGTCGGTACCCGTGATCCAGTCGGCCAGGGGAGAAGCCAGGAACAGGCAGGCGTTGGCGACATCGTCGGCGCTGCCGAGTCGCCCCGCCGGAGCAGCGTCGAGCCAGCGGTTGACCCCCTCCGGCCACTGATCGCTGAGACCCGGTCGATCGATCAACCCAGGTGACACCGAGTTCACCCGAACTCGGCGAGCCGCGTACTCGACCGCGGCGGCTTTGGCGTGCATGAGCACGGCGGCCTTCGAGGCGCAGTAGTGGGCGTGACCGTGGGCCATGCGATGCCCTTCGATCGATGCGATGTGGGTGATCGATCCGCCCTCGGGCATTCGGGTAGCGGCGGCTCGGGTGGCGAGGAACGTCGAGGCCGTATTGGTGTCGATGACCGAGCGCCACTGCTCGGTCGACATCTGCTCGAGTGGTGTCACCGGCTGCACTCCGGCGTTGTTCACGAGGCAGTCGACGCGTCCCAACTCTCTGGCCACCTCCGAGAACGCTTCCTCGACGGCCTGTTCGTCGGTCAGGTCGGCGCCGATGGCCACCGATCGGCTCCCGGCGTCCGCCAGTTCGGTGGCCAGATCTCCCGCGTGTGATGCCGCCGAACGGTAGAGCAGCGCGGTGTGTGCTCCCGCCTGGGCGAATCGGCGGGCGATGCCCTCGCCGAGACCACCGGCCGAGATTCCGGTGATGACTGCGACACGATCGGAGAAATCGAGATCAATGGCCATGGGTACTCCACTTCGGTGTCGACGGACCGTGCGTACATCAGCGTGACACAGGCGAATTGGTCGGGCTCGGACTCGGACCAGTGATCTTGCCACCTCGAGGCGACCACCGAACCAACGGGATGGCCGCCGTCACTCCCGAGTGCCGCCCTCGGGGGATCGGCCGGTGAGCATGAGTAGCGCCACCAGTGTGTCGTCCGGATTGTCGTTCGGGGTGGTGTGGGTGTCGGGCCGGCCCGACTGATCTCGGGGGTAGTGGGTGACGGCGTAGCTCCACGCATGATCGACGATCGATCGAGGCAGGTCTTCGGACCCGCCGATGGCCCGAGCCAGATCCCAGCAGTGAACGGTCACATCGAAGATCCGGACAGTCGCCAGCCCCTCGCCGGTCACCGAACCACCAGGCACTTCACAAACCGTTCCCATCGCACCGCGTGAAGCGAGAGCGCCCCGCAGCTGGCCGATGCCGACGCGAAGTTCGCGGCGCGATCCACCGTGGCCGGCACGACCGCCGAGCCCGTGCTCATGGCCCGCGCGAACGGGAGACCCTCGAGCAACGCGGTGTAGATGCGCGCCGCGCTGGCGACATGGTCGGCAAGCGCCCTGACGTCCCACTCATCACAAGGAGTCGGCCGCTCCCAGTCGTCGGCGGAGACCCTCGCCAGGAGCGAGCCGAACTGGCCATGAGCAACGTCGAGGCTGGCGAGCACTGAGGATTCACCGGACTCCACCCATCAACCCTGTCACAGCAGTTGCGCCGCTCCGCCAGAACCGATTCCCTGTGCCTTCGATTGGTACCCTGCCCCGATTCGAGACAAGGAGCTGCCCGATGGCGAGGATTGAGGTCAACCACGAGTGGGGAACGCTGAGGGAGGTCGTCTGCGGCATCCCGTACTTCAAGATCCCGCACGAGATTCCCAAGGCGATCTACAAGTACGCGCCCGAGCAAGGCCTGCGGTTCATGGAGGCGAACCTCGGCAAGACACTCGAGGACGCCGATCCAGCGACGTTCGCCGAGCTGTGCCAACAAATGGAGGCAGCAGTCGCCATTCTCGAAGGCCGAGGTGTCACCGTCCATCGGCCCGAACCGGTCGACGCGGCCGAGCTCGCGTACATGGATGGTCTCTTCCCGGCCAGCGCGGTTCAGTTCTTTCCCAGGGACCCGATAGTGGTGATCGGAAACCGCTTCATCGAGACCGAGCCGTTCCTACCCGTGCGGCGGCGGGAGCGTTTTGGCATACGCCGCGCTCTGGCCGGTCGCCTCGCCGACAGCGATGCCGAGATCGTCTCCGTGCCGCCTGCGTCGCCTCAGCCCGAGGGTGGCGATGGGGGATGGGGGCCGGGTCCGTTCCTCGAAGGCGGAGACGTCTTTCTGCTCGGGCGCGACATCTATGTCGGCGTCTCCGGCAACGCCAGCAACACGGCCGGCGTCGATTGGCTGCGGGGTTACCTCGGTAGCGAGTACCGCGTGCACGAGGTCCGCCTGACCGATGACTTCCTGCATCTCGACTGTTGCCTGGCCACGCCCAGGCCCGGCTTGGCGATCGTCTGCCGCGAGGCCTTTGTCGACGGTCTACCCGCATTCCTGGAAGACTGGGAGCTGTTGGATGTCCCGTTCGCCGACGCCAAGGAGAAGCTGGCCTGCAACGGTTTGGTGATCGATGAACAGACCATCATGATCGCCAGCGGCCTGGACTACCTCGCCGATGGGCTGCGAGCGGCCGGGCAGGAGGTCATCGAGACACCCTTCGATGCCGTGTACCAGTACGCCGGGGCGTTCCGGTGCTGGCACCATCCCCTGGTTCGGGAGAGCTCGCTGTGACGATCGCCGGAACAACCAGGTAGGGGTCGGCCGGCGCGGGCCGCTGCAGTCAGCCCGATCCCGCCGGTAGCCCGACCCGGTCAGACGTAGCCCTGGAAATCCTCACCGGGTTGGATGTGCGGATGCTGAGCGGCGCTGATCTGCAAGTCGATCAGCGGCTGCGACGCAAGGCCGATCACCCAGGCATAGGTGAGCTCGGCATCCATCAGGTCGATCTCCTCGTGAGGGTCGTTGATCAGATCCATCACCATCGGGACCTGACGCTTGATGTACGGCGCCGTCCACGAGTACTCCTCGGTGTAGCGGAAGTGAACCTTGAACGTCTTCCACTTGGCCGAGATGGGCTCGGTGTCCACCCCCAGGTAGAGGTAGAAGTCGCGTCCCGAGGTGTCGGACTGGCCCAGCATGAAGCCCGACATGTCCATGCCGTCGATCGGTCGGTCGGTGGGCACCTTGTCGGCGTGGCCGGTGAGGCCGGCGACAGTCGGGAGCCAGTCGAGGGCGGCGACGATCTCGTCGGTGACCACGCCGGCTTCGATCTTGCCCGGCCACCGGATCATGGCCGGCGCTCGGTACGAGCCTTCCCACCCGCCACCGAAGCAGCCCTTCCAGAAGCCGCCCGTTCCGAACGACTCACCGCTGGTGGCACCACTGCCGTTGTCGCTGGCCCAGACCACGATCGTGTTGTCGGCGATGCCGAGCTCGTCGAGTGTGTCGAGGATCTGACCGGCTCGGTAGTCGAGCTCGGCCAGTGCCTTCGGTCCGCCGTGCGGACTGTTGGTGGCGTCTTCGAAATCCGGGTGGGGGATGACCGGCGGGTGCACGTTGGTGAAGCCGACGTACGTGAAGAACGGCGCATCTTCGGCATGCTTGCGGCGGATGTAGTCGATCGTCTTGTCCGTGATCATTTCATCCAAGAGGGGTCGGGTCTCGAGGTTGAAGTCGTCGACCTCCTCGAAAGGCAGGCCCTTCACTGCCTGCTTGATCTTGGGGCGCGGCATGTAGTCGGGATACAGCGGATGAGCGGTCCAGCCCGCCTCGTCGGAGGATTCACTGATGCCAAACCACTCGTCGAAGCCCTGGGCCGTGGGGATCCGGTCCTCGGTTTTGCCCAGGTGCCACTTGCCGAACATCGCTGTGGAGTACCCGGCGTCGGAGAGCAGATCACCCATGGTGTATTCCCACGGGCAGAGGCCGTACGGGGCAGACCCCCCGAGCGGAACCGAGAAGGTGCCGGAGCGGACCGGCATTCTTCCTGTCATCAGCGCGCTACGAGTCGGTGTGCATTGAGCCTCGGTGTTGAAGTTCGTGAAGCGGATCCCTTCCGACGCCAGTTGGTCGAGGCGAGGCGTGGGATTGAGGTTCCCGAAACAACTCAGGTCCCCGGATCCGACGTTGTCGGCGAGCATGAACACGATGTTGGGTTGATCAGCCATGGGGCGAGCCTGTCATGGCGCCGAGCGCGCGTGAATGGGATCGGGCACGATCACCCGGGTGAAAGCACCTCGGCGGGATGACCGTCTCAGTCGGGTGACGGCGGCCTGCCGCCGGAGGCGGCCCGATCCGTGAGCAGGCCCATCTCGTCGGCGATGAGGACCGCCTCCTGGCGCGACGATGCGTTCAGCTTCCGATACACGCGGCGCAGATAGGTCTTGATCGTGTTCCGGGAAAGGTAGAGCTCTTCGCCGATCTCCCGTGTGGTCAGCGGCGACGGCAGCATCGCGATCACATCGAGCTCGCGCTCGGTGAAGTCGATGTCTGGGGCCGGGGCGCTGTGGTCTTGGGGGGGTGAGATGTCGACGCGTGCCACCAGTTCGGCGTACTGGTCTCGCATCACACCCATGTCTTCGATGGAGTCGATGACGGGCTTCGAGTCGTTGAGGTACTGGCGTGCCAGCTCTTCCTCGCCCAGCGCGAGGGCGGCGCGGGCCAGGAGTAGCCGAGCGCGTGTGGCGTCCAACGGCACTGCTTGCCCGACGGCGGCCATCGGGCGACTGGCCGCTCTGAGCGCGATCCGTGCTGCTCGTGTGTCGCCGAGATCGATGGCCGCCAGTGCGGCCGCCGCATGGATGGTGGCACCCATGAACATGTCTTCTCCGCCTGCCTCTCGCAATACTTCGCGGGCTGATTCGGCGGTGACCAACGCCTGTTCGGCGTCGCCGCGACTCAGTTGAGCCAGTGACTTCTCGGCGAGCGCGTAGCTGTGCTGGTTGGCGACAGGACTCTGCTCGACCTCCTCGAGGTACTCGATCGACTCCTCGACGTCGCCCCGCCACACGAGTGAGCGGCCGACTATCAAGATGGCAAGCATCCGCCACGGGCTGCCGGCTGGTTCGATCTCGAGTGCGGTGAAGCCATCGGCCAGAGCCGCATCGACGCCATTGGGGGCGATGGTGCCGCGCGCCATGGCGAACGACGACGCCACGCTCGCCATTCCGTCGGGTCGCGGCCCGTCGAATTCTGTGTGTTCGGCGATGTCGAGCCACCGCATCGCCTCGGCCGAGTTGCCGGTGACCGCGTGTAACGAAGCGGCACCTATTGCGAGCGGCTGGTGCTCGGCGATGTACTCGGGCTCGAACTGAGCGAGCAGTGCCAGCGCAGTGTGGTTGCGGCCCGAATCCATCATGCCCGGCCAGTGTCCACACACCAGATCCGCGGCCGCACGGGTCTCGCCGGCCGCCAGCGCGTGGGGGATGGCCGCGGCAATCTGGCCGTCGGCGCTCAGCCATTCGAAGGCCCGGCCGTGGAGGAGTTGTTCGTCGAGAGTTGTGTGCCGCAGTTCGGCTGCGACCAGCTCGCCGAACAGATGGTGGTAGCGGTACCAGCGGCCGGCCCGATCGAGAGGGATGACGAAGGCGTTGGCCTCCGCGAGTCGAGCGAGGATCTCCGCGCCGCCGGACCGGCCCGTCACCGCGTCACACAAATCGCCGGTGAGTCGGCTCAAGATCGACGTCTCGATGATGAAATCTCGGTCTTCGTGGGAGACCGACCCGAGCACTTCACTGAGCAGGTACGCCGCGATGTCACGGTCGGTTCCGCGGAAGTCCTCCGCGAACGCCTGGGCATCGGGGGCTTGGGTGGCGGCCAGGCCGGCGAGGTGGAGACCGGCAGGCCAACCCTCGGTGCGTTCGACCAGGATGTCGAAGTGCTCCTCATCGAGCGAAGAACCGTACGCGGTCAACAGGCGGTGGGCTTCGTCGGTCGACAGGGCGAGGTCGACGGTGCCGATCTCCACCAGATCGCCGCTGACGCGTAGCCGAGCCAGCGGTATCGGCCCGGAGCGGCGCGAGGTCATGGTCGCCCGGGCACCGTCGGGCAGCGCCGCCACGAACCGGTGCAGTGAGCGGAGGCAGGTCACGTTCTCGATGACGTGTACGTCGTCGATCAGCACGTGGATCGGCGTCTGCCGCTCGGCGAGCTCGTTGCACACCGAGACGACGATGTCGTCGATGGCCCCGGCGCCGGCCGCCAGCAGCCGGGATTGGTGCGTTCCGCTGAAATCGCCGATGACCGTGCGGATGGCACCGATCATCGACCACCACAGAGCCACCGGGTCGTTGTCGGCTGAGTCGAGCGACAGCCACGCCGCGAACGGGTCATCGGCATGACACTGGGCGAGCAGCGTCGACTTGCCCGAGCCGGCGGGGCCCGAGATGACTCCGAGTCGGGCCCGTGAGTCCAGTCGGCGGGCAACCAGCGCAGGACGATCCACCGTTTCTGCGCGGACCCGCGGCGGGAGCAGCTTGGTGCGCGCGATGACCGGCGACTCGAACGTGGCGGCGGGGTCGGTACCGACATCAACCATTTGTCGCAGACTACCGCTGGGCCTCGCCGGTGGCCGATTCCCGACGTCAGTCGAGAGGCGACCACGGTCGCTCGGGATTCTTTCTCCGCCTTGGGTTCACCCGGGTGAAAGGCTCGTCAGCTCTATTCGTGCGAAGAGTCGTCCCGTACGTTGGCCCAGACCGCTCGCACCAAAGGACCGGGGCGAGGGTGATGATCGATAGAAGAGGGAGCTGTCAATGGATGTTCAGGAGCTGATGGGGGCGTTGCTCAACGTCTTCCTGGTGGTGATGATCGTCGCCACGATGGTGTCGGCCGGCTTCACCACCACCTTTGCCGCTATCGGCTCGGTGCTGTCGCGCTGGTCGCTGCTGATCATGGTGCTTATCGCCGCATTGGTGATCCGACCGCTCGTTGGATGGGGCTTGGCCGAGATCTTCGACCTCGACACTCCGGCCTTCATCGCCATGGTGTTGCTGGCCTCGGTGGCGGGCGCACCGCTCGGCGTCAAGTTCGTCATGGGGGCCAAAGGCGATGTCACCACAGGTGCGGTCTTGCAGGTGTTGCTCGCCGTCGTGGGCTCGTTCACATTCGCCCCGACCGCCAACCTCATCATCGAGGCGGCCGATCTGGGTGACGAGGTCTCGCTTCCGGTGGCCGATCTGATCAAGACGATCGTGTTCTTGCAGGTTCTGCCGTTCGTGGTCGGTCTGCTCATCCGGTATTGGAACGAGACGAGCGCCCTCGAGTGGAACGAGACCGCCAAGAAGATCAGCGGCCCGGCCTTCCTGGCTGTGGTGGTTCTGGCGCTGCTCGGCAGCTGGCGGATCATCATCGACCTCATCGGCGATCGGGTCCTGATCGCCGGTGCCATCTTCCCGCTCGTGATGATCGCCGTCGGCTACTTCCTTTCGACGGGTGATTACCGCAACAGGGCGGCCACCGCGATGATCCAGCCAGGAAGCAACTCCGGCCCCTCCTTTGCTGCGGTGGCCATCGCCTTCAACAACGACCCGGAAATCCTCGGTGTGGTGACCGTTCTGATCTTCCTGCAGATCGTCGTGGCTGCACCGTTCGGTACGTGGATGGGCAGCAAGTTCGGCGAGGACGAGGATGGTGAGGAGGCCGGTGGCGGCGAATCACTCGCCGAAGCAGGCGCCTGACGGCAGGAGAGCAGCGACGGTGCTGAGCAAGGCACGTCGACGGCCGGGACCTTCGACTCTTGGGCCCGACTACGTGCCGATCTAGCGTCGTGTCACGGTCACACGAAGATCGCCGATCCATTTGGAGGTTCGTACATGCGGCGAGCGATCTGCTCCGCAGGCAAAGACGACAACGCAGGCCAGTACGCGGAGTCGACCGGCGAAGCGACCGAACCGCAGAGGTTGGCTGGGTGACCGTCACCGAGCCGAGCACGGTGCCATTGCTCAACGCCGAGGCCCGGTCGGCCGACCAACCGGTCGACCCTGCCGCCGTCTCGGTGTCGGACACGACCGAGGTCCGTTGGTTCTTCCCCGGATCGATTCCTCCGGAGGTGCTGAGTTGGTTTGTCGGCTCCGGCATGGTCCAGGAGCGCTACGACACGTACCTACTCGAGGGTCGGGACGACATCGGCGTGAAGCGTCGCTTCGGGCACACCTTGGAACTCAAGGTTCGACGGCTGCGGGGCGGGCTGATCGAGCTTGATGGGGGCCTTGCCGGTTCGCTCGAAGTGTGGCGGAAGTGGAGCCCCGCCGAGGGCCTCGTTGAGTTGGGCGAGAAGGGGATCTGGGTCGACGTCCACAAAGTAGTGGTGAAGCGACGGTTCTCCGAGACCGGATCCGAGGTCGCCTTCTCGCCGGATGTGCCGGCGACTGGCACCGGATGTGACGTCGAGGTCGCCTCGGTCAGCGTCGGCGATCGGCAGGGCTGGACGCTTGCGTTCGCCTCGTTCGGCCCACCCTCGGTCCGCCAGGATGCGCTGCGGGCCGCATGGCGCACCGTCGTGGCCACCGCGGCGTGCCCGGTGCCGCTCGAACCCAGTGCGGGCCAAGCCATGGGCTACCCCGAATGGCTGGCGCGCTCGGCCTCTCCGGCCGCTGGTGGCGACGACTCGCCGAACAATTTCATCTGAAGGAGCACCAGCGCACACACCGGCCCCTCGGCCAGATGTGATCGGGCGGTTCCTCGACCTTTGGTTCGGACAGGCGGCGGGTACTGTCGGCATTCATCGATCGGGAGGAATGCCCGGATGAGTCGTATGGCGACGGCAGCCGTTCTGGCCGCAGCAGTGCTGGTGGTCGGGTGCGCGGACGCCGAAGACAACGACGACGACAGCGTGGCCGCCACCACCACGAGCGCGGTTGCCGAGGTCACGATCAACGGAGAAACGGCCCCCGCGGCCAGCGCACCGGCGACGCCGACAACAGCCTCCACCTCGGCGCCGACATCACCACCGCAACCCGTGCCCGCCGACCAGCTCGAGGTGATGTCCTTCCCGGTGCCGGCCGGTTCGCGACCCCACGACGTCGCCCCGGCCACCGACGGTGGGGTGTGGTACACCGCTCAGCGGGCCGAGGCACTCGGCCACCTAGACCCCGAGACCGGCGAGACCCGCCACATCCCACTCGGCCCGGGTTCGGCTCCCCATGGGGTGATCGTGGGCCCCGACGGTCTGGCGTGGATCACCGACGGCGGGTTGAACGCCATCGTCAGCGTCGGTCAGGGCGACGAGGTGACCGTCTACCCCCTCCCGGCCGACGCTTCGAACGCCAACCTGAACACGGCGGCCTTCGACGGGAGTGGACGCTTGTGGTTCACCGGCCAGAACGGCTTTCACGGGGTGTTGGATCCCGACGTCGGTCAGGTCGAGGTGTTCTCGTCGCCGCGGGGAACGGGCCCGTACGGCATCACGGCGACCCCGACGGGCGACATCTACTTCGCCTCATTGGCCGGGAGTTACGTGGGGTTCGTCAGCGAGGACGGTTCGGTGCTCGAACTCGAACCGCCGACCCCCGCCCAGGGTGCCCGCCGGGTGTGGGCTGACTCGGAGGGGTCGATCTGGGTGAGTGAATGGAACTCCGGTCAGCTCAGCCGGTACCGCCCTCAAGGCGAGGAGTGGGATGTCTGGCCGCTGCCCGGCAGCAACCCGTCGGCCTACGCCGTCTATGTCGACGAGCTCGATCAGGTGTGGGTCAGCGATTTCGGCGGGAATGCCATTCACCGCTTCGACCCGACGGCGGAGGTCTTCGACACCTTTGCCCTGCCCGCCAACCCGAGCGATGTCCGCCAGATCCTGGGCCGCCCGGGCGAGATATGGGGCGCCGAGTCGGCCAACGACTCACTGGTGGTGATCCGCACCCGCCGCTGACACAGGAGTACGTGGAGGGTCGGCCGATCAGCGGCGAGTGACGGTGACCGGCAGGCGGGTGTAGCCGTGGACGAAGGACGAGAAGGTGCGCTCCGGCTCGTCCTGGATCTCGATGCGCTCGAACCGCTGGAGAACTTCTTCCCAAAGCACCCGAAGCTGCAACTCGGCGAGGCGACTGCCCATACAGAAGTGGATGCCGTAGCCGAACGAGAGGTGGCGGTCGGCATTGTGGCGTTCGAGGTCGAGTGCGTCGGCATCGGCGAAGACGTCTTCGTCGCGGTTGGCCGACAGGTACCACATCAGGATCTGGTCGTCCTTGCGGATCTTCTTGTCGCCGATCTCGCAGTCGCGCGTGGCGGTGCGGCGCATGTACGACAGCGGTGTCTGCCAGCGGATGATCTCGGGCACCAGGTTCGGCACCAGTCCGGGGTCGGCGATCAGCTTGTCGTACTGATCGGGGAACCTGTTGAGCCCGTACACACTGCCCGACATCGTGTTGCGGGTCGTGTCGTTGCCGCCCACGATCAACAACAACAGGTTCCCGAGATGGGCCACGGTGGGCATGTCCTTGGTGGCCTCGCCGTTGGCGAGCATGGAGACCAGATCGAACCCAGGGTTCTCGCGGCGCTCGGCCCACAAGCCCTCGAAGTAGCCGACACACTCCATCATCTCGTCGATCTTCTGCTGCTGGGTCTCGACCACACCACCGGGTTCGGGCACCGCGAAGACGATGTCGGACCAGCGGGTGAGCTTGCGACGATCTTCCATCGGGAAGTCGAAGAGGGTGGCCAACAGCAGTGTGGTCAGCTCGATGGACACCGTGTCGACCCAGTCGAAGGTCTCGCCTTCGGGCAACGAATCCAGAACGGCAATGGTGCGTTCGCGGATCTGCGGCTCGAGGTTCTTGAGGTTGCTCGGCGCCGAGACACCCCGCACGGTCTTGCGCTGCTCGGTGTGGGTGGGCGGGTCCATCGAGATGAACGAGGTGATGCGCTGGAATCGTGCGTCGTTCTCCGGGCTGGGAGGAAGCCCCAACGTGATGCCGCGCGCCGACGAGAATGTCTCCCAGTCGCCGTCGACGGCCCGCACGTCGTCGTACTTCGTGACCGACCAGTAGCGGCCGGACGTCTCGAGCTCGTTGAGGTGCACCGGGTCTTCGGCCCGCAGGCGAGCGAAGTGGTCGCGCCACCGGTCCTCTTTGAAGAGGTGCGGATTGGCCGGGTTGATGTCGTCGATGGCCAGGTCGGCGGCTTCGGGCACATCGCCGCCGGTCTCGGCCATCTCCATCTCGGGTGTACGGATGTCGGCGTCCAGGAAGTCGGACTTCGCCTCGGTCACGTCGGTCATGGTGGTGCTCCTCGGTCGCCGACCAGTGTGCCCCATCGAACCCAGCGGCTCCAGCACCGGCAACTGCGACTCGGGCGGGCCGGCGTGTCACTATCGCCCTCATGGGTGAGAGTGATGTCAGTGCGGAGAGCAGGCGACGACTCGAAGGTC
Source organism: Acidimicrobiales bacterium (assembly GCA_051011595.1). Classification (GTDB taxonomy): domain Bacteria; phylum Actinomycetota; class Acidimicrobiia; order Acidimicrobiales; family SHLQ01; genus JAOUEE01. The sequence goes on from JBPCTQ010000107.1 coordinate 26,135, forward strand.
GCGCCATCGTGGTGACCGGGGCCGGTGCCGGTATCGGCCGGGCCTGTGTCGAGCGCTACCACGCCGAAGGGGCCTCGATCGTCGCCGCCGACCTCGATCCCCAAGGCCTGGACGCCTTGGCCGGCGATGCCACCGGACCGATCGAAGTGGTCACGGTCGACGTGACGCAGCCGGACGCGGCCACAACACTCGTCGAGCGCTCGTTGGAGGTGTTCGGGCGGCTCGACGTGTATCACGCCAATGCCGGTGGGGCGTTCCCGACTCCGTTCGTCGACACCGGCGACGAACAATACGAGCAAGTGCGAGCCCTCAATCTCGACGCGGTGTGGAACGGATCGCGGGCAGCCATTCCCGTGTTCCTCGAAGCGGGTCGTGGGGTGTTTCTGGCCACATCGTCGGGAGCGGGCATCAACGCCGTCGACGGCCTGTCGGCCTACGGCGCGGCCAAGGCGGGAGTGCAGGCGCTGGTGAAGGCGTTGGCCCTCGAACACGGCCGCGAAGGGGTGCGGGCCTGTGCGATTGCACCCGGGATGATCGAGTCGCCGGGGTTGTTGGCGTGGCTGGAGACGTTGCCTGGTGGTGTCGAGGCACGGGCCGCAAAACAGACGGCGGGTCGACTCGGCCTGCCGTCGGAGATCGCGGCGGCCGCCGCCTTCCTGGCATCCGACGATGCCTCGTTCGTGAACGGTGTGACGCTGGCCGTCGATGGCGGCACGCAGGCGGTGCTCGGCGCTTAGGCCGATGCGCCGTCAGTCGCGTCGTGCCTGGATGGCGATGCGGGCGTCGTTCCAGGGGTCGGGTGCCCGGTCCTCGCCGAAGGCGGTCACCTCGATGTCGGAGAAGCCGACGTGGCGCAGCATCAGCTCGATCTCGCTCTTGAAGTAGAGCCCCAAGTCGACACGGTGGCGTTCCGATGCCAGTACCTCGTCGCCCGAGGAGTGCACGATCTCCATCTCCACCACCGCCGTCTGCTCGAGGGGGTCGAACCGCATCAGTCGAGTGTGCAGCTCCAGGTCGGTGCCGTCGGCGGCTGTACGGCGCATCCGCTGGTCGGAGACGGTGCGCGGCAGATCCGGCTCCTCTATCCAGTCGTTCCAGGTGTTGGCGTCGGCCAGGTTGGGGAGGTGATGGTCGATGACCAGCAATCCGCCGGGTTCGAGGTGGGTGTAGAGGCGGCGAAGACCCTCCAGGTCTTCGGCCCGGTCGCTGCCGACACCGAACGCGCCCGCCACGATGATCGTGCGATAGCGGCGAGGCAG
>JBPCTQ010000108.1:0-14824 GCA_051011595.1 Acidimicrobiales bacterium
ATCTTGGTGCTGCCCACCCATCCCGATGGCAACACGATGATGGCCATACCGCGCGACCTGTGGGTGACGATCTCGGGCACCGGCCGGGAAGGGCGCATCAACGCGGCCATCCAGGGCGGGCCGGCCCGCCTGGTGCGCACCACCGAGTCGAACCTGGGTATCCCCACCCACCACTTCGTGGCCGTGGGCTTCGTCGGTTTCGGGTCGATCGTCGACGCCCTGGGTGGTGTCGACATCGAATTCGAGCACCCATCGTTCGATCGCAACTCGGGGCTCGATGTACCCGAGGCCGGCGTCCAGAATCTCGATGGCACCCAAGCGCTGGCTTACGTGAGGAGCCGGTTCTTCACCGAGGTGATCGACGGGGTCGAGGTGCAGGACCCCACGTCGGACTTCGGTCGCGTGCAGCGGCAGCAACTGTTCCTGCGTACCGTGATGGCCGACATCCAGTCGACCCGCAACCCCATCACCTTCAACCGGCTGGCGGCCGGCATCAGCGACGCTCTCACGGTCGACGACGAGCTCACCATCATCGATGTCGTCCGCTTGGCCCGCAGCCTGGCCGGGACCGAACCCGACAGCATCGAGTTGCCCACGTTCGGTTTCACCACCGGGGGCGGTGCCGCGGTGCTTGGTCTGGCCGACGGATCCGAGGCTGTGCTCACCCAGTTCCGCTGATCGCTGAGTTCGGTTCACGTCCTCATCGCCCCCGTTGGTCATGGCCCGACCCGTGTCAGCGCCGCGGGAGCGACACCTGTCGGTCCTGGGCCCACACTGCTTCGAGCAGCGCATACGGATTACGCCAGGACTCGCCGCCATCGGGCGCCCACTGGAAGTGCAGGTGGGGGGTGCCGCGGGCGTTGCCCGAATCACCGTTGAGGCCCACGACCTCGCCGGCATACACCCGATCGCCATCGCTGATGTCGGCGAACGACGACAGGTGGGCATAGAAGTACCGGGCTCCCGAGTCGCCCTTCAGGTACAGCGACAGGCCGCCCAGGGCGCTGTTGCTGGTGCGCTCGATGACGCCGTCCTCGATGGCTCGCAGCTCGGAGCCGTACGGGCCGAGGATGTCGGTGCCCTTGTGGCCTCGGCCGCCGGATCGAGCCGCTCCCCAGCTGTCGACGAACTCGGTGGTCTCCTCGATGGGGAACACGGCGTAGTCGAGGCCGAAGTTGTCGAGGTCGGCCACCGTGTCGTCGGTGATCAAGGACGCTTCCACGGCGGTGATTTCTTCTTCGAGTCGTTCGATCCGTTCGACCGAGGTGTCGATCTTGCGCTGCACACCGTTGAGACCGGCGATGTGGCGCCCCAGGCGCTGGCGGTCCTCGGTGAAGCTGGCCCAGGTGCCGGCGTGATGGTTGAGCGCGAAACGGGCGGTGTCGAGCTCGATCATCAACTCGGATCGGTGGGTGTACCGCTCGGTCCGGGTGGCCGCCGAGAGCGGGATGGCCTCGACCGTCTCTTGTTGTTGGCTCAGGCGGGAGGTCTCGGCAACGGCGAAACCCTCGGAGTTGGCGGCCACCGGCCCGGCCCAAACGCTGAGGAACGTGGCCAGAGCGGCGATGCCGGCAGTCATGGTCGATCGTGGGGAACGCATAGGAGAACGGAGGTCCTTACGGAGGGCTGGTCGGCGACCCGGGGGAATCAGCACGGCCACAGACGCAGTGTCGATGTGGCGCGCCCGACGGGGTCAGTCGGTCAGGTACGAAGGTCGCAGGTTACGGTTTCATGTCGAAGATGACAAACGGGCGACATGTAACGTTTGTCACAAGCCCCGTCAGCAACACTGCCCCCACCGACCCCATCGACCCCACCAACCTCGAGAACACGGGCTGCGATAGGGTCCCGGCCATGCTCCGTCACGTGGTGTTGCTGGATTTCCGCCCCGACACGTCGTCTGATGCCATCGACATACTTGTCGATGCACTTCGTGCCCTCCCCGACCAGATCGAGAGCATCGTCGGCTATCAGGTGGGCACCGACCTGGGTTTCGCGGCCGACAACGCCCAGGTAGCGGTGGTGGCCGAGTTCGCCGACCGGGCCGGCTGGGACAGCTACCAGCAACACCCGGCTCATCAACAGGTGATCGCCGACTTGGTCAAACCCCACCTGGCCGGCCGTTCGGCCAGCCAGTTCACCATCTGAGCGGCCCACCGCGGTTCCCAACCCCAGCGTTCTGGTAGTGCCGCGTCAGTTGGTGGCTGTCGTGGCACTACCAGAAGCGGCAATGAGCGGCGGTGAGCGGCGGCGAGGGTGATCAGGTGTGATCGGGGGTGATCAGGGCGACCCGGGGTGGTCAGGTCACGTGAGGGTCCAGTGGTCGCCGTCGGGTCGGACCAGACCCCGCTGCACCAGACGGTCGAGGTGCAACTCGATGGTGCGCCGCTCGGCCGAATCCAGCCAGGCCAACTCGACATGGGGCCGGTACAACACCCGGCGCTGCACCAGCTGCGCCATGGTCTGGGGTTCGGTCAGGTAGTCGAGAAGTAGCGCGTCGCGGCGTTCGATGGCCGCGGCGAACACGTCGAGCTGAGCCAGAAAGGCCGACCGATCGGTATAGGTGCCCTTGTGGTGGAAGGTCACGAACCACTCGGCCTCGATGTGACGGCACCGCTCGATCGATGCCTCGAAGGCGTCGAGGCTGCTGTGGCGATCGGCGTAGTACGGCCCGAAGCCGGTGAGCTCTATGTCGCCCAGGTACAGCACCGCTTCGGGTTGCACCAACAAGCAGCAATGCCCCGGGGTGTGACCAGGGGTGGCGATCACCTCGATGGTTGATCCCCCGACCTCGAAGATCGCCCCGTCCTCGTAGGCGACGACGTCGGGGCGAGCCACGAAGTTGAACTCGTCGACCAAGATGTCGGCGAACGCGGCCTCGGCGCCCGGGTCGAGACCGTACGAGGCGATCATGGCCTCCAGGCTGGTCAGCGCCCCCACATCTTCGCGATGGGCGTGCACCGGCACCCCGGCGAACTGAGCCAACCCGGCCACATGATCCTCGTGTACGTGGCTGAGCACCACCCGATCGACCGATTCGACGCCACCCCACCGGGCAACCGACAGCGATGGATCGATCAGCACGCTCTCGTCCTCTCCGGTCACCAGGACGGAGTTGCCGTGGGGGTACGCCCCCTCGTCGATTCCGGTCAGGACGCGAACGTTGCCGCGTTCGAGTGTCACGGGCGACGGTCGGGCCAGCTCGGGCTGCGTTTGTCGAGAAAGGCGCTGATGCCCTCGGCGGCGACCTCGTCGGCGGCGTTGGCGCTCATCACCTGGCGGGTGAAGGTGTAGGCGTCGGCTTCTGATTGTTCGATCTGGTGGTAGAACGCGGCCTTACCCAGCGCCAGGGTGTGCGGACTGAAGCGTCGTAGCCCCTCGACCAGGGCGTCGACCTCGTCGGCCAGGTCTTCGTGGTCGACGACGGTGTTGACCAGCCCCCATTCCGCAGCGGTGGCTGCGTTGATGGGGACGCCGGTGAGCAGCATCTGCATGGCCCGCTTCTGCCCGATCGATCGACTGAGCGCCACCATGGGGGTGGAACAGAACAGGCCGATCTTGACCCCCGGTGTGGCGAAGCTCGATCGCTCCGACGCCACCACCAGGTCACAGCTGGCCACCAACTGACAACCGGCGGCGGTGGCCACCCCGTCGACCTGGGCCACCACTGGTTGGGGAACCTGGTGCACCGACTGCATGAGGACGGCGCATCGGTCGAACAGGTGCTCATAGAACGGGAGGTCGCGGTCGGTCATCTCCCGGAGGTCGTGACCGGCGGAGAAGGCGGGCCCGACGTGGGAGATCACGATCACGTCGACGTCTCGATCCAGCGCCAGTCCGGCCAGCGTGTCGATCAGCCCGTCGATCACCGCGGCGCTGAGGGCATTCCGGGTGGCCTGGTCGTCGAGCACCACTCGCGCCACACCGCCGTCGACTCTGGTGGTCACGCACTCGGTCATGACCAAGTCTTGCACGCCGGCCGGGTCAGCCGCCGTTGTCGGACCAGTGCCATGGCTCTGACGGCAGGTTGAACAGCCCGTACTCAGCGGCGTGGTCTCGGAGCCAGGCGAACACCGGCGACGAGGCCGAGATGGCCTGCCCGTCGACGTGCACATCGAGGGCCCGCCCGAACTCGTGGCGCGAGGTGCCCGGACGCGCGGTGGGCGGGGTGCACGACGATGCCGGGGCCTCCCAGACATCAGCGCAGTTCTGGCGGCGAAGTTCGATCTGGCGCTCGTGGCTGCGCCATCCCCACGCGGTGATGTTGAAGCCGTCGGCGGCCGCGGCCTGCACCATGGCGGCCACGTTGTTGACGATTCCCTCCTCGATGATGATGCCGTTCACTCGCCACAGGCGCAGCTGAATGTCGTCGGGCCCGGAACGGATGCCGAAATACTCCACCCCCGGGTTGGTGAGTATGACCGCCGTCTCCTCCGGCGGGAGCTCGACGGTCTCCTCGACCACGTTGGCGGCTGGTGCCCGCCCGGCGACGACCTCACCGTCGAGGGTGAGGGTTTCCGGCGGTCCGACCGGCTGACCGTCGCGGTCGAACACGGTGAAGGTTGGTTCGGAACCGTCGGGCCGCCGCGGACGATGGAGCCCGAGCGTGTCGACGCCGTCGCCGTCCCAGTCGCCGATGACGGCCCGATCGTCCTGCTCCCCCACCGCGATGGCCCGCCCGATCGAGTTGCCGCTGCCGTCGGAGCGCAGGAACCAACTGGTGCCCTGGGAGCCGTTGGTGCGGTACACACCGGGTTCGTCGGTTCCGTCACCGTCCCAGTCGCCCACCACCGGTTGATCGCTACGGCGGCCGAAGTCGATCGGACCCAGGGCTTCGCCCTCGGCGTCGAAGAGGAGAAACCGGCCCCGACCGTTGAAGGAGCGGAACACGGCCGGTTCGTCGATGCCATCGCCGTTCCAGTCACCGGCCAGGGTCACGTCGCCGGGTTGGCCGACGACGACCAGGTCGGCATCGGCGTCGCCGGGGCCGTACACCAATGCGTTGGCGCCTTCGATGAACCGGGCCACGCCGATGTCGTCGTCGCCGTCGCCGTCCCAGTCGCCCAGCAGCGGGCTGTCACCCGGTGAGCCCACCTCGGTGGTACGGGTGGGATCCTGTAGATCGGTCACCAGGGCGAGTCCACCGGTATCGCCGGCGGTCACGATGCCGATGGTGTCGGCCTGGCTGGCGGCGGGAGCCCCGGGTGTGATGTAGCGGAGTGCGGCGGCCAACACGTCGGGAACGAAGGCATCGGTTGCGTAGTAGACGGTGATGGCCTCATCGACGGTGCTGGGGTCGTCGCCGCCCTCGTCGCACAGATGCTCGGCGGCGGCTGTGGCCTCGTCCCATACGTTCTGGGGGTCGCGGACCGAATCGCCGTTGCCGTCGGCGGCATAGTGAGTCCACGTCTGGGGGATGAACTGGAACAACCCCACGGCTCGGTCCCACTCCGTGTCGTCGTCCCACTGCCCGCCGTCGGTGTCCTCGATGAGCCGGCGACCATCCTGACCATCGAGGGGCGGGCCGACGATGGCGGGATACAGCGCACCATCGGGACGACGTTCGGAGTTGTGCACTCGTCCGTGATCGGTGGCGGTGTCGGCGATTCCGGCCAGGATCGGCCACGGCAGCGCACACGACGATGCCGCCCCCGCTTCGCGGTAGACCATGAGCAGATCGTCGGGGATCTCCTCCCGAGCGGTCTCACTGATGCTGATCGGGCCATAGATGGTGGGCACCAGGTCGGGGGCCACCGCTTCCACCCGCCCGCCCGGGGCCAACAGGGACGCGACGAGACCGACAACGAGGGCGCTCGCCAGCAGGCTGAGCTGTGTCAGGGGTCGTCGGGTCAAGGCCATCTCCGCTCGCCGTACGGTACCCCCGTGAGTGTTCGCGACCGAAGTCGCCTTCGTATCAGCCGGTGAAGGCGGCGACTTGCCGTCCGGCCAGGGCGACGATGTCACCCATGGCGATGTTGGCGTCGACCAGATGGAGACCCCAGTCCGGCGTGAGGTCGCCGGTGATGTCGTCGGTGCGGTTGTCGGCCGGGTCGCCGAGAACGGTGACTTCGAGATACGAGAACTCACCGTCGTCGACACACCGAAGTTCGAGGAAGTCGGGATAGGTCACATAGGGGGTGGTGATCTCGTCGCCTGCGAATCCTTCGGCGTACGGCTCGGCCCCGGCGAAGTAGGGCTCGGAGCTGGGTCCCGAGCCGATGAGCTCGACCGGATCGACACAGGCCGCCACCTGACCGGGTTCGGACACTCGTCCGAAGAAGCTGGTGTCGGGGGGAGGCGCCGTGGATCGGAAGCTGGCATAGGACACCACACAACCCGTGTCGTCGGCCGTGGTGCACAACGCGACGTTGTCGAACCGACCGCCGACCACCTCACCCTGGGGCACCCCGACGCTCGACCCGAGGAGGTAGGCCGACACCAGGCGGTCCCGCAGCGCCGGCTCGTCGTCGATCTCGTCGGCAATCAGCCGTGTCAGCAGCCCCGAACCCTGGGAGTGCCCGATCAGGATGAAACCACGGTCGCCGTCGACCGAAGCGATGTACTGGCGAAACGAGTCGAGCACGTCGCCGTAGGCCACCTCGCGAGTGCCCTCTTCGGGCTCGTCGCCCACCGCGGTGTCGAAGAGCGAGGCCAGGGTGTTCTGCCGATAGATGGGCGCCCACAGGGCACAGTGGCGGTTGAGTCGGGCCGCCTGGTTGACGACCGCTTGGATTTCCTCGTTCTCGCCCGGTTCGAGATCGCTCAGATACCCCGGGTCGCGACTCACCGTGGGGTACACGTAGAAGCAGTCGACGGCTGGATCGGCGGCCGGCTCGTGGGGCACCAACTCGGTACTGCCGTCGTCGGCGACCGCGGTGGCGCTCAGATCGCGTCGGCACACGTCGTCGTCGGCCAGGGGGTGACACAACCAGTTGGTGAGGTCGCCGTAGAGCTCACTCTGGTGATCGACGTAGTCGACAGGAAGCGAGGCAGGGCTCGGCTCCGTGGTGGTCGTGGTGTTGGGGGCGGCGGTTGTGGTGCTCGGCGTGGTCGACGGTGCCGGGTCATCTGCCGCGCTCGAGCCGGCTGCCTCGATGGTGGAGGAAGGCGCCGTGTCGTCGGACGAGGCGGTGTCGGACGACGAACAGCCTGCCGCCACCACAGCCACGGCCAGTCCCGCGGCGGTCAGACCCGACCGGAGGGTGCGTCGCCTCGTCATGGCTGTGAGGTTAGCGATGAGCTGTGGTGGGTGACAGCATCGCCCTCGTGCCGGTGATGCTGGTCGTGAGCCACACCCAGACGGGTGGAACCCGGGCATTGGTCGACGCCTTGGTGGCCGGCGCTCGCCACGACGACATCGACGATGTGACGGTGGTCGAAGTCGATGCGCTGGAGGCAACGGTCGACCACGTGACGGGGAGCGACCTGGTGGTGCTGGCCACCCCCGAGAACTTCGGATACATGTCCGGGGCGCTCAAGGTCTTCCTGGATCGGGTGTACTACCCGCTGCTCGAGCAGCAGGTTCGCCGGCCCTACCAACTGCTGGTCAAGGCCGGCAACGACGGATCCGGTGCGGTGTCGGCGGTGGAGCGGATCATCAGCGGGCTCGGCTGGCCCGTCGCTCGGCCACCGCTGCTGGTGGTCGGGAAGGTCGGTGCCGAACACTTGGAGGCAGCAACCGAGCTGGGACTGGAGTTGGGGGCCAGCCTCGATATGGGCCTGTTGTGACCGGTCCGTAGTATTCGGCCCATGGTCTCCGACACGTTCGACCCCGACGCCTGGACCGAAGTCGACGGCTTCGACTTCACCGACATCACCTACCACCGCAGCCGCGCCGGTGGCACGGTCAGGGTGGCGTTCGATCGACCCGAAGTGCGCAACGCCTTCCGGCCGCGCACCGTCGACGAGCTGCACCGGGCCCTCGACCACGCCCGCATGGCCACCGACGTGGGAACTATCCTCCTGACCGGCAACGGACCGTCGCCTCGCGACGGAGGCTGGGCCTTCTGTTCGGGTGGAGACCAGCGAATTCGGGGGCGAGACGGCTACCGCTACGCCGACGACGAGTCGGCCGAGAGCATCGATCCGGCCCGCACCGGGCGGTTGCACATCCTCGAGGTGCAGCGTCTCATTCGCATCATGCCCAAGGTGGTGATCTGTGTGGTGCCGGGCTGGGCAGTGGGCGGGGGACACAGCCTGCACGTGGTGAGCGACCTCACCCTGGCCAGCGCCGAACACGCCGTGTTCAAGCAGACCGACACCGACGTGGCGAGCTTCGACGGCGGCTACGGGTCGGCGTACCTGGCCCGTCAGGTCGGTCAGAAGTTCGCCCGCGAGATCTTCTTCCTGGGCCGGTCCTACACCGCCCAACAGGCCCACGAGATGGGCATGGTGAACGCCGTCGTCGCCCACGCCGACCTCGAGACGACTGCGCTCGAGTGGGCCGACGAGATCAACGCCAAGAGCCCTACCGGCCAGCGCATGGTGAAGTTCGCCCTCAACCTGGTCGACGACGGCCTGATGGGTCAGCAGGTCTTCGCCGGCGAAGCCACCCGCCTGGCCTACATGACCGACGAGGCCCAGGAGGGGCGCGACGCCTTTCTGGAGAAGCGGGCCCCGGACTGGACCGACTACCCGTATCACTTCTGATCGCGCCGCTGTCGTCGACGGTTGCTCCGGCGACGCCGCAGCCCAGGTGCCGACCCGTTGGTCGGGCGCGGCTCTACCGTGAGCATGATGGAGCCACCCCATCCGCCCGCCGAGCGAACGTGGCTGCGGGTGATGGTGGTCGTGGCCCTGGTCGGCGCCTTGGTGGGTGCGGCCGTGTGGTGGGACCCACGGGGCGAGGACGCACGTGACGTCGACACTCGCAACGGGCGGGCGTTCATCCAGGACAATCTCTGGTCGACGGCGACCGATCGGCTGGCGATCTGGGTCGGCGACGGAGGCCAACCGGTACTGGGGGTCCGTTCGGACTCCGGCCCCTGGACCACGACCGACCTGGGTGAGATCGAAGGAAACCCGCTCGACTCCCCCACCGAGGACGACAACCACAACGTGTACGCCGTGGCCGGCGATCCGTTGGGCCACATCCATGTCATGGGGAACATGCACGGTGACCGCCTGCGGTACATCCGTACGGCAGAACCGGGCCGGACCGATCGTTGGATCGAACCGCCGATGGGCGGGGCCAACCAGTCGGTGACCTATCCCGCACTCGTCGGGTTGCCCGACGGCACCGTGCTCTTCTTCCGGCGGGAAGGCACCGTCGGCTTGGCCCAGACGCTGCTCGACCGACTGGCACCCGGATCTGAAGACTGGGAACACATCGGGCCGGTCATCGACGGCCGGCCCAGCGATGAGAGTGCCTATCTGCAGCATGTGGCCGTGGACCCTGATACGGGCACCGTGCATGTCGGCTTCTTGTGGCGCCAGGGCCGCGGCACCATCCGCAACAACGATGTCAGCTACATGCGCTCCGACGACGGGGGCACCAGCTGGACCACCAGTGCCGGGGCCCCGCTCACCTTGCCCGTGCTCCACGACTCGGCCGAGGTCGTGGTGGACACACCCCGGCGCGACGCCGACCTGCTCAACAACGGGGGCATGGTGGTGGCCGCCGACGGCAATCCCCACATGGTGTTCGCGGGGCGGGCCGAAGTCCTCCACGTGTGGTTCGACGGCACCACCTGGCACACCGACACTCCGATTCCGGCCTTTCGGGCCAACCGGCCCGCTGCTGCTCGTGGCGCCGACGGTTCGGTGTGGGCCATCGGGGTCAGGGGGACCCGCATCACCGCCCTCCAGGTGTATCCCGATGTGGGAGGTGAGGTGGTGGCCGGCACCGCACCACGCGGCTGGGAGGCCACCTACGACACCCAGGCCCACCAGCAGTCCGACCGGGTCGAGATCCTGGTGGTCGGAGCCGACGATGAGCCGGTCATCGAGACCCTCGACCTGCCCGGGGGCTGATGGCCGGACGGTCGTTCAGAGTGTCAGATCGTCGCTGGTGAACAGGGCCCGAAGGTCGAGCCCGATATCGGCCAGGGTCTGTGCGCCACCCTGCTGGCGGTCGATCACACACAGCACGGTCGAGACCACGGCCCCTCGTTCGCGTAGATCGGTGGTGGATGCCTCCACCTGTCCCCCGGTGGTGACCACGTCCTCCACCACGGTGACCTGGTGGCCCTCGATGGCCGACCCCTCGGCCAAGCGGGCCGTGCCGTAGTCCTTGGCCTGTTTGCGCACGAAGGCGGCCGGAATCCCGGTGGCCAAAGACAGCGCGGTGGCCACCGGCACACCGCCCAGCTCGAGCCCGGCCAACACATCGGTGTCGGCGGGCACCAGCGGAATCATGTGTTGAGCGACCGCGGCCAGCAACTCGGGGTCGGATTCGAACTGGTACTTGTCGAAGTAGGTGGTGGCGGTGAGGCCCGAACGCAGTCGAAAATGACCGCTCAGCTGGGCCGCGTGCCCCACCCTTCGGGCCAACTCGGCATGGGTGGGATTGCTCATCCGTCGCCGAGGAACTCGATGATGGCGGGCCAGGCCGACGGGTCCTGGAGCAGGAACAGATGGCCGCCGTCGCAGAAGTGCAGCCGGGCCTCTGGGATACGACCGGCGATGGCGTCGAGGTTGGCCGGCGGAGAGATGCCGTCGTAGCGGCCCCCGATGACCAGGGTGGGTGTCTCGACGGCTTCAAGGTGGTCCCAGACGTCGTGTTCACCGCGGGCTTCGAGCTGCCCCCATTCTCCATTGGTCAGAGAGTGGGCCTGGGCCGACTGCTGTTCCATGAAGGCCCGCAAGCCGGTGACATCGTCGGGGGAGTCGGCGTCGTAGCGCGTGTCCATGAGCAGCATGCGCCGGGGTGTGGCCTCGGTCGGTTCCATTCGGGCCAGCGCCAGCAGGTCGGCGGAGCTCCCACCGGCTCCACCCGCTGAGGTGCAGGCCAGCACCAGCCGGTCGACCCGTTCGGGGTGTCGGACCACCAGGTTCTGGGCCACCATGCCGCCGAACGAGATACCCAGCACAGCGGCGCGGTCCCAGCCGAGATGGTCGAGCAGGCCGGCGGCATCGTCGGCGTAGTCGGCCATGGAATACGGCCGAGCCGGCTGGGTGGTCTGCCCCAGGCCCCGTTGGTCGTAGTAGCAGCACGAGAAATGGTCGTTGAGCGGCCAGATCTGGGGGGCCGAGGTACGCAGATCGCCACCGGTGCCCGAGATGATCAGCAGCGGTGGACCATCGCCGTATTGCTCGTAGTAGACGTCGAGCTGGCCGATGGACGCGAAGGGCACGATTGCCGAGGTTAGTCGTCGAGATCGGTCGGTTCGGCCGGGGCCGAGCGGTTGACGGCAGCCCGTCGGCGCCGGATGAACACCACGGTCAACACGGTCAGCCCGATGAGGAGCCCGGGTCGGTCAGCCAGGGCGCTGAACAACGAGCCACCCACGGTGACGATCAGGATGATGCCGGGGATGATGCCGATGGCGGTGCCGATGAGAAACGGTGGCCACCGCACCTGTGACACCCCGAGCAGCCAGTCGGCGGGGGGGAGCTGGCCGGTGGCGACCCGCAGCAGCGTGACTTCCTTGAGCCCACCGTGGGCCAGTCGTTCGTCGTATTGGGCGATCGACGGCGGGATGCGTTTCTGCACCCACTCGCGGGCCACGAACCGGGCGAAACCGAAAGCGATGCTGCTGGCTCCCATGTTGCCCAGCCACGACAGACCCATGGCCACCGGCCACGGCCAGATGAGCGACGCGGGAACCATGAAGACCGCTCCGGGCACGCCCCAGGGCTGGAGGGCCCACATCATCAACACGAAAACGATAGGGCCCACCGCGCCGCTCTCGGTGAAGAACTCCTCGACCCGGTCGCCGTCGGTGACGAAGTCGACGCCGCCGGCGACCACGAAGACGATGGCGGCCGCGACGATGGTCACCACCACCAGCAGGCGCAGCTGCAGCGTTCGGTCGGTGAATGGCCTCACGATGTCACCGGGGTGCGGTCGGGGCGGTCGGTGTGGAGGCCGGCGACCGGCGCCATGAACGGAGAGTGCAGCAACACCAGCGCGCCCAGCGCCCCGGCCGTGATGGCCAGGTACATGACCGTGTAGCCCGACGCAGCGGCGACGAAACCGAGGGCCAGGGCACCGGCTGAGTTGGCCAGGTCGCCGAAGGTGGTGATCGTCGACACCACCCGTGCTCGGTCCTCGTCGTCGGCGGAATCGGCCCCGATGAGCACCAGCAGGGGCACGTTGTAGGCCAACCCCACGGCGGTGACGAAGGCGCCGACGTAGAGCCAGGCGACCGACGGGGCCAACGCCAAGATGGTGGTGCCCACTGCCACCACGGCGAAGGCCGCGGTGGCCAGGTGCATCCGGTTGGCCTGGTCGAGCAGACGACCGCCAACGGCCCGCATGACCAGGGTGGTGCCCGAGTAGGTGAGCAGGATCCAGCGCACCGAGGTGACCCCCATCGATTCTGCGTATGGCGTGATGAAGCCGTTGAATCCGATGAAGGTCATGAAGACCAGCAGGTTCATCACACCGATTCGGGCGGCGATGGGATGGAAGAGACTGCGAAGTCCGTCGAATCGTGGCTCGATGCCGTCGGGTCGGGTCTCGGGCAACACCGATGCGGCCAGCGCACAGAACACGCCCAGGCCGGCAGCTACCGCGAACGTGGCGGTGAATCCTCGTTCTTCGAGCAACCACTCCCCCAGCACCGGGCCGATCGCGAATCCGATGAACACCGCGGTGCTGAACGTGGCGAACACGGTGCCTCGACGCGAAGCCGGGGCCAGCTCGGTGGCCACGGTGGCCTGGCTCACGTACATGAGCGATGCCGCCATACCCATGGCGACCCGCACGGCCACCAGCGCCCACAGTCCGGTTTCGGCGGCCGGGACGTGGAGGAGCTGCAGGGCGGCGATCACCAGTGCACCGGCCACCATTGTGGGGCGCCGGCCATACCGATCGCTGAGGTAGCCCACGAAGGGGCGGACGGCGAGCATGCCCAGGGCCAACGAGCCGAAGGCCACCCCGATGGCTGATTCGGTGCCGCCGATCTCCTGTTCGACCAGTCGGGGGAGTACGGGGAAGCTGATGCCGGCCACCGCGAAGTAGCCGATGCCGGCGGCCAGCAGGATCGCGACCTGGCCCGTGGGGACGGCGTCTCGGGCCGCGGGTTCGGTCATTGCGCCCAGTGCGCCTCCAGGCGGGCCGCGGCGCGGGCCGGAGCTTCGAGCTCCCACCAGTGCCCGGTATCGAGCTCGTGGAACGCAGCACCGCTGCGGGTGGCCATGGCCCGACCGGTGCTTACCGGTGCGTACGGGTCGTGGCGGCCCCACAGCACCAAGCCGGGGGTGGCCACGTCGGCGAAGTCGGTTCCCCACTCGTTGCCGACCTGGGTGGCCGATCGGTACAAGGCCAGGATGCAGCTCTTCATGCGGTCGTCGATGGCGGCGGTGGTGATGTCGACGAATGACTCGGGGACCCCCGACTCCACCAGGCCGGGCCCGGCGCTGGCCGGGTCGAAGGCCTCCATGACCTGCTCACCCACTTCGGGGGTCTGCCAGAGCTGGGCCATGTCGTGCCACACGTAGTTGGGGTCGACGGGTGATCCGCCCAGCGCCCAGGTCCGCACGCTGCCCGGGGCCAGCGTCACCAGTCGGGCCACCAGCATGCCGCCCCAGTCGTGGCCCACGATGTCGACCGGCTCCTCGATGGCGTGGATTTCGCTCACCAGCCAGTCGGCGTAGTCGTCCTTGGTGGCCGTCCACCCCACCGGTACGTCGCACCCGAACCCCGGCAGCTGCAGCGCCACCACGTCGGTGCGGGACAGCTCGGCGATGAGTGGATCCCAGACCCGGTGAGTGTCGGGGACCCCATGAACGAAGACAGCGGGCATGGTGTCCTGTCTACCGCGGCTCGGTTGTGGAGTCCGATCCCGTTCCCGCCGAGCAGTGGTTCGGCTCACCGGGGATGCGGTTCGACGAGTGCGGGATCGACGGCACGTCATTCGAGTTGGTGCGGGTCGGGCGGCATGGGCTCTGGGTCTCCGCCGGCCGGCGGGGGTTCGGGTTGCTGGTGGGGTGGTGGGAGGTCGATGTGGAGTTGGCCGGCGGTTTTGAGTCGGTGGTGGTGGGGGCAGAGGTATTGGGTGTTCCAGAGGGCCAGCGGTCCACCTTTCGCGTGATCAACGGGAGCGGGGATGTTCCGGCGCAGCCGGAACTCCAAGGAACCCGAAGGGTTCCCGTGGTCGATCTCGAGGTGGGCGTCGTTGCTGCAGCCGGGTACGGCGCACTGGAGG
Organism: Acidimicrobiales bacterium; assembly: GCA_051011595.1. GTDB lineage: Bacteria > Actinomycetota > Acidimicrobiia > Acidimicrobiales > SHLQ01 > JAOUEE01. The sequence continues at coordinate 14,313 of JBPCTQ010000108.1, forward strand.
CCGCGGGCTTCGAGGGCGGTGCGTAGCTCGGCGGGAACCGACCGGCCGTAGTGCACGACAGTGCGCACATCCGTGCCGTCTCGAATCACGGCTTTGATGAACGGGTCGGCGGCGAAGTCCAATGCGACTTCAACCGGGACCGGGCCCACGCCGGCGATCTCGCAGGTTTCGCCGGACAGGGTGTGGCCTCGTTTGGCGGTGGCCCAGTCGATGTGGAACACCAACTCTCGTTTGGGCGGCACCACCGCCGGCTGGGCCTCGTCGGTCTCCCCGGCTGCGGTGTGGCGGCTGATGAGTTGTTGGAGGGCGTCGAAACGGTAGGCCTCGACCGGTTCGCGCCGGCCCGCCTTGTATGCGGCGCTGAACCACGCGTCGCCCTGTTTGAAGATCCGTTTCTTCATCGCACCGATGTCTTCGGCGGTGCCTTTGGCCAACAGACAATGCGTGCCGTCGTGTTCGGTCCAGAACTTCACCGTCCGGTCCCGTTTGATGCGGGCATGGGTGGCCGCCTG
>JBPCTQ010000109.1:0-10613 GCA_051011595.1 Acidimicrobiales bacterium
TCGGTGGGCTGGAGGACCACCGAGACACCACCTTGCAGATCGAGGCCCAGCAGGGGCTCGTTCCCCGACGCGAAGGTGAACGCCAGACCCGCGACCGCGAGCACCACGATGCCGATCAGTGAGACAAGTTGTCCGCGTGTCATGTCAGCTGATCGGGCCCTGGTTCTCGATCGCCTCGTCGGCCTCTTCGTCGCCGTCCTCGTCGTCGTCGGCGCGGACCACGGTCTCGATGGCGTCGCGAGCGATCTTCAGTTCGATTCCCTCGCCGATGTCGATGAAAGCGATCCCACCGTCGAGCTCCACGACCGTGCCGAAGATGCCGGAGGTGGTGAGCACCTCTTCACCCTCGCCGATCGAGTTCAGCAACTCCTGCTTCTTCTTGGCCCGGCGCTGCTGGGGAACGATCAGGATCGCATAGAACACCGCCACCATCACCAGGAGAATGACGATTTGCATGATGTCTCAGATCCTCGGGGTCGCCGGTGACGAAGGGGCCAGACTACCCGGTGATGACGCCGGGGCCATGTTCATCGCACCGGCAGATCACGAGTACGGGTCAGCCCCAGACCCGGTGGACGTCGGTCCGGAACGGCTCGAACCGACCCTCGACCACCGCGGCCCGCAATTCGGCCACGAAACCGAGCAACCACCACAGGTTGTGCAGCGTGAGCAGCCGGGGCCCGGTGGGCTCCTTCACCTGGAGAAGATGGCGGAGATATCCCTTCGACCAGCGGGCCACCGGGCTGTCGGGCCGATGGGGTTCGATGGGTTCGTCACTGGTGGCGAACTCGGCTCGAGTGAGATTCACCCGCCCGGCGCTGGTGAGCAGGGTGCCGTGACGAGCCAGGCGGGTGGGCAGCACACAGTCGAACATGTCGACACCGTGGGCCACCGCTTCCACGATGCCGACGGGGTCGCCCAGGCCCATGAAATACCGAGGCTGATCGAGGGGCAGCTCGTCGGTGACGGCGGCCAGGGCGGGCACCATGTCGCTGCGTTCCTCCCCCACCGACAGGCCGCCGATGGCGTACCCGTCGAATCCGACCTCGAGGATCTCGTGTGCGCTCCGTTTCCTGAGCTCGAGATCGACCCCTCCCTGCACGATGCCGAACTGGGACTGATGGTCGGTGGTGGGGCCGGCGAGAAAGGCCGACCGGGCCCGGCCGGCCCACGCGCTGGTGCGATCCACGGCCGCGGCGATGACGCGCCGATCGGAGGGCAAGGGCGGACAGACGTCGAGGGCCATCTGGATGTCGGCCCCCAACTGCCCCTGCACCTCGGCCGCCCCTTCAGGGGTGAGGTGGTGAGCACCACCGTCGTACACCGACTTGAAGGTCGCACCGTCGTCGTCGACCGTCGGCTCGAGGCTGAAGATCTGGTAGCCACCCGAGTCGGTGAGCATGTGACCGTGCCAGTCGGCGAAGCCGTGTAGGCCGCCGAGTTTGGCCACCGTGTCGGCTCCGGGTCGCAACATCAGGTGATAGGTGTTGCCCAACACGACCTGGGCCCCCAGCGCCTCGAGGTCGGCCGACGACAGGTGTTTCACCGCTCCCCGAGTGCCCACGGGCATGAAACAGGGGGTGGTGAAGGAGCCTCGGGCCGTGTGCACGGTGCCGGCCCGGGCCGATCCGTCGGCGGCCTCGAGCGAGAAGGTGGCCTTCATGGTCGCCCCACCGTATCGGGCCGCTCTTCGACCCGATCGGCGTGAGATTCCTGTGACGAGGGCCGCCGCCTGGCGGCGGACCGGCGCCGAGAGGGACGAGTCAGCCGGCGACGCTGAGCTGGCGCACGAGCTGCATGGCCACCAGGTCGAGGGGGAACCCGGTGATGGTGTTCTGGTGACGTTCGTCGGCCATCGCCATACGCCCGTCGTGGAGGGTCTCGATGGTGTCGACTTCGAACCAACCGTCGGTGTTGTCCACGTTGCGGTTGATCACGTCACCCTTCTGGACGTCGTCGATACGAATCTGCACGGTCTGCACCGCAGGTCTGGTCATAGGCCATGCATCGACCGGCGGCCCGCCCCACCTGAGCCGATTCCGCCGCCGGTACCGTTCTGGCGTCAGTTGTGCGGCCAGGACCAGCTTTGGGGACGCCAGAAGCGCACGGAGTCAGTCGTCGAGGGTGAACGTCACGCCGGCGTGGACCGGCAGACGTTCGAGCAGCTGATCACCCATTGCGCTGGCCGGTGTCCAGCAACCACCCCCGACATCGAGGTCGTCGGTGGCCAGACAGATGGCGCTCTCGGCCAGCATCTTCGATGTCGAGCCGTAACCGGGGTCGCGGTCGCCGGCGACCCGTCCAAACATCGACTGGTGCGGATCGGAGGGGTGCACGGCCAGCAGGCGGATGTCGAAGAATCCCTTCTCCTGCTTGTCGGGACTGGGACCCTGACCGGGCTGGGGCAGACGCCCCGACACCGATCGGCGCAGCCAACCCACCGACATGGCGGCGTTCATCGCCGCCGTCCCCGCACTGGTGGCGGCCGCCTTGGAAAGGCCGATCGGGCCACTCCCCATGAGCATGCCCTCGTTGTATTTGAACCCGGTGCCGTAGGTGTAGTCGAGCAGCGCGTTGGTGCGACGCACGACCTTGGTGTTGATCGCGGCCATCACGAACGGAGCCACCCACTGGTCGAAGTCCTCGTCGTGGAAGGGGGCCGAGCGTTCGGACCGATCGGGCCCCGATCGTTCACCCTTGGGATTGAGGGCGTACGGGTCGTCGAGGATGCGGCTGACGTCGGGGTCCTCATCGGCCTCGTCGAGCATGGTGAGCATGCTGGCGATGGTGCCGCCGCTGGCCCCACCACTGAAGCCGTCGACCCGGTAGCTGAGTTTGCGGGCGGCCAGACCGTGGCGCTGCTGCATCTGCTGTTGCATGAAGTACACGCCGAGGTCGGAGGGGATGCAGTCGAACCCACAGGTGAACACGATGCGGGCGCCACTCTCGGCGGCGACGTGGCCGAACCCGTCGATCATGCGCTGCATCCACTGCACCTCGCCGGTGAGGTCGCAGTAGTCGGTGCCGTTGCGGGCGCAGGCGGCCACCAACTCCGATCCGTAGGTGGCGTAGGGGCCGACCGTGGAACACACCACGCGGGTACGACGAGCCAACTCGTCGACGAAGTCCTCGTCGAGGCTGTCGCCGACCACCAACGCCAGCCCGTCGGTGTCGATCCCGACGGCGGCGCCGATATCGGATCGAACCGACTTGAGCTTGTCGGCGTTGCGGCCCCCGAGGGCCCAGCGGATCTCGCCATCGACGCCAACCCGTCGCAACAGCTGCTCGGCAGTGAGCTGGCCGGTGAAACCGGTGGCCCCCCACAACACGATGTCGAATTCGTGGTCATCGCCCATGTCGGCCCCATTTCCTCGTGACCGAGTCAGTCTGGCACCGATAGTGAGTCGCTACGAGGGACGATTTCACGCAGCGTCAGAGCGGCGCGTGAGGAACATGGCGTCGCCGAAGCTGAGGAACCGATACCCCTCGGCCAGGGCCTCGGCGTAGAGCTCGCGCCAGCGCGGTCCGATGAACGATTCGATCATCACCAACAACGTCGACCGGGGCAGGTGGAAGTTGGTCAGCAGGGCATCGACCATCCGAAACTCGAAGCCAGGCTGGATGAAGATGTCGGTCCGGCCGTGCAGGGCGCCGGAGTGGGCGGCACTCTCGAGGGTGCGCACGGTGGTGGTGCCGATGGCGATCACCCGTTGCGCCTGCTGACATGCTTCCCAGGTGGCCGGTGGGACGGTGTAGGCCTCGGAGTGCATCTGATGATCGTCGAGATCATCGACCTGCACGGGTCGGAAGGTGTCGAGGCCGACCTTCAGATCGACGCCGACGATCTCGGCTCCGGCCTCTCGGCAGGCATCGAGCAGCGCAGGCGTGAAGTGCAGTCCCGCCGTGGGAGCAGCAGCCGAACCGGGCTGGTCGGCGTACACGGTCTGGTACCGACCGGGTTCGGCGAGCGGTTCGGAAATGTAGGGCGGGAGGGGCATCTCGCCGTGATGGGCCAACGCCTGGTCGAGGCCCGACTCTGCCTCGATTGCCACCAGCCGGGTGCCGTCACCCCGACTCTCACCCACCACCACCCGTATCTCGGAGTCGTCGGCGGCCAGTTGCAGCACGGTGCCATCGCCCACGCGCCGACTGGGTTTGACCAGCGCGGCCCACCGATCGCCCACCGGTTCGAGCAACAGCACCTCGACCGCACCACCGGTGGGTTTGTGCAGATGCAGCCGAACCGGCCGAACCCGGGAGGTGTTGATGACCAGCACGTCGCCCTGGCCGACGAGGGTGGGAAGGTCGCGGACCAGGCGATGGACGGGGCCATCGGGTTGATCGACCAGGAGCCGAGCCTGATCCCGGCGCTCGGCGGGGTGCTGGGCGATGGCCTCGGCCGGCAGCTGGTAGTCGAAGTGGTCGATGTGCACGACCGGGCTATTCGTCGAACAGCCCGGGGAGCGCCTGGTCGTCGGCGGTGGTGACCGGCGGGTCCAGGCCCAGGTGCTGCCAGGCGGCCACCGTGGCCACACGACCCTTGGGTGTGCGCATCAGCAGACCCTGCTGGATGAGGAACGGTTCGTACACGTCTTCGACCGTCTCGGTGGGTTCGCTGACGCTGATGGACAGGGTCTTGAGACCGACCGGTCCGCCGCCGAAACGCTGGCAGAGCGAGGCCAGCAACAACCGTGAGGGTTTGTCGAGTCCCCGGTCGTCGACGCCGAAGAACTCGAGCCCCTCGTGGGCGATGGCCAGATCGATCTCGCCGTCGCGTTCGACCTCGGCGAAGTCCCTGACCTGTCGCAACAGCCGGTTGGCGATCCGGGGTGTACCCCGGGACCGGCGGGCGATCTCGGCGGCGCCGGCTTCGTCGATGGTGACGTCGAGGATGTCGGCGGCTCGCACGACGATCTGGGCCAACTCGTCGGGTTCGTAGTAGTCGAGTCGAGTCTCGAGGCCGAACCGGTCACGGAGAGGCCCGGTGATGAGGCCGGTACGGGTGGTGGCGCCCACCAGGGTGAACGGCGCCACCGGCAGCCGGATGGAACGGGCCGCCGGCCCCTTCCCCAAGACGATGTCGAGCTGGAAGTCCTCCATCGCCGGGTAGAGCACCTCTTCGACGGCCCGAGCCAGCCGGTGGATCTCGTCGATGAACAGCACATCGCCGGGTTCGAGCTGGTTGAGGATCGACGCCAGGTCGCCCGCTCGCTCGAGGGCGGGACCCGAGGTGATGTGCAGGGCCGCTTCCATCTCGGTGGCCACGATGTGGGCCAGCGTGGTCTTGCCCAACCCCGGCGGTCCGGCGAACAAGAGGTGGTCGGCCGCGGCCCCCCGTTTGCGGGCCGCCCCCAACACCACCCCGAGTTTGGCCTTGAGATCGGACTGGCCGACGAAGTCGTCGAGGGTGCGGGGGCGCAGGCCCGGTTCGTCGATCACCTCGTCGGTGATCTCGGGGGGCAGGGCCTCGGGGTCGAGGATCTGATCGCGGGCCATGACTAGCGGGGCACCGCCAGTCGTTTGAGGGCATCGGAGATGAGCGACGCCGAGTCACCGTCGGCCGGCAGGTCGGCCATCACCGAACGAATCTCCTCGGGGCTGTACCCCAACCCGGCCAGGGCCTCACGAACGTCGCCGAGCGGCGAGGCCGGCGCCGACGTTCCGTCGGCGGACTCGATGGCGGCCAGATCGACATCGGGCAGGTCGAGTTTGGACTTGAGCTCGACCAGCAGGCGTTTGGCGGTCTTGGGGCCCACCCCGTTGATGGCCTGGAGGGCCGCCACGTCGTCGTCGGCCAGGACCCGTCGAAGTTCGGCGGGGGGATAGGCATCGAGGATGTCGAGCGCCATCTTGGGGCCGATGCCGTGGGTGCTGATCAAGATCTCGAAGGCGACCCGTTCGTCGCGACTGGGAAACCCGTAGAGCGACTGCTCGGTCTCGCGGATGTGGTGGTGGGTGTAGAGGAAGGTCTCGTCGCCGAGCTCACCCAGGCCAATGGCGGTGACGGCAGTGACCGTGACCCGGTAGCCCACGCCGGCGCATTCGATGAGCACCTCACCAGCGGGGTCGCGGTCGATGAGGCGGCCTCGCAGGGAGCCGATCATGGGCCGGCCTGGGCGGCAACGGCCACCGCGTGGGGGGCCTGGGCCAGGTGGCACAGGGCCACGGCCAAGGCGTCGGCGACGTCGACGGGCCGGAGGGGCTGGCTGATCTCGAGCAGGGCTTGCACCATTCGTTCCATTTGATCCTTGTTGGCCCCGCCGTAGCCGGCCACCGCCATCTTGACCTCGTTGGGCGAGTATTCGACCACATCGCACCCGGCCGCGGCCGCCTCGGCCATCACGATGCCGCTGGCCTGGCCCACACCCATGGCCGTGCGCACGTTGACCTGGAACAGCACCCGCTCGATGGCCACCACCTGGGGTCGGTGTTCGGCGATGAGCGCCCGCACCTCGTGCTGGATCTCGGCCAGGCGATGGGGCACGTCGGTGTCGGGCGCGGTGGTGATGACCCCGGCCGCCACCGGCCGGGGTCGGCGCCGGCGTTGCTCGACACACCCGTAGCCACAGCGCGACAAACCAGGGTCGATGCCGAGCACGAACATGTGTACGACTCTAGCCGCGGTGCAGCCCAGTAGCGTGGGACCGATGACCAGTGAACCCGAACCCCGGCCCGGCATGATGGCCAGGCTGAGAACACTCGGCGGCCGGGTGCTCGGCAGTTGGGTGGGTCGGGTGGTGCTGGTGCTGGCGGCCATCGTGATCGTCGTTCTGGCGGTGGCGTCGATTCCGCTGTTCGTCTCGCCCGATGTCGACGAACCACGGACGGTCGACGCCGTTGTTGTCCTGGCCGGCGGCGGCAACCGAGAGGATCCGGCGGTCAGCCTCGTCGAACAGGGATTTGCCGACGTGGTCGTGTTCTCGGATCCCGGGAGGGCCAATCTGCAGTTCACCGCCAATCAGTACTGCAACTCCCGCAACGCTCTACGGGTGCCCGAGGGGGTCGAGCAGATCTGCTTCGACCCCGACCCCGGCACCACCCAGGGCGAAGTGCGGACCATCGCCGCCATGGCCGAAGAACGAGGGTGGACGAGCGTCATGATGGTGGCATCCACCGATCAGGTCAGCCGGGCTCGGCGGCTCCTGGAGCGATGCTGGGACGGCGAGATCGTGATGATCGGTGTCGATCACGAGCAGCCGGTGCCCGTGCGCATCGCCTACGAGTGGGGCGCCACCCTCAAGAGCTACACCATCAACCGGGGTTGCTGAGCCCGGGAGGTTCCCTACAGGCAACACCATCCGTTGCCGATGGGACGAGGTGTCTTCCTCTGGTGAAATCCTGGTCGCCCTCCGTCACGTTTTCCGACGTTTCGGCGACGTGCAGGCGCTCGATGATCTGAGCATCGAGGTCCCGGCCGGCAAGATCACCGTCTTGTTGGGACCCAACGGCGCCGGCAAGACAACCGCGATCCGGGTGATCACCGGCGCGTTGTCGCCCGACTCGGGCACGGTGACGGCCTTCGGGTGCGATCCGGCTGTGCAGGGCGAGGATGTTCGCCGCCGTTGTGGTGTGGTCTCGGCCAAACCGTCGCTCTATGACCGGCTGTCGGGATGGGACAACCTCGACTACGCAGCTGCCCTGTACGGGGTGGACACCGACCGCAAGGCGGTCATCGGTGAAGCCGCCGCTCGTTTCGGCATCGACCACGCCCTCGACCAGCAGGTGGGTGGCTACTCCACCGGCATGAAGACCCGCCTGGCTCTGGCCCGGTCGGTGCTGCATCGCCCCGAACTGTTGCTGTTCGACGAACCGACGTCGGGACTCGACCCCGAATCGTCGGCCGCAGTGCTGGCGCTCATTCGAGAGATGACCGCCGAAGGGTCGACGGTGGTGATGTGCACCCACCACCTGGTCGAAGCCGAGGGACTCTCGGACCGCGTCGTGGTACTCGACGGTGGTCACGACCTGGTATCGGGGGCACCGTCCGACCTGGTCCGGCGGTACTGGCCCACCCCCCAGCTGTTCGTGGAGGCTGAAGACCCGGCCCAGCTCGCCCGCGTTTCCGGCATTGCCGGTGTCATCGGATTCCAGAGCCAACCCCGACCGACCGTGTTGCTCGATGACATGGCCGTGGTTCCCGACGTCATTGCCGCCCTGGCGGCCGCCGGCGTGCGGCTCACCCGGGTCGAACCCCACGAACCGTCGTTGGAGGACCTGTACTTCGCCGTACGGAACGAACGACGAGAGTCGCTCGACATCGGCGACACCCTGGCCGCACCGGAGAAGGAGATGGCCCGATGAACTGGGGGCACGTTCAAACGGTGGCGCGCACCGACCTCCGCCAGCTGATCCAGGCCAAGGACTTCTGGGTCCCGATGACCATCCTGGGATCGATCTTCTTCTTCTTCGTGCCGACGGTGTTGTTGTTGGCCATCACCGCCATCGGCGACGTCGACGTGGTGCAGAAGGTCGCCCAAGCGGTGGAGGTGCTACCGGAGGCGGCCCAGGAGCAGATCCAGGGTGACACCGCGGCCGGCCGAACATCGTTCGCGCTGGCCGTGTACCTGTTCGCACCGGTGGCCGTGGTGGTTCCCCTCACCATCTCGACCGCAGTCGGCGCAGCCACCATCGTGGGCGAACGGGAACGAGGCACGGGCGAATTCCTGGCCCACTCCCCCGCCGGGACCCGCGAGATCTACATGGGCAAACTCATCGCCAGCCTCATTCCCGGCTACGCCACCACCCTGGTGGGTTTCGGTGTGTACTCGTTGATGGTCAACCTCATCGTGGGACCCGAAGTCGGCGGATGGTTCTTCCCCACCCGGCAGTGGTGGATCCTCATGCTCTGGGTGGTGCCGCCGTTCCTGGCGATGACCCTGTCGGTGGTGCTACGACTGTCGGCGCGGGTGAAGAGCACGGCTGCGGCCCAGCAGGCATCGGGCCTGGTGACCCTGCCGCTCATCATGGTGGCCTACAGCCAGTCGACCGGTGCCTTGTTCGGTGCCGGCAGTGCGTCGCTGATCATCGGCTGTGTGGCCTGGGCCGTCGCCATCCTGGGCCTGGCCCGGGGTATGCGTTCGGTGAGCCGCGGCCGACTCCTCGGCGTCGCCGACGAGATGTAGCGGACACCTGGCGGCTTCAGCGCAACAGCGCGTCGAGCTCGCCCTTGAGCGTCCATCCCTGCGGAACGGCGACCTCGGAGCGGACGATGGTGGCGGTGTTGCGATCGATCGAGGCCCGGGCGACGGTGCTTCCGTCGAGACCGATGGTTCTCACCAGGTCGACCACCATGGGGACGATCGGCTCGCCGTCGGGCTGGGGAATGTTCTCGACCCCGAAGTCGATGCCCTCCCAGCCCCAGTCCTCGATCACGTAACAACCGCCCGGTCGAATATGGGGCCAGACGGCCTCGAATGAGGACCTCGTGGGTGTGAGCGCGTGCGACGCGTCATCGATCACCACATCGATGGCCTCGCCGGCGAATTCTGTGGCCACGATGTCGAGGATCGTCGCCTGGTCACCCTGATCGATGCCGTAGTGGAGCCCGATCCGCTGACCATCGGGCAGGGACTCGGCATAGGTCTCGAGCGCAGTCAGGGGCTGGTCGTTCAGCTCGACGCCGACGATCAGGTCGGGGCCGGCGACCAGCGACAAGAACGCGGTGCTCCCTCCCTGGAACAACCCGATCTCGAGAACACGCTGGGGTGCGAACTCGCGGGCCAATCCGATCACCGTGTCGTACAGGTGTGGCGTCTTCATGGTGACGAATCGCTGATCGTCGGACCGGGCCTTGGACAGCTGCAGCAAGTGGTCGAAGGTGTCGTCCTCACGCAGGCCCATGAATCGATGACCCGACAAGACGAAGGTGCGGGGGCTGACCCACGTGAGGTCCGCGACAGAACCGATGTCGGCCGGCGATGCCATCAGCCGGCGGCTTCCTGCATGATCAGATCGGGGATGTCGAAGTTGGCGTACACGTCCTGGACGTCCTCGTGGTCGTCGAGCACGTCGATCAGGGTGAGCACGGCCTTGGCCGCGGCAGCACTGTCGAGCGGCACCGTCTGGGACGGGATCATGGTGAGGTCGGCCGAGTCGAACTCGATGCCGGCGGTCTCCAACGCCCCCTGCACCCCGCCCAGATCGGAGGGATCGCTGGTGAGGCGCCAGGTGTCACCTTCGTCGACGAGGTCCTCGGCGCCCGCGTCGAGGGCGGCCATCATCAGGTCGTCCTCGTCGATCGAGCGAGGCAGGATGACCACACCCTTACGTTCGAACTGCCAGGCCACCGCTCCCGGTTCGGCCAGTGAGCCGCCGTTCTTGCTCAGCAGGGATCGCATGTCCGAGCCGGTGCGGTTGCGATTGTCGGTGAGGGCTTCGACGTACAACGCCACACCGTGCGGTGCATATCCCTCGTAGGTGACCGGTTCGTAGTTGACACCCTCGAGCTCACCGGTGCCTCGCTTGACCGCCCGCTCGATGGTGTCGAGCGGCACCGAGGCGTCGCGTGCCTTCTGGTACATGGTGCGCAGCGTGGGGTTGCCGTCCAGATCACCGCCCCCTTGACGAGCGGCCACCTCGACCTGCTTGATCAGCTTGGCGAAGAGCTTGCCGCG
>JBPCTQ010000110.1:0-14504 GCA_051011595.1 Acidimicrobiales bacterium
ATCTCGACGTGCTCACCCGCATCATCGAACGCGAGCGGCCTGACGCCCTGCTGCCCACCCTTGGTGGCCAGACCGCTCTCAATCTGGCCATGGAGCTGGTGGCGGCCGGGGTCCTCGAACAATTCGACGTGGAGCTCATCGGTGCCAACGAGGTGGCCATCGCCACGGCCGAAGACCGCGAGCAGTTCAAGCAGGCGATGATCGAAATCGGCCTGTCGGTGCCGAAGTCGGCCACCGCCCACTCCCTCGACGAGGCTCGCCAGGCGGTCGACGGCATCGGCCTCCCGGTGGTCATCCGGCCGGCCTACATCCTGGGGGGCAAGGGCACCGGGTTCGCCACCACCGCGGCCGAGTTCGAACTGGTGGCCCAGCGCGGACTCGAGGCCAGCCCCATCAGCGAGATCCTGATCGAGAAGTCGATCAAGGGGTGGAAGGAGTACGAACTCGAGGTCATGCGCGACCGCAACGACAACTGCGTGGTCGTGTGTTCCATCGAGAACGTCGACCCCATGGGAGTACACACCGGCGACTCCATCACCGTGGCCCCGGCCCAGACACTGTCCGACGTCGAGTACCAGCAGATGCGCGACGCGGCCTTTGCGTGCATCCGCCGGGTCGGTGTCGAGACCGGGGGATCCAACATCCAGTTCGCCGTGCATCCCGACACCGGTGAGCAGGTTGTCATCGAGATGAATCCGCGGGTGTCGCGTTCGTCGGCCCTGGCCTCCAAGGCCACCGGGTTCCCGATCGCCAAGATCGCGGCCAAGCTGGCGGTGGGGTACACCCTCGACGAGATCCCCAACGACATCACCAAGAAGACACCGGCCAGCTTCGAGCCGGTGATCGACTACGTCGTCACCAAGGTGCCCCGCTGGGCCTTCGAGAAGTTTCCCGGCACCTCGGGCGAGCTGGGCACCCAGATGCAGTCCGTGGGTGAGGCCATGGCCATAGGCCGCACGTTCCCCGAGTCGCTCCAGAAGGCGTTGCGTTCGCTCGAGCTGGGACGGGGTGGACTCAATGCCGATCCGGCCGAAGAGGTGTTCGCCGACCTCGACGACGATGAGCTGGCGCGCCAGGCCGCCATCGGCACACCCGAGCGGATCTTCCAGGTCGAGGCGCTGCTCCGGCGAGGTTGGTCGGTGGACAAGGTCCATGAACACACCGACATCGACCCGTGGTTCCTCGATCAGATGAGCATGATCACCGAGGAGCGAATCCACCTGGCCGGCACCGACATGGCCGCCATGACCACGGCCGGCTGGCGGCGGGCCAAGCGCCTCGGATTCAGCGACACGCAGTTGGCCTACCTGTGGTCGACCTCCGAGCAGGCGGTGCGCGAGCAGCGCATCGCGGCCGGAGTGGTGCCCACGTTCAAGACCGTCGACACCTGTGCCGCCGAGTTCGATGCCGAGACGCCTTATCACTACTCCACCTACGAGGACGAGGACGAGGTGCTCCCGGCCACCCGACCCAAGGTGATGATCCTGGGTTCGGGGCCCAATCGCATCGGCCAGGGCATCGAGTTCGACTACTGCTGTGTGCACGCCAGCTTCGCCCTGCGCGATGCCGGATACGAGACCATCATGGTCAACTGCAATCCCGAGACCGTGTCGACCGATTACGACACCAGCGACCGGCTGTACTTCGAGCCCCTCACCTTCGAGGACGTCACCAACATCATCGATGCCGAACGCGACCAGCTGATGGGGGTGGTTGTGTCGCTGGGAGGCCAGACCCCGCTCAAGTTGTCGGGGCTGTTGCCCAAGGAGCTGGTGCTGGGAACGTCGGCCGACTCGATCGACCTGGCCGAAGACCGTGAGCACTGGAATGCACTCTGTGCCCAGCTCGAGATCCCGCAGCCGGCCGGTGGCATCGCGGCCGACATCGATGGGGCCCTGGCGGTGGTCGAGCGGGTCGGTTATCCGGTTCTGGTGCGGCCGTCGTACGTGCTCGGCGGCCGAGCCATGGAGATCGTCTACGACGACGACGCCCTGCGCCGGGCCATGACCGAGCTGGCCGGGTTCGGCAGCCTGGGTATCGAAGGGGGTTTGTCGGCCGAACGGCCGGTGCTCATCGACCGCTTCCTCGAAGACGCCCGTGAGGTCGACGTCGATGCCATCCGCGACACCGACGGCGAAGTGCTGGTCGGAGCGGTCATGGAACACGTCGAGGAAGCCGGTGTCCACAGCGGCGACAGCGCCTGTGTGATCCCGCCACCCAACCTCAGTCCCGACACGGTGGAGGTCATCGAGGACTACACCCGACGGATCGCTCGCGCGCTCGACGTGTGTGGGTTGATCAACGTCCAGTACGCGGTGAAGGCCAATCAGGTCTTCGTCATCGAGGCCAACCCGCGGGCCTCGCGCACCGTCCCCTTCGTGGCCAAGGCCACCGGGGTGCCGCTGGCCAAGATTGCCAGTCGGGTGATGGTCGGCGACACGTTGGCCGCCCTGGCCGACGAGGGTTTGGTCAGGCCCCGCGCCGACCGCACCCACGTCTCGGTGAAAGAAGCAGTGCTGCCGTTCAGTCGGTTCCCCGACGCCGACCCCCTGCTCGGCCCCGAGATGCGGTCCACCGGCGAGGTCATGGGTATCGACCACACGGTCGGATTGGCCTTCGCCAAGAGCCAGATCGCGGCCGGCGGATCACTTCCCGATGCCGGCACCGTGTTCTTGTCGCTGGCCGACCGCGACAAGGCCACCGGACTGCAGGCCGCCGAGATCCTGCACGAGCTCGGGTTCGACCTGGTGGCCACCGAGGGCACCGCCGAGCACCTCGAGCAGGCCGGGCTCACCGTGGCCGGCCGGGTGGCCAAACTCGACGAAGAGGGTGAGGACTCGGTGCAGCTGATCGGCGCCGGCCGGGTCCAGCTGGTGGTGAACAGTCCTCGGGGGCGCGGCCCTCGCAGCGACGGTGACCACATCCGCGGGGCCGCCGCCATGGCCGGGGTCCCCCTGCTCACGACGGCGTCCGCCGCCCTGGCTGCGGCCCGGGGTATGCGGGACTGGGCCAACCATCCGCTCCAAGTGCGGTCCCTACAGGAATGGCATGAGGCCGGTCGAGCCGAGGCACCGTCGCCTTGAGACGTCGCCGCCCACCACCCGACGTCGACTTGTCGACCGTGGTGGGTGACGTCGTTCTGCCCAATCCGGTCATGGCGGCCAGCGGAACGGCCGGGTACGGGGCCGAACTGGCTTCGTACTTCGACCTGGGCGAAGCCGGTGCCATCGTCTCCAAGTCGCTGTCGGCCGACCCGTGGCCCGGAAACCCCGCCCCGCGGGTCCATGAGGTGGCGTCGGGCATGATCAACGCCGTGGGCCTGCAGGGTCCTGGTGTCGATCACTGGTTGCGCCACGAGTTGCCCCGGCTGGAGGAGGCCGGCGCCCGGGTCGTCGCCAGCATCTGGGGGCGCACCATCGGCGACTACGAACGGGCCGCTCGGGCGCTGACCCAGGCGTCGCCGTCGGTTGTTGCGGTGGAGGTCAACATCTCATGCCCCAACACCGAAGCGGGCGGCGAGATGTTCGCCCACGATCCGGCCGCGGCGGCGGCCGCCATCGAGGCATCGGCCCACGTCGGTCGACCCATCTGGGCCAAGCTCAGTCCCAACACCAGTGAGATCGTGGCGGTGGCCGGCGCCGTGGCCGACGCCGGGGCCGCGGCCGTCACGCTCACCAACACGGTGATCGGGATGGTCATCGACACCGAGACCCGTCGTCCGCTGCTGGCCAACGGTTCGGGTGGCCTCTCGGGTCCGGCCATTCGACCGGTGGCCGTGCGCGCGGTCTATGAGACCAGGGCCGCTCACCCCCATCTGCCCATCGTGGGCGTCGGGGGAGTAGCTTCGGCGACTGATGCAGTGGAGTTTCTGCTTGCGGGAGCCCAGGCCGTGCAGATCGGGACGGCGACCTTTGCCGATCCCCGAGCTGTGGTCATGGTGCGAGACGACCTCGCTCGTTGGTGCGCGGAGCACCACGTGTCAGCAGTGACCGATCTGATCGGTGCGGCGCACCACTGATGCAACCGAGTCCACTTGATCCGCGACCTGAGACGAACAGAGGAATCCATGGCTGACAACGAAATACCCGAGGAGGTGCGTCGCCGTCTGGCCCTCGCCATCGATGTCGACGACGTGGTGGCCGCGGTGCGGCTGGGCAAGTCGATGGCGCCCTACTTCGGCGTGGCCAAGGTAGGGCTCGAGCTCTACTCCGCAGCCGGTCCCGATGCCATCGGAACCATGATGGATCTCGGCTACGAGGTGTTCCTCGATCTCAAGTTGCACGACATCCCCAACACGGTGCACCGGGCGGCGCGAGTCCTCGGAGCGCTCGGTGTGTCGTATCTGACGTTCCACGCCCATGGTGGTGTCGACATGCTCAAGGGCGGGGTCGAGGGTCTCCAGCAGGGTGCCGCCGATGCCGGGCTCGACACCCCGAACTCGTTGGCCATCACCGTGCTCACGAGCGACGACAACGCCCCTGACCACATCGTGCCGGCCCGGGTGGCCACGGCCGTCGAGGCCGGTTGTAGCGGGGTGGTGTGTGCGGTCAGTGACCTGCGAGAGGTGCACCACTACGCACCGCGGTTGTTGCGGGTGACACCGGGTATTCGCCTGGCCGGAGGACCCAAACACGATCAGGCCCGAGCAGCCGCCCCGGGTGATGCCATCGCCGGGGGATCGGATCTGTTGGTGGTGGGCCGAGCCATCACCGAGGCCAAGGAGCCCGAGGCGGCCGCCGAGCAACTGGTGGCGGAGATCCTCGGCGACTGACTCAGCGGCGGCGCGAGCCGCGGTTGCAGTGGGTAGTGTGGCTTCCCTATGGGAACTCCTCCGACGTTGTCGACCGAGCAGCGCCAGGCCGCCCTCCAGAAGGCGGCCGAAGTGCGCCGCGCTCGATCCGAGCTCAAGGCACGACTGAAGATGGGGTCCATCACACTCCCCGAATTGCTCGATCAGGTCGAGACCGACGACGTGGTCGCCAAGACCAAGGTGCTGTCGGTACTCGAGTCCCTCCCCGGGGTCGGCAAGGTGAAGGCCCGTCGAACCATGGAATCCATCGGGATCGCCGAATCGCGCCGCCTACGTGGGCTCGGAGACCAGCAGCGCGAGAAGTTGCTGCGAGAGTTCGGCTGAGTCCGTTCGTTCGAGGTCTCCGGTGAATCGCGGCCCCGGCGACGAGTCGCTCCTCATCGTGGTGTCCGGTCCCGGAGGGGTGGGGAAGGGCACCATCGTCGAACGGTTGATCGAAGCCGACGATCGCCTGTGGCTGTCGCGAAGCTGGACCACCCGGGCCCCGCGCCACGGCGAGGACCCCGACGCGTATCACTTCGTGTCACGGGTGGAGTTCGACCGTCACATCGAGGCCGGCGGGTTCCTCGAGTGGGTCGACTTCCTCGATTATCGGCAGGGCACGCCTCTACCCGATCCTCCGTCGGGGGTCGATGTGCTGTTCGAAATCGACGTGCACGGTGGTATGGCCATCGCCGAACAGTTCGCCGACCCCTTGTTGTTGTTCCTCGACGCACCCGATCGTGAGGTGCAGCGGCGTCGACTGCAGGGTCGGGGTGACCCGCCCGAGAAGGTGGAGGCCCGGCTGGCTCGGGGCGACGAGGAGCGGGTGCTGGCCCAGGGGGCCGGGTACCGCACGATCATCAACGACGAGCTCGACGCCGCGGTCACCGATGTGGCCCGGGTCATCAACGAGGAACGGGCCCGTCGCTCGGCCTGACCCCAGGATCTGGTCGGCCTGGCGCGCTGGTACCCTGAGAGGCTGACCGTGGGCGTCATTGCCCCTCTCCGACCTGAGGAAGTACTCCAATGTCCGCCGATCACGACACGATGATCGATCCCCCTGTCGAAGAGCTGCTCGAACGGGCCGGCTCGAAGTTCCGGCTGGTGACGCTGTCGTCCAAACGAGCCCGCCAGATCAACGCCTACTTCGGCCAGGTCGGTGAAGGTATCGGGGCGACGGTGCCGCCCCAGGTCACGTCCACCGCTCGCAAACCGCTCTCCATCGCCTTCGAGGAGATCGACGCCGACAAGATCGAGGCCATCGAGGTCGATCCCGATGCCGAGATCCCCGACGACGTGGTCGCCGACGAACTCGAGTCCGACGACGAGTCCTGAGGGGCTCACCAGGAACAGCACATGCTGACCGACAAGACGATCGTCCTCGGCGTCACGGGTGGTATTGCCGCCTACAAGGCGGTCGAGGTGTGTCGGCGGCTGGTCGACATGGGTGCCCACGTGGCCCCGGTGCTCACCAAGGGGGCCGAACGATTCGTCGGGTCCGCCACGTTCGATGCGCTGGCCTCCGAGCCCACGCAACGGTCGCTGTGGGACGAAGCCAGTCCCATTCCTCACACGCGGCTCGGCCAGAGTGCCGACGTGGTGGTCGTCTGCCCGGCCACGGCCCGGTTGCTCTCGGACTACCGGACCGGCCGCTCGGGTGATCTGCTGACCGCCACCCTCCTGGCCACCCGAGCCCCCGTGGTGGTGGCCCCTGCCATGCACACCGAGATGTGGGAACAGGCGGCCGTGCAGGACAACATCGCAGTACTGCGATCACGAGGAGTTCTCGTGGTCGATCCCGAACCAGGCCGTCTGGCCGGTGGCGACATCGGGTACGGGCGCCTGGCGCGCCCCGAGACAGTGGTCGATGCCACCGTGGCGGCCGCTCACGGCCGGGTGGGCGATCTGAGCGGACTCCGTGTCCTGGTCACCGCCGGCGGTACCCGAGAACCTCTCGACCCGGTTCGATACCTGGGGAACCGGTCCTCGGGTAAGCAGGGCGTGGCGGTGGCCCGTGAGGCGCTGGCCCGGGGCGCCGAGGTCACCCTGGTCACCAGCGCCGACCTGACGGTGAGCCCGGCCATCGAGTGCATCCCGGTGGAAACCGCCGACGACATGCACAAGGCCGTCCGTGAACGGGCGGCAGGGGCCGACATCATCGTGATGGCGGCGGCCGTCGCCGACTTCCGGCCCGACCGGCAGGTGACCGAGAAGATGAAGAAACGCGACGGCGCCCCGGCGGTGCAGCTCGAGCAGACCGTCGACATCCTGGCCGAGCTGGGCGCCGCCAAACCCGCTGGTCAGGTACTGGTGGGCTTCGCCGCCGAGACCGAGGATCTGCGGGCCAACGCGGCGGCGAAATTGGCCAAAAAGGGCGCTGACCTTATCATCGGGAACGACGTCTCGGCCCCAGCAGTCGGTTTCGGTCACGACACCAATGCGGTGATCGTGCTCGGGGTCGATGGGTCCGAGGTCGAAATACCGCTCTCGGACAAGCGCGAGATCGCGCGAGCCGTGCTCGACTCGGCTCTCGATGTGCGGAGCGAACCAGCACCCAAACGCTGATCTGCACCCATCCCTGCGGCAAGTAACGAGAACAAAAGACAACGGGCGGTGGCCCAGCGCCACCGTACGAGGAGAGCAACTGTGAGTTCGTGGACATTCACCTCGGAATCAGTGACCGAGGGCCACCCCGACAAGATGGCCGATCAGATATCTGACGCCATCCTCGACGCCATGCTGGCGCAGGATCCGATGAGTCGGGTGGCCTGCGAGACGATGGTCACCACCGGCCTGGCCATTGTCGCCGGCGAGATCACCACCCAGGCGTATGTCGACATCCAAGACACCGTGCGTCAGACGATCTGCGAGATCGGTTACGACCGCGAGGCGTTCGGGTACGACGGCAACACCTGCGGTGTCATGGTGGCCCTCGACGAGCAGTCACCTGACATCGCCCAGGGGGTCAACGACTCCGAAGAGGTTCGGGGCGGCTCGGCCGGCGAAGAGGATGAGCTCGACAAGCAGGGTGCCGGCGACCAGGGCATGATGTTCGGCTACGCCAGCGACGAGACCGACGAGCTCATGCCGCTGCCGATCCACCTGGCCCACCGCATGGCCGAGCGCCACGCCGAGGTACGTCGGGCGGGAACCATTCCGTATCTCCGTCCCGATGCCAAGACGCAGGTCACCTTCGAATACGAGAACGACCGACCGGTGCGGCTGAAGGCGGTGCTGGTGTCCACCCAGCACAACGACGGCATCGATCGTGACTCGATGATCCGGCCCGACCTGATCGAACACGTGATCAAACCGGTGATTCCCGAGCGCTATGCCGACGACGACTACGACGTCTACGTGAACCCCACCGGCCGATTCGTCATCGGCGGACCGGTGGGCGACGCCGGTCTCACCGGGCGCAAGATCATCGTCGACACCTACGGCGGCATGGCCCGCCACGGCGGCGGGGCGTTCTCGGGCAAGGACCCGTCGAAGGTCGACCGCTCGGCGGCCTACGCCACCCGCTGGGTGGCCAAGAACCTGGTTGCCGCCGGCGCCGCTGAGCGGTGCGAGGTCCAGGTGGCATACGCCATCGGCATGGCCCGCCCGGTGTCGGTGCTGGTCGAGACCTTCGGCACCGAAAAGGTCGACAAGGACAAGCTGGAAGCCGCCGTGAACGACGTTTTCGACCTGCGTCCGGCAGCCATTCTCCGCGACCTCGACCTGCGGCGTCCGATCTATCGCCGCACGGCGGCCTATGGGCACTTCGGGCGAAGCAGCGACGACGGCTTCCCCTGGGAGCGCACCGACCGGGTCGACGACCTCAAGTCGGCGCTGGGCCTCTGACTTCGGAGGCCTCTCCGCCTGCTGGCCAGGGCCGGCTGATCGATGTCGACGAACTGACATCGGAAGTTGAATCCACGACCCGCCCACCCGGGCGGGTCGTGCGCGTCCTGCCCGACGTCGCCGCCATCGACAAGGTGTTCGACTACGTGGTCCCCGAGGAGTGGGAGACCGATGGTCGGGCCGAACGGGTTGTGGTGGGTTCTGTTGTCCGTATCGAGCTGCACGGCCGCAGGGTCGGGGGCTGGGTGCTCGAGAGTGACGTGGAGCCGACGCCCGGCGTCGACCTACGGCCTCTCGCCAAACTGTCGGGCTACGGGCCATCGGCCGCAGTCGTGGCGTTGGGTGAATGGGTCGCCCACCGATGGGCTGGTCGCCTGGCCCGGGTTCTGGTCAGTGCCAGCCCGCCTCATGTGGTTCGCTCCCTGCCGGCACCCCGCCCGCCGGTGGCGGCAGCCGAGTCGTTCGGCGCCGGGTTGGCCAAGGCCTTCGACAAGGACCGCTCGGTGGTGCGTCTGCCGCCGACCGCCGATCCGTTTCCCGTGGTGCAGGAGGCGGCCAGGCTGGGCAACGCGCTGATCGTCGCTCCGACGGTGGCCGACGCCCGGGTGGTCGGGGCGAGGCTGCGCCGAGCCGGGGGGCCGGTGGCGGTGGTGCCGCGTGACTGGGAGCTGGCCCTGGCCGGATCCACGGTGGTGGGAGCCCGGTCGGCGGTGTTGGCGCCGGTGGTCGATCTGGCCGCCGTGGTGGTGCTCGACGAACACGATGAAGCCCATCAAGAGGAGCGCAATCCCACCTGGCACGCCCGGGACGTGGCGTTGGAGCGGGCCGCTCGCGCCGGTGTGCCCTGTGTCCTGGTGTCGCCGGTGCCCAGCCTGGCGGCCATCGAGGCTGCGCCGGTGCTCCGGCCCAGTCGTACCGTCGAGCGTCAGGGTTGGCCCGTGCTCGAGATCATCGACCGCCACGACGACGACCCGGTGCGAGGTGGGTTGCTGTCATCGGAGCTCACCGCCGTGCTGCGAGGTGATGGCCCGGTGGTGTGTGTGCTCAATCGCAAGGGTCGGTCTCGCCGGCTGGCGTGTGGGCGCTGCGGCGAGCTGGCCTGGCACGAACCCTGCTCGGTGGCCTTCCAACAAGACGATGTGGGCCGCCTGTTGTGCCCGTCGTGTGGCGAGGAGCGGCCTCAAGTGTGTGAGCGCTGCGGTTCGACGCAGTTCAAGAACCTGCGGGCCGGTGTCAGTCGGGTGCGAGAGGAGCTCGAAGCACTGGCTCGGCGGCCGGTGCAGGAGATCACCGGCGACAACGAAGAATCGGTGCGCGACTCGGTGATCGTCGGAACCGAAGCGGTGCTGCACCGGGTGCCTACTGCCCGTTCGGTCGTGTTCTTGGACTTCGACCAGGAACTGTTGGCCCGGCGCTACCGGGCGGCCGAGCAGGCCATGGGTCTGCTGGCGCGGGCGGCTCGCCTGGTGGGTGACCGAGATGGCGGCGGGCGTTTGGTCGTGCAGACCCGAGTCCCCGACCACGAGGTGCTCCAGGCGGTGCGCCATGCCGACCCGGGACGGCTCGTGGAACCAGAGCGCACCCGGCGCAATGTGCTCCGATTCCCGCCCTTCGTGGCCATGGCCGAGCTGTCGGGTGCCGGGGCGGCCGACTTCGCCGGCACGTTGCGTGGGTTCGACGACGTCGAGGTGGTGGGACCGCTCGACGATCGTTTCCTCGTGAAGGCGACCTCACCCGACGTGTTGGCCGACGTCTTGGAGGCGGCTCCTCGCCCCGACGGTCGGCTCCGGGTGGCGGTCGATCCACCTCGAGTGTGACCGAGAGCTCGCGCCTCAGCTGGTCCAGGCCTGGCGGCGGGCCTCGTAGATGGCAATGGCTGCGGCGGTGGCCACATTGAGCGAGCCGACCCGTCCCAGCTGAGGGATGAAGGCGACCGCCTCGCACTGGTCGAGCACCGAGCCGGTGACCCCTCGGTCCTCGTGGCCGACGGCCAGGCAGATGTCCCCGGCCAGATCGAGCTCGTGCAGGGGTTCGGCGTTGGTGGCCAGTTCGATACCGATCAGCCGGTAGCCCTTGGTCTGAATGGCCGCAACGGCGTCGGCGGCGGTGGCCGGCTGATGGACCTCCAGGAACCGGTCGGTGCCCATGGCGGTCTTCTGGACCTTGCTGTTGTCGAGTCCGGGGGTGGCCCCCACCAACCACACATCGTCGACCCGCCATGCAGCCGCTGACCGCACGATGGCCCCGACATTGAAGGGTGTCTGCACCGAATCGAGGAGGAGGCCCACTCGGCCCGGAGTGCGACGACGCCAGGTGCGATGGAGGCGTTTCAGGTCGGTGCTGCCGAGCGGTTTCATCGATCCGTTCCCGTGCGGCTGCCGACCCGGAGCAACCGGTACCCCCGTTGCGACGAGCACCGTTGGGTGGGCCAGCCGTTGTCGTCGAGCCAGCGGTGCAGCGAGTCGCTGCCCAGGTGTTTCTGGACCACCAGCACCGCTTCGCCGGTGGGGGAGAGGCGGTCGAGCCAGGTGGTGAGCAATGTGTGCAGTGCGGTCTTGCCGATGCGGATGGGTGGGTTCGACCAGACGAGGTCGAACGTCACATCGGCGGGGACATCGTCGGGGTGGGCCACGGTCATGGTGAGGCCGTGCCGCTCGGCGTTGGCCACGCACAGGGCTCGTGCTCGTTCGTTGACGTCGATCGCCCACAGTTCGGCCTCGGGCCAGCGGCTGGCCATGGTGAGGGCGATGGGACCGTAGCCACAACCCAGGTCGAGCATGGTGCGGGGGGTGGTCGCCGGAGCGGGGGCGTCGAGCAACAGCAGGCGTGTGCCGACATCGACGGCGTCTCGAGCGAAGACTCCACGATCGGTGGCGAGGTCGAGCTGGAGGCCGGGCAGGGTCAGCGTGACCTCAGTGGGGGCCGAGGCGCTGGTGGGTCGGTCGGCGAAATACTGGTCGTTCACCGGTTGGTCGCCCTCGGGGGCGGCGGGGCCTGCACATCGATGACGGTAGCCTGAGGATCATGGCGCACTACTCCATCCGGGTCTTCGGTGATCCGGTACTCAAGCAGAAGGCAGCCGATGTCACCGACATCGACGACGCCCTGGTGCGCCTCACCGAAGACATGGTCACCACCATGTACGAGGCGCCGGGAATCGGTCTGGCGGCACCCCAGGTGGGGGTGCAGAAACGGCTGTTCGTCTACGACCTGGGTGATGGTCCGGGAACCATCGTCAATCCGGTCATCGCCGAGACCGACGGCGAATGGCTCTTCGAGGAGGGCTGCCTGTCGGTGCCCGGCCTGTCGTGGGAGATCGTTCGACCGAAGACGATTCACCTGGTGGGGTTCGACCTCGACGGCAACGAGGTGTCGATCGAGGCCGACGAGTTGGCGGCCCGGTTGTTCCAGCACGAGTTCGACCATCTCGAAGGGGTCTTGCTGCTCGACCGGCTCGACGACGAGACCCGAAAGGACGCCATGCGAACGTTGCGGGATCTCGATCTGGCCTCGTACTACGACCGGCCATCCACCGACGACGGCTCATTGCGGCTGCCGTGACCCTGGCGGTGCCGCCGCCCCAGGTGCGGCGGGTGGCCTATCTGGGGACACCGGAGATCGCCGTGCCGCCGTTGGTGGCCCTCCACGAAGCCGGCTTCGAGATCGCCCTGGTCATCACCGGCGCCGACAAACGCCGGGGCCGTGGTGGTCAGGCCACGCCCACCCCCGTGAAACAAGCCGCCCTGGAGCGGGGGCTGCCGGTGAGCCACGACCTCGACCAGCTGCTCGACGTCGAGGTCGACCTCGGTGTGGTGGTGGCCTACGGCCGCATCATTCCGCGGTCGGTGCTCGAACAGGTTCCCCTGGTCAACATCCATTTCTCGCTGCTGCCACGGTGGCGCGGTGCCGCACCCGTCGAACGGGCGCTGCTCGCCGGTGATACCGAGACCGGGGTCTGCCTCATGGTGGTCGACGAAGAACTCGACACCGGTGGCGTGTACGGCCGCGCGGTCACCCCGATCACCGGCGACGACACCCTGGCGACGCTGCGGGAGCGCCTGGTCGACCAGGGCTCGCAGCTGCTCGTCTCGGCCTTGTCCACCGGTCTGGGCCCGCCGATCCCCCAGGAGGGAGACCCCAGCTACGCCCACAAGATCGATCCGACCGAGCTGGAGATCGATTGGTCCGACACCACCGCGGCCATCCATCGTCTCGTCCGGCTGGGTGGTGCCTGGACCACGTTCCGGAGCAAACGTCTCAAGATCTGGGCCGCTCGCGGCGCCGACAGCGGCCCTCCGCCAGGAGTGATCGACGGGCTCACGGTGGGCACCGGTACGGGTGGTCTGGTCCTCGAGGTGGTGCAGCCGGAAGGCAAACCCCGGATGGCCGCGGCCGACTGGCGTAACGGCGCCCAGCCCGGCCCCGATGAGTCGTTTGTGCCATGAGCACCGACGATGCTCGCCGCCTGGCCATCGATGCCTTGACCCGTATCGACGACGCGGGGGCGTACGCCAACTTGTTGGTGCCCGAGCTGTTGACCCGGTCCGACCTCGACGAGAGGGACCGCGGCTTCGTCACCGAGCTGGTGTACGGCACCACCCGTATGCGGCGGGCCTGCGATGCACTGGTGGACCCATTCGTGTTGCGCGAGGTCGAACCCCGGGTGCGATCAGCGCTGCGGGTGGGCGCCTACCAGCTGCATTTCCTCGACACGCCGCCCCACGCCGCGGTGTCGGCCACCGTGGCAGCCGTTCCGAAGCGGGCCCGAGGGTTCGTCAACGCCATTCTGCGACGAGTGGCCGACCAGGGCCAGCTCCCTGACGACCCGGCCATCCGGCTGAGCTACCCGGACTGGATCGTCGACCGCCTCGATACCGACCTTGCCCCCCTTGGTCCTGATGCCGCCCGCGAGGCGTTGGCCCATATGAACCGATCGGCCACCGTGAGCGTGCGCGACGACGGCTACCGGCAGGATCCCAGCTCGCAGCTGGTGGCCGGCCTGGTCACCGAGGCTGGCCTCGTGGTCGATCTGTGTGCAGCCCCCGGCGGTAAGGCGACTGCTCTGTCCCAACCAGATCGGTTCGTCGTGGCATCCGATGTCCGTCAGTCGCGAGCCGGTCTCGTTGCCGCCAACGTGGTGTCCACTGGCGCCACTGGGGTGGCGACCGTGGTGGCCGATGGTCGGGCTGCGCCGTTGGTGCCGGGCTGCGCCGATGCCGTGCTGGTCGATGCGCCCTGTTCGGGGTTGGGGGCCCTGCGCCGCCGTCCTGATGCCCGGTGGCGGATCGACTCCGACGCGGTCGACCGGCTCCATGCCCTTCAGGTGGAGCTGCTCCACGCCGCCGCCGACCTGGTCCGGCCGGGGGGTCAGGTGGTCTACAGCGTGTGCACACTCACCGCGGCCGAGAGCCTGGCGGTCGACGACCGTATTCGGCAGTCGTCGGGCCTGGTGATCGACGAAGCGGTGTCCTTCGACGCGCCGTGGGTGCCGTGGGGGCGAGGCGGGTTGCTGTTGCCTCAGGCCATCGACAGCGACGGCATGGTGGCCCTGGTCTACCGTCGTGGCCATGGCTGATCCCATCGATGCCAAGATCTTGACGGTGTCCGACGGTGTGGTGCACGGCACGCGCGAGGACACGTCGGCGGAAGCGCTGGCCGCCCAACTCACCGACGCCGGCCACCGGGTGGTCGAGCGGGCCACCGTGGCCGACGGCACCGAGTCGGTGCGTGCGGCCCTGGCGACGCTGGCCGATGGCTTCCACGGGCTGATCGTCACCACCGGGGGTACCGGGTTCGGCCCCCGCGACCAGACTCCGGAGGGCACACGGGCAGCCATCGATCGCGAGGCGCCGGGCCTGGCCGAAGC
>JBPCTQ010000111.1:0-5559 GCA_051011595.1 Acidimicrobiales bacterium
CGCATCCTGGGGCTGAAGCAGGTCCCAAGGGTTGGGCTGTTCGCCCATTAAAGCGGTACGCGAGCTGGGTTTAGAACGTCGTGAGACAGTTCGGTCCCTATCCTCTGCAGCCGCAGCTAGATTGAGAGAACCTATCCCTAGTACGAGAGGACCGGGATGGACGTAGCTCTAGTGTGCCAGTTGTCCCGCCAGGGGCATGGCTGGTTAGCCACCTACGGAAGGGATAACCGCTGAAAGCATCTAAGTGGGAAGCCCGTCTCGAGATGAATCTAGCCACCGGGTTAACCGGGTAAGGCCCGTGGCAGACCACCACGTTGATAGGCCGGAAGTGTAAGCACAGCAATGTGTTCAGCTGACCGGTACTAATCGGCCGAGGGCTTGGTTTGATGCTCGTGTTCGCTATGGAGTTCTCGAGGGTGTACACCGTCGGGCCAGGAGCCCAGACACCCTTGAAAACGTAAAGGTTTCGGTTGCGATAGCGGAAGGGTCACACCCGTTCCCATTCCGAACACGGAAGTTAAGCCTTCCAGCGCCGATGGTACTTGGGACGTGAGTCCCTGGGAGAGTAGGACGTCGCCGGATTACGCAAGAGCTTGAGGGAGCCCACATGGGCTCCCTCGCTCACGTTTTGGGGCCGGTGGGCTTCTGGCGTCACTTGTACGGCCAGGAGCAGCACGACGGACGCCAGAACGGTCAGATCGGGCCGTCGGCTCGGTTCAGAGGTAGTCGTTGGCGGTGAGCCAGCGGGTGGTGAACCAGCCGTAGACCGGCGGCAGGTAGGACGTGACCATTCGGTGGGTGATGGCGGCGGCCAACGCGGGCCCGGCCGGCACACCCACCGCCGTGAGCCCTGCCGTGAGCGCAGCTTCGCCGACCCCGATACCGCCGGGTACTGGCATGAAGCCGATGAACAGCGAGACGATGCTGTTGACGAAGATTGCTTCGGAGAAGCTGAGATCGGCCCCGTAGGCGGCGGTAGAGGCGGCCAGTGTCAGGGCGAAGAGGAAGCGTGACAGGAGCGTGCCGCCGGCTATTCGCATCAACCGTTGCGGGTCGGTGAGCGGGTCTCGTACAGCCGAGAAGGCCTCCTTGATCGGCGGGACGACCTTCTCACGAAGGCTCGGCACCAGGAAGCTGACCGCCAACCCGACCACCACCAGAACCACGGCCAGAATGATGATCTTGAAGATCGGTCCGCTGTCGACTTCGTCGAGGTCGATGCTCTCGTCGATGGTGCGCATGGTGATGAGCAACAAGATGATGTCGAAGCCCTTGCTGAACACCGTCAACAACGGCCCCTGGGCCACGGCAGCGGCGGCCGTGACACCCAGCTTCTGCATGTAACGAATGTTCATGGCGATGGCGCCGGCCTCGGATGGCACAGCCAACGAGATGAACGAGAGTGCGTAACGAAACTGGATGGTGGGCCCGAAGGGCACCGGATTGGTGACCATGCCGGTCAGGCTGAACCACTCGCCCACGTTGGTGAGCTGGGCCAGCACGAACGCGATGAGCACCCACGACCACTCGGCGTTCGACAGTTCCTCGACGATGGTGTCGAAACCGATGTCGGCCAGTGAGCTGATCAGGCTGTAGGCCGCGAAGACGGTGAGCACCGCCATGGCCACGTTTCCCCAACTCACTCGGGCCAGCTGGGCCAGCTCCGGCACCTCGGTGTCGAGCGTGTCGGCCACGGCCGACCGGAGATCCTCGAGGTCGAGGTCGCTGGCTTTGGCATCGTCACGGAGGTCGCTCGAGAGGGCCGACGCCTGCAGCAGCGGCAGCGCCTCGAGAATCTCGTCGTCGGAGAGCTCGACCCGGCCCCGTTCGATCGCTCGGTCCTGGCCCACTGCCAATGCCGTGCTGACCAACATCTGGGCGATGTCGGCGGAACGGGTGAGGCCGTCGGGTGACATCACCGCGTGCGACATCTCGGCGAAACCGGCCACGCCGCCGAGCAAGGTGACGCTCTTGCGATCGATGCCCCGATGGGCCATGCCCGTCTCGTGGAGCTGGGCCAGCGCGTGCCAGCACGCGGAGAGGTCGTCGTCGGTGATCTCGCTCCCGGTGAAGGTGCGAAGCTCCCGAGCACCGCTGCGTTCGGTGGCGAGCAGGGCGTCGCCGTTCTGGCTGCGCCCCCAGCTCACCAGCGTCGGTACCCGCAAGCCGGCTCGGTCGCCTTCCAACAGCATGAGGCCCTCGTGTTCGACCATCTGCAGTCCGGTGGCCGAGAGGGCCCGCCCGTCATCGCGATACCAGACCTTGCGCCACAGCCGACTGACCAGCGCCGCGTCGGTGGCGTCGCGACCGTAGACCTTGACCGTCAGTTCCGATCCGTCGGCCCGGGCCGCCGCCAGCATGCTCACCCCGATGGGTTGGTCGTCGAGATACTCGACGCCAGTGGCTTCCACCCCGGTATTCCGCAGGGCGTCGATGACCCGGGCTTTGCTGGGAATTCCCACCCCCGACCCCAGGATCAGGTGGATGGTTGCCGCCGAGCCGAGCCCCACGGCCAGGGATCCGATCACCGCCGAGACACTGCCGTAGGTCAGCGCCACTGCCGACACCGCCATGGGAATGATCA
Organism: Acidimicrobiales bacterium; assembly: GCA_051011595.1. Taxonomy (GTDB): domain Bacteria; phylum Actinomycetota; class Acidimicrobiia; order Acidimicrobiales; family SHLQ01; genus JAOUEE01. The sequence continues at coordinate 2,585 of JBPCTQ010000111.1, forward strand.
TGCGGTTGCCGACCTTGCGCATCGGCACGCTCAGGTAGGGGCTGGCCACACCGACGATGGCCATGGCCATGCTGAGTCTGACGACGGGATAACTGGGGGTCCCGTCGATGTCGAAGAACTCGGGCAGGACGTCGGGCCACTCAGGTCCGGCCAACAACGAAGCCACGGTGCTGGCACCGATGGCCAGTGCGGCCGCCAGGAACATGTCCCGGGCGATGGCCCGTCGGCCCTGGCCGAAGACCAGGACGGCCACGAACAGGCCAATCGGGTAGAGCGCACCGACAGCGAAGATGGTGGCGAACACGGCGTCGAGCCAGCCCGGGATTCCCGGTTCGACCAGTTCGGCCGCTCGGATGTCGAGGCCGGTCGGTCCGGCGTGGGCCCATGCCGCCACTGCCGCCACGACCAATGATGTGACCAACACCAGGGCATCGGCGGGGCGGCGGGTTCGCGGGTCATCAGCCGGAGCGGCAAAGACCTGGTTTCGAGGGGTGGTCGTTGGGGCGGCTTCGATGGAGCCGAAGCATATGGGAGCCCGCCGGCCGAGGGGGGACTATGTCGGTGCCGCGTCGATCTGATCGGCAAGGGGCGGGACGTCGACGCCGCGCCGGCTCATCCGTCGACGGTGGATCCCGTACGCCAGCGCACCCAGCGGGATGGGGATCCAGTACGACACCAGTCGATAGGCCAGGGTGGCCGTGGCTGCGTCGGCCGCGCTGAGACCAGCGAGGGCGAGGGTTCCGGCCAATCCGGCCTCGACGAAACCGAGACCCCCCGGCGTCAGCGGAATCCGGCCCAGCAGCGACGCACTGACGAAGGCCAGCAACAGGACCGAAGAGGTGTCGTCGTGGCCCACTCCGCGTACGGCCAGGACCAACGCGAGGTAGTCGAACCCCCACTTGCCGAAGCTGGCGAGGGCGGCCCAGTACCAGTTGTCGGCCAGGTGAGAGCGGATCAGGTCACGGGCCTTCAACAACCGTCGCGACCGAGGTTCGGCATCGGGATCGAGCCGACCGAACCACCCGGCGATCCGGTCGATGCCGCGGCCGAGGGCCGCCAGCGGGTGATCCCACCACAGAAACAGTCCGCCCAGAATGGCGGCGGCCACGAAGCTGATGGCGGCGGCGACGGCACCGTTGACCAGCGCCGAGTCCACCGGCGGACCGAACAGAATGGCGGGTACCGAAAAGACCGGCAGTGCGAACAGCACCGCGAAGTTCAACAGCGTGGCCACGGTGAGTCCGCTCGCCGCGGTGGTCTTCTCGATGCCGCCGTCGGCCAGCAGTCGATACTGCGTGGCGGTGGCGGTGGCCGACCCGCCGGGAAGGATCCGGGCCACAGCCGCAGAGGACAACTGCGACGTGGCCATGAGGGACCACGCCCGCGACCGCAGGCACAGCCCCAGCAGTATCCAGAAGCACACCAAGCTCAGCAGGGTCGCTCCCGCCATCAAGATGAGCGAACCCTCGCGCAGGCGCTGCAGCTCGGGCCACGAGCTGAACGTCTGGATGACACTGGGGACCACCAGGTACAGGCTGATGGCGGTGATGCTCAGCCAGAGGATCCGTTTGGAGACGGTGCGGACACGACTCACGACATCCGCGCCGCGTCGTCGGGCTGGTTCCGCAGGGCCAGCACCTTGGAGAGCTGGACCCCGACGAGCAGAATCTGTGCCTCGACGTAGATCCAGGTGAGCAGGGCGAGGATTGCCCCGAATGCACCGCTCACCGAGCTACCGCCGAACTCCCCGAGGACCACCCCCAGCACGTAGGTGCCGAGGATCATGGTCACCGACGTCGCCGCGGCGGCCGTGAAGGCGATGGACCACTTCACCTGGAAGGCGCCGACGTATCGATAGAGCACCGCGATGGTGGCCGCCAGTAGGGCCGCCGAGCCTGCTCCGGTCAGCAGCTCGGCCAGGTCGTCGAGCAGTTGGGTGTTTCCGGGCACGAGGGCTTCGGCCGCGCCGGCTACCACCGAGAGCGCAAAACCGGCGATGAGCACGGCACCGGTGGCCAGAACCATGATGAATCCGATGAGCCGGCGTTGAATCGTCTCACGGAACCCCGACTCCACCGGCACGCCCCAGATTTCCCGGATGGCGTCGGTGAGCGCCACGAACAACAAGGAGGACGCGAACAGCAGCGACACCACGCCGATCAAGCCGAGCGACGACTGCACCGATTGGCGATTGAGCTCGGCGGTGATCTCCGCGCCGATGGTTCCGTCGTCGGTTACACCGATCTGGGCGAGGCGGTCGGCGAGATAGTCGGTCATGTCGACGGTGCCGAACAGCATCTCGGCGAGGGCAGCAGTGAGGGCGAGCAGGGGAATGATGGTGAACAGGCCGTAGTAGGCCAGCCCGGCGCCGAGTCGAATGGTGCGATCGTTGCGCCACGAGGAGTAGGTGGCGAGCACGATGTCGTAGAGCTGGCGCCACCACGGGCTGGTGGATGTCTCGCTCACCCCATGATCCGCTCGGCCGGACCATCTTCCCGCTCGGTGCACGAGCTGCTCGAGAGCGGGCCTTTGTGTGCCGCCGCGACGAACACCGCGTCGTTGATCACGCCCGGTCTCGTCGACCCGATCGCCATGGTGCCTCCCTCGCTGGGCACGCACCGTACTGTGATTGTCGGCCGACGGGATCGGTCGGCCCGGCGGTTACACGGTGATGGGGTCTGGGGTGCAGGCGACATCGGTGGTGACGCCGGCCATGCGGGAGCGGATGACGTAGCTGTGGTCGCCGGCGGGCACGTTGGTGTCGGTGTAGGTGAGGGTGGTGACCGACGTGATGAAGCTGTTGTCGCGGCGCACGATGTAGGTGTCTTCGCCGGGGACGGGGTCCCACGTGAGGATGACCCCGCCGTTGCCGTCGAGCACCGCGGTGCACTCCGGTGGCGGTGCCTCGCCGACGGTGAAGGTGAACTGATCGTTGGTGGAGATGTTGCCGACTGTGTCGATGGCCCACCCGGTGA
>JBPCTQ010000112.1:0-7336 GCA_051011595.1 Acidimicrobiales bacterium
GGATGAACCAGGCCGAAGTCGATCTCGGCACGCGAGATCACATCCCCACCGGCCACCCAATGCTCGTCGGGGGCGGCACCGGCCGGTTCGGCGGCTTCCTCGATCTCGACCCCGTCGATCTGTGCTCGCAACGATCGGTACTTGGTCTCGCCGCCCACCACCAGCGCGGTGTCGAGAGCGCCGGTCGCGATCAACCGAGCGGCTTCGCGCAGCGGGGCGGTCTGCAGCACACCGATGTCGGACAACACCGTGTGGGCATCGGGAGAACCCACCCGGTCGGCCACCAGCCGGGCCGGATCCGACAGCCGGGCATGGCCCTTGGTGGCCGCCACCCACTGGAGCTCGCCCAATACCGACGGCGAACCGGCATCGGCGGCCGCCGATCGAGCGGCTTGTTCCATCAGTGCCACCACGTCGACCGCTTCGGAGGCGTTGGCGCAGCGCTGGCCGGCCGCGGCCGCCCCCACGATGACGGGGGTTCGGGGATCGAGCGAGGACACCACCCACACCTTCCTCGGCCTGCCTGCGCAGAACGGTCTGCCGTACAGTAGAACCCGTTCTTGTTCTGTGTCGTGGCCGGCCCACGACCACCGTCGCTCCCTGAGGAAATGCAAGTGGCAACCGACTACGTCCAGATCGCCCGCGACCTGCGGCCCATCATCGAGGCCGATGCGGCCGACGACAGCCCGCTGTCGGACGCCGTGGTGAAGTCGATGTACGAAGCCGAGTTGTTCGGCGCATCGATCCCCCGCGAGACCGGCGGGCTCGAGCTGTCGGTGCTCGACGCCATCGACGTCTACGCCGAGATCTCGGCGGCCGACGGATCCGCCGGTTGGTGTCTGATGGCCAGCTCCACCGCGGCGGCCTACTTCGGTGCCTGGGGTGGCGACGAGCTGGTGGCCGAGATGTTCGGCGACGGCACCCCCATCGCCGCCGGTCAGTTCGCTCCGAAGGGTTCCGCCACGCCGGTCGATGGCGGGTACCGCATCAACGGGCAGTACCAATTCGGCAGTGGCATCAACCATGCCCAGTGGGTGGGAGCCGGACTCATGACCGAGGGCGAGGCTCCCGAGTTCCGGCTGGCCATCTCACCGCTCGACAACGCACAGGTCACCGGCAACTGGGATGTACTCGGACTCCAGAGCACGGCCAGCTACGACTATCACTTCGACGATGTGTTCGTGCCCGACGGCGCCACCTTCGAGTTCTTCGCACCAGAACGGCTGCGGGGCGGCCCGATGTACGACCTGGGTGTGTTGGTGCTCACTGCGTCGGGCCATGCCGGCTTCGCCATCGGGCTGGTGCGGCGGGCTCTCGACGAGCTGCGCATCAAGGCGGCTGGCGGCCACCAGCGAATGGCCGGCCACACCACGCTGGCCGACAGCGAACGGCTGCAATACGACCTCGGTGTGCTCGAATCGCGATTCCGGTCGGCCGAACTGTGGGTACGCGATGCCTTCCGTCGGGCCGAAGCCGGCGCCATCGCCGGGATCCTCGACAACGAGGCGATGATCGAGTCACGACAGGCCACCACCTTCATCACCCAGGAGGGCGCCGACATCATCCGCCAGGCCTACCTCCACGCGGGCACCGTCGGCTTGCGGGAGGGTCCGCTGAACCGGTGTTTCCGCGACATACACGCCGGCACCCAACACGCCGTGTGCAGTCCCATGTCGACCCTCGACTTCGGTGCTCACCTCATCGCCACCGCTCCCACCGGGGACGACGAGTGAGCCGGCTGGCCGATCGTGTCGCCATCATCACCGGCGCCGGTGGTGGTATCGGGCTGGCCTACGCCCGCCGATTCCTCGACGAGGGCGCCCGGGTGATGATCGCCGACATCGGAGAGGAACAAGGTCTCGAAGCCGTCGACCAACTCACCTCCGGCGGGGCAGCCGCCGGCGACGTGGCCTTCGTGAAGACCGACATCGCCGACGAGGCTTCAGTGCAGGCCTGCTTCGATGCCACCGTCGAACAGTTCGGCACCGTCGACATCCTGGTCAACAACGCGGCGATCTACGCCGACTACAACGGCTCGGACCACAGCCTCGACTACCTGCGCACCATGTTCGACGTGAACCTGCACGGGCAGTGGTTGATGGCCCGGGCGGTGGCCCCCCATCTGGTCGACCAGCGCTGGGGGCGCATCGTCAACATCGGGTCGATCGCCGGCTACCTGCACCAGTTGGCGGCCATGACCTCACCGGCCGATTTCGAGCTGTCGTCCTACGCCTACCAGCAGACCAAGTGGGGTGTGATCGGGCTCACCCGCCACATGGCCGGTCAGTTGGGTCAGTTCAACGTCACCGTCAACTGCATCGCACCGGGGCTCACCACCACGGCCGCCACCGAGAAGCAGGTGCCCACCGACTTCCAGCCCGTCTTCGCCCAGATGTCGGCCATGCAGCGCAACCCGGCCCCTGAACACATGGTGGGCGCCGCCGTGTTCTTCGCCAGCGGCGATGCCGACCTGGTGAACGGTCAGGTGCTGGTGGTCGACGGCGGCAACATCATGCCGGTCTGACATGAGTCGACCCGCCGCGTTGCTGGTGGGCGGAACCGGGCCCACCGGGCCCCACATCGCCGCGGGTCTCGAGGCGCGCGGCCACACCGTGACCGTGCTGCACACCGGCGGGCACGAGATCGACGACGTGGCCCACCTCGAACATCTGCATGCCGACGTGAAGTCGGGGGCCGCGGTGGCCGAGGCCATCGGCGACCGCACCTTCGACGTGGCGGTGGTGACCTACGGGCGGCTTCGCGAGATCGCCGAGGTACTGGTGGGTCGAGTCGGGCAGTTCCTCTCGGTGGGTGGGGCCCCGGCCTACCGCGGGTTCTTCGATGCCGGCCGCTGGGACCCGGCCGGCATGCCGGTACCCACCGGCGAGCACGCACCGAAGTCCGACGAAGGCGACGACGGCAAGAGCTATCGCGTCCGGCGCACCGAGGAGGCCGTGTTCGAACACCATCCGGCCGCCACCCACTTTCGTTATCCGTTCGTGTACGGCCCCCGCCAGCCGGTCCCTCGCGACTGGTACTTCGTGCGGCGCATGCTCGACGGGCGGGACCGGATCGTGGTGCCCGACGGCGGCCTCACCCTGATGAGCAGCGGTTACGTCGAGAACCTGGCCCACGGTCTGGTGTTGGCGGTCGGCAACGATCGGGCCGCCGGTGAGGTGTTCAACCTGGCCGACCGCGAAGTGCTCACCCTGAGCCAAGCCGGCGCCTGTTGTGCGGCCGAACTGGGTGTCGAGGTGGTGTTCGAGTCGATCCCCTGGGCATTGGCTCCGTGTACCCGCCCGCTGGTGGGTCAGGATCGAACCACCCATCGGGTGCTCGATGTGGCCAAGGCCGTCGAGCGGTTGGGGTACACCGATGTGGTGCCGGCCCGCGAGGCGGTGGCCCGCACCGCCCGTTGGTTGGTCGACCACCGGCCCGAGCCGGGTGGTTTCGAGGAGCGGATCCTGGAAGATCCCTTCGACTACGAAGCCGAAGATCACCTGCTGGCCTGGTGGGACCAGGCCGTGGCCTCCTTCGCCGATCCCTACACCGCCCGAGACGAGGCCAGTCCCGGATACGGCCTGCACTACGGCGGCCCGGGCGCCAGCTACCAACGCCCCGACACCCGCATCTGACGGGGCTGCCCGGCGTGCGCAGGCCCGATCTGGCGTCACAAACCGGTCAGCAAGACCGCTAACTGACGCAATTTCGGACGACCCGGCGCCAGCGAGGGACGGCGGCGACGTTGTGAGGCGCTAGCCGATCAACTCGGTTAGTGAGCGAAGCGAACGGCGACGAGCGACCAACCGGCGCCTCCGGCGCAGCCGCAGGTCGGTCGAGGAGCGCCAGCGACAGATCCGACCTCGCGGGAGTAGCTGAGTACAAATACCCACGGCACTGGGTCAGGGGGCGCTGCCGGGTGAGGCGCATCGGCAGACGATGCAGTCATGACCTCGCACCGCATCCTGTTCACCGCCGGCGCCTCGCTGTTGGTGATCGCCATCTTGCTGGCGTTGCTGACGCTGGGGAGGACTCCCGCAGCTGCTGCTCAGATCGACGCCGAACCGGTCATCACCGACGCCGCCCAATCCGAGCCCGCCACCTCGGACACCGGCACTTCGGGCACCGCCGACTCGGTTGCTGCAACCGAGCCGGCGGAAGCGATCTCGCCAACCGAGCCGGCACGAGTGCTGGTGGTGGGTGACTCGATCACCCAATCGGCCCAGGTCGAGATCACGACGGCCATCGAAGCCGGCGGGTCCCAGATCCAGATGCTGAGCTGGGGGGGCACTGCTCCGTGCGACTGGATCGGACCAGTCACCGACACGGTCGCCGACTTCGACCCCGACATCGTCCTCATCGAGTTCGCCGGCAACGACCTCACCCCCTGCATCGCCGACACGCCCCGAGGCAGCGACGGTTACCTGGCCCGCTACACCGAAGACGCCCAGACCCTCACCGCCGCAGCCGCGGCCGGCGGCGCCACCGTGCGCTGGACGTCGGTTCCCATCATCGACCACGCCGACCACGAAGCGGTGGCCGTGGAGCTCAACGACCTCTACCGCACCCTTTCCGACAGCGGACAACTCACGCCGCTGCGGCCCGCTCTGACGGTGGCCGGCGCCTTCGGCTACGAGGATCGCTGCCGGGGCGAGACCGAGTGCGGCGACGCACCGGCCTTCAGCACCGTGCCGATCCGCTCGTTCGACGGTCTTCACCTCGCTCGGGCCGGTTCGGCTCGGATGGCTTCGGTCTACGCCCAGGTGGTCCACAGCCTCACCCGCTGAACCCCGGCATCGACCGGGCCGCCAACCGGTCGATGAGTCTGTCACCATGGAGCAACGAGCCAGAAGGGGCTGTCGATGGCGGTCGAGCACCACGGCCAGAAGACCGAAGCGAGCTTCACCGACGGTCTCAACGCGGCCGAGGCCGAAGCCTTCTGCGCGCTGGCCCGACGTCGATCGTTCCCGGCCGGCTCGACACTCTTCTACGAAGGTGACCCTCCCGACGACGTGGTGTTGGTGGAGGAAGGTCAACTTAAGGTGTCGGTGACCGCACTCGACGGCCAAGAGGTGGTGCTGGCCGTCATCGAACCGGGTGAGCTCATCGGTGAGTTGAGCGCCATCGACGGCGAACCGCATTCGGCTTCGGCCGTGGCCCTCACCGATTGCACGGTGCAGATCGTCACCGCTGACCGTTTCATCAAATTCCTGCATGACTTTCCGCGGGTGCAATGGGAGTTGTTGGTGCAGGTGATCGTCGACCTTCGCCGCCAATCGCGCCGCACGTTCGAACTGGGCGCCGGTGATGCGTTGGGTCGAGTGTGTGGTTGTCTGGCCGAGATGGCCGCCCGTTACGGCGTCAGTGATGGTGAAGCGGTGCGTCTCGAATCGCCGATGAGCCAGACCGACATGGCTGCTTGGACCGGGCTGTCGCGCGAAGCGGTGGTGAAGGCGTTGCGGACGCTGCGGTCGCTGGGAGTGATCGAGAACGAGGGTCGCTCGTTCGTCATCACCGACATCGATGCCTTGCGAGCCCGCGCCGACTTCTGAGCGAGCCCCAATTTCATCAGCCGGGAAGGATTCGATCGTGGCTCCCGTCGTAGGGGCATGCGAGTTCGAATCACCCTCATCGCCACCGCCAGCATCTCGATCACCGTGTTGTTGTTGGTTCTGTCGCTGCTGGCCAATGCCCCGGCCGCCGCCGATCAGCTGGCTCCGTCGTCGCCGTTTGCGTGGGGCTCCACCACGCTGGCCCCGGTTCCCGCTACCGATCTCGCCGCCCCGCAATCTCGCCTGCCGGCGATCGACCCGATCAACGCCGTGGCCCCCAATGTCGCGACCGACCCCAGCGACGTGGTGGCCGCCGAGACCCAGCCTTCGCCCCTGCAGCCTCCGAAGGTGCTGGTGGTGGGTGACTCCATCACGCAATCGGCACAGGTCGAGATCACCACTGCGCTGGGTCCCCACACCGAAGAGCTGGTGATCATGGCCTGGGGTGGCACGGCACCGTGTGATTGGGTCGGTCCTGTCGCCGAGACGGTGGCCGACTTCGACCCCGACATCGTGATCATCGAGTTCGCCGGCAACGATCTCACCCCGTGCATCGTCAGCACTCCCAGAGGCAGCGACGGCTACCTGGCCCGCTACTCCGAAGATGCTCGAGCTCTCACCACCGCGGCCGCGGCCAACGGCGCCGCCGTGCATTGGGCCTCGGTGCCGGTGATGGCCGACACGGTCTACGACGCCGTCACCGGTGAGCTGAACCAGATCTACCGCGAGCTCTCGCACACCCGCACACTCATCCCCGTTCGTGACTCCGTTGCCGTGGACGGCGCCCTTTCGTTCACCGACACCTGCCGCTCGGCCGACGAATGCGGCGACGCCCCCATCGGCAGCACCGTGGCCATCCGAGCCGACGATGGCCTGCACCTGACCCCATCCGGCTCGGCCCGCTTGGCCGCCACCTACGCAGAGGTCATCGCAACCGTCGGGGCGATCTGAGCTCGGGGCTGCCACCCGTCGTTTTCCGGCTGTCGTCATTCGAGTGGAGGGCCGCGACCCTGGTCGTCGCCGCCGGACGTTGGGGGGTCGGGTGGCTGGTGGGGTGATGGGAGGTCGGTGTCGAGTTGGCCGGCCGTTTTGAGTCGGTGGTGGTGTCTGCAGAGGTATTGGGTGTTCCAGAGGGCGAGCGGTCCGCCTTTCGCGTAATCCACCACCGCATGGTCCACGTCGAGGTGGGCGTCGTTGCTGCAGCCGGGTACGGCGCATTGGAGACCGCGGGCTTCGAGGGCGGTGCGCAACTCGGCGGGGACCGACCGGCCGTAGTGCACCACGGTGCGGGGGATGTTTCGGCGCAGCCGAAACTCCAAGGAACCCGAAGGGTTCCCGACATCCGTGCCGTCGCGGATGACGGCTTTGATGAACGGGTCGGCGTCGAAGTCCAATGCGACTTCAACCGGGACCGGGCCGACGCCGGTGATCTCGCAGGTTTCGCCGGACAGGGTGTGGCCTCGTTTGGCGGCGGCCCAGTCGATGTGGAACACCAGTTCTCGTTTGGGCGGCACCACCGCCGGCTGATCCCCGTCGGTCCCTGCGCTGTCGGGGTCGCGGCTGATGAGTTGTTGGAGGGCGTCGAAACGGTAGGCCTCGACCGGTTCGCGCCGGCCCGCCTTGTATGCGGCGCTGAACCACGCGTCGCCCTGTTTGTAGATCCGTTTCTTCATCGCACCGATGTCTTCGGCGGTGCCTTTGGCCAACAGACAATGCGTGCCGTCGTGTTCGGTCCAGAACTTCACCGTCCGGTCCCGTTTGATGCGGGCATGGGTGGCCGCCTG
>JBPCTQ010000113.1:0-5274 GCA_051011595.1 Acidimicrobiales bacterium
ATCACCGTCGTTGTCATAGTCGGCCGCGGCTGACCCGCGACCGAGATAGGGGCCCACGGCGTCGAGGCCGACGGTGAGCGACGAGTCGACGAAACCCTGCGCTCCCCGGTTCTCGTAGAGGCGAACCGGCTGCCGATCGGCGTCGAGGTCGGTCACGGGAATGGCCCCGTGCACGATCAGCAGGTCGAGATCACCGTCGAGGTCGGCATCGAGCCAATTGGTGCCCCACCCAGTGAGCCCCGAACCCAGGTCGGGCAAACCGATCTCGGCCAGCGCATCGACGTAGACCGGGCCCGGGGCTTCGGACCGGAACACGTTGTGGAGCTGTTGGCCCAGGTTGGTGACCGCCCAATCGGGGAGCTGATCGCCGTCGTAGTCGCCGGCGGCCACACCCATTCCGGCGTTGGCGTCGTCGACTCCCGCCGTTGCCCCCACCTCGTCGAACCGGAATCCCTGTTCGGTGTCGGCGGCCGTGTTGAGGTAGAGCCGGTTGGGGTTGGTGTCGTTGGCCACGAACACGTCGAGATCGCCGTCGGCATCGACATCGCTCATCACCGCCCCGAGCCCGTAGTCGAGCTGCTCGACCTCGATTCCCACCGATGCGGCCACATCGACGAAGTGGGTTCGGGCCCCAGCGGGGCCCGAACCCTGATTGAGCAGCACCAGATCGGGTTCGGGTTCGAAGGTGTTGGGAAAACCCTTGGTGGCGCCGGTGATGGGCTGGTTGGGGTCGGCGTACCCGGCCACATACAGGTCCAGCAGCCCGTCGCCGTTCAGGTCGCCGGCTGCGGCCCCGCTCTGCCACCCCGACACGTCCACCCCTGCCTCAGTGGAACCGTCGACGAAACGATCACCGTCCTCGTTCCACAACAAGGCGTTGAACCGGTCGCTGGTGACGTACAAATCGGTCCGTCCGTCGCCGTCGAAGTCGGCGGCGACGCACCCGTTGCCTCGCACTTCCAGTCCGGCCTGGGTCTGCTCGGTCACGTCGTCGAAGTGCCCGTGGTTGTTGCGGAAGAGCCGACTGGTGGGCAGTCCACCCGCTTCGCGCCACCGTCCCCACTCGCCGTCGGACCATGTGTTCACCGCGAACAGATCGAGCCAACCGTCGTTGTCGTAGTCGATCCAGCACACGCCACCACCCATCATGGATGCCACGTCACCTCCCACGTCCCACTGATAGGCCCCGTGCCCGAAGTCGACACCCACCTCGGTGGCCACGTCGGTGAAGGTGACCAGGTCGATCGACGGATCGGGTGGGCGGTCGACGTCGGCGCCCGGGGGCGCGCCGGCCCCGCCACCACACGAGACGGCGAGCAGCGCGACGAGAGCGAGGGCGACAATGCCCCCTCGCCCCCGAGCGCAGATCCTCACGCCAGGCCGCGTGCCAGTCTGCGTCGCTTCGACACCGAGTCGACCAGCACGGCCAGCAACAGGACGAGGCCGGTGATGATGAACTTGAACCCCGACGAAAGCCCCAGCAGGTCCATTCCGTTCTGGATGGCGGTGATCACCAGAGCGCCGTAGAGGGCAGAGATGACCCGACCCTGGCCACCGAACAGGCTGGTGCCGCCGATGACCGCGGCGGCGATGATGTTGAGCAACAGGTTGCCGCCACCAGTGTTGGTGGCCACCGATCGCAGCCGCGACACCAGAATGATACCGCCGACTCCGGCCATGAACCCGTTGATCATGAACACGGCAATACGGACGCCGTCGACATTGATACCGGCCCGCCGGGCCGCCTCAGGGCTACCGCCCACGGCATAGATGTGCCGGCCGAATGCCGTCCTGGACGCCACGAAGGTCCAGAAGGCGAGGAACACGCCCAGCGTGAGGGTCACCTGGGGCACACCCCGATCGCTGTTGGCGATGGCCACCGCACCGAGGGTGAGGATGCCGATGGCGGCGATCTGGGCGAGGACGACGGCAAAGGGTTTGGCTTCGAGCCCGCGGCGCTGTCGCGACCGCATGCTGGCCAGTTGGGAGATGGCGTAGCCCCCCACCACCGCGGCGCCCAACGCCCATCCCAGCCACTCGGGCAGAAAGTTGTTGGCCAAGTCGATGAGCGTGGAGTCGGAGATGCGGATGGTGCCGGCATCGGTGAACTCGGTGGTGAGCCACAACAACACACCCGACCAGATGAGAAAGGCGGCCAGGGTGGTGATGAACGACGGTATGCCCAGCTTGGTGATGATGATCGAGTGCAAGAATCCAATGGCGGTGGTCAGGGCCAGGGCGGCCAGGATGCAGGCCCACCACGGCCAGCCCGGGTCACCTGGCCGCTGCAACAGGACCAGCACAGCTCCACCCACCGCACCGACGAACGCCACCGACAGGTCGATGGTGACGATCTCTCCGTCGGCGATGAGCAGGATGAACACGATGCCGATGGCGAAGAACGAGATGGGTGCCATCTGTAACAACAGGTTCGTGAAGTTGCGGGCAGTGAGGAACTGGTCCTCGAGAATGCCGAACACCACCACGATGAAGATCAGCCCCGCGATGATGGGGAGCGACCCCAGGTCGCCGGCCTTGATCGCCTGGAGGCGATGTTGCAGGTACTCGCCGACACCCTCGCGGGGTGCATCGAATCCGGCGGTCCGCATCCCGGGCTCGGAGGGGGCTTCGAGATCGTCGTTCACATCAGAGCTCATCGGTGCACCTCCTCGTCCATACCGGGCACATGGGCCAGCTCACCGGCGGTGATGGCCTCGACCACCTCCTGTTGATTCGTCTTGTCCTTCTCGAACACCGCCACCTGCTGGCCGAGGCGAAGGACGGTGATGCGATCCGACACCTCGAAGATGTCGTGCAGGTTGTGGGAGATGATCACGACGCCGAAACCCTGCGTGGCCAAGCGTCGGACCATGTCGAGCACCTGCCGGGTCTGGGCCACACCCAGGGCGGCCGTGGGCTCGTCGAGGATGATCAGCTTGGACTTCCCCCACATGACGGCCTTGGCCACCGCCACCGCTTGGCGCTGGCCGCCCGAGAGTCCGGCCACCGTCTGGCGAACCGACTGCAAGGTGGTGACCGACAGGCTCTCGAGCACCTCGCGGGACTGGTGCTCCATGGCCAACTCGTCGAGTACCACACCGTTGCGAATCCGTTCACGGCCCAGGAACATGTTGGCCACGACATCGAGATTGTCGGCCAGGGCCAGATCCTGGTACACCACCTCGATCCCGAGGGCGGCGGCGTCCTTGGGGCCGTGGATACGTACCGGTTGACCGTCGAAGTACGTCTGGCCCTCGTCGAAGGGATAGATACCCACGATGCCCTTGATGAGGGTGGACTTGCCGGCACCGTTGTCGCCGACCAGGGCCATCACCTCGCCGGCCCGCACGTCGAAGTCGACTTTGTAGAGCGCCTGTACGGCACCGAACGACTTCGACACGCCCTCACAGTGCAAGAGCGGCGTGACGCTACTGGTTGGCTCGTCGGCCAAGGTGTCCCCCTCCAGAAACGAAGATGCGGCGGGGACCGGAGTCCCCGCCGCATCAAGTACAGCACACGTCAGACGTGCATGAATTCAACCGGGCTGGATCAGCCGGCGCAGAGCTCGCTGGCCACCTCGGCAACCTCGGGGGTGCACAGCTCGTCGAGCGTGCGGAACTCGTCAGCCACCACGGTGTCGCCGACGTTGTCGGCGGTCACACCGATGGGCACGAGAGCGATGTAGGGAACCACACCGTCACCGGTGGGGCCATCGGCCGGCGAACCGTCGGCGTTGATGCCGATGACGGTGAAGTCGCCGGTGAGGGCGGTCACGTCTTCACCAGCACGCAGGGCCAGCGCAGCGGCCACGGCCACCTCGGCTTCGGCCTTGATGGGCTTGTAGACGCTCATGGCCTGCTTGCCCAACAGCACGTTCTGGATACCGGCCTGGGTGGCGTCCTGGCCACTGACGGGAATGGTGCTCGGGTCGAGGCCCGCATTCTCTAGGGCGGCGATGACCGAACCGGCGATGCCGTCGTTGGCGGCGAACACCGCATCAACGTTGTTCTCGGCGTCGACCAGCACCTGCTCGAAGATGGCCAGTGCCTCGGCGTTGTCCCAACCCGGGGTGAACTGATCCGAGACCAGCTCCCAATCGCCGGCTTCGACACGGGTTTCGACCGTGGCGTTGTAGCCGTCGCGGAACAAGAAGGCGTTGTTGTCTTCCTCGCCGCCGTTCTGCATCACGACCTGCGCAGGGGAAACACCCAGCGCGTCGATGGCGGGCTCGAGGACCTCGGCCATGGTGGCGCCAACCTGCACGTTGTCGAAGGACACGTAGACGTCGCCGCCTTGGCCTTCGGTGTTGAACCGGTCGTACTCGACCACCGCGACGCCGGCCTCGCGAGCGAGGTCGATCACCGTGGCGCCTGAACCGGAGTCGTTGCTGGTCAACACGATGACGGACGCACCGTCACCGATGGCCTGCTCGGCCTGGCTGATCTGAGCAGCAGCGTCGCCTTCGGCGTTCACGATGCTGAAGTCGGTGCCTTCGGCCAAACCAGCGGCTTCGAAACCTTCGGTGAAGAAACGACGATCGTCCTTCTCCCAGCGGTCGGACGTGGCCGAGTCGGGGAGCAACACCCAGATGCTGCCTTCGCCGGCGGCGGCGGTGTCGCCACCATCGGCTGACTCGTCGCCACCATCGGCCGCTTCGTCGCCGCCATCGGCTCCTTCAGTGGTCTCGGTGCCGTCGCTGCTGTCGCCTTCGTCGTCATCACTACCGCACGCGGCAGCAACCAGACCGAAGATCGCCAGCATGGCTATCAGCCATGTGAGACTTCGTTTCGTCATTTCGGGTAACCCTCCATAGGTGGCCGGTTGGCCGTTCGACCGGAAGCATACGGGAGGGTCACTCGGAAACGACTGCAGCCCGCTCGGTGTGTGACATTCGTCCTGGACACTCACCCGCGATCGTGTTATGGCACCGCCTCACCGTCACGGGTGGGGATGGTCTCGCAGCGCAGCCACCACATCGGGGTAGAGCTCGTTCTTGATCCGGCCGAGCACCCGACCCGCGGTGCTCTCGTGGGGTCGGGCCAGCTCGGTGGCGGTCGCCAACACGTCGGCCTCGGGCACCGTTCGATGCACGATGCCCGACTCCACCGCATCGGGTCCGCCATAACGACGTCCGGTGGTCTGGGCCTCGTGCAGGGTGATGGCCGGCAACCGAACCCGATTCAGCTCCTGGAGGGGGATGGGGAAACTCATCCCCAACACCACCTCGGGCCAGCAGATGTAGCCCCGATCGGACCGCATCACCCGATGATCGTG
>JBPCTQ010000114.1:0-4466 GCA_051011595.1 Acidimicrobiales bacterium
CGACCCCGAAACCGACATCGCACCCGCCGTCGCCTTCTTGTTGTCCGACGCCAGCCGCTACGTCACCGGACAGACCCTGGGTGTCGACGGCGGCGGCATCATGCGGGCCTGAATATCACCGGTTCTGGTAGTGCAGCGACGCGCTCACGCTGTCGGTGCACTACCAGAATGCCAGGTCAGGCGGGCACGCCGTCCATGGCTGCGAGCACCTCGTCGAGCGACCGCCGGGCGCCGTGTTGCAGGTACTCCATGGCCTGCAGGGCGTATTCGTGGGCCTGTTCGGTGGAACCGGCCACGCAGTCCTCGATCACTCGGCAGAAGTAGTCGGACTGGTGGGCGTCGACGAAGGTGTAGTGCACACACACGTCGGTGAGGCCACCACACAACAGCAAGGTGTCGACGTGCAGTCCTCGGAGCAGGATCTCGAAGTCGGTGCCGAAGAACGCCGAATAGCGCCGCTTCTTCACCAGGTAGTCGGTGGGGAGGAACCCGGTCTGGTCGATCGCCACCGCCGTGTTGGGGTTGTCCTCCAGGCAGTGGATGTCCTCGCTGCCGTCGAGCTCGCGGCCGAAATCGATCAGGTCGGGGCGGTGCACCTCCTGGAGGAAGATGATCGGGATGTCGCAGGCCCGGGCCTTGTCGATGGCCACTCGGGCTCGGGCCATACGCTCGGCGTAGCCCGGCATGTGGTCGATGGCGCGAACGTCTTGTTCGACGAACGTCGATGCCTGGATGTCGATGACCACGAGCGCCGGTCGCCCCTCGATCAGGCGGCGCGGGGTGTTGTCAGGGTTGGCCATGGTGGTCTCGACTCACTCGACGATCGGCCCGCTCACGATACCCGCCCCCGAAAACACCGCTTCTGGTAGTGCAGCGACACGCTGTCGCTGTCGCGGCACTACCAGAACGCCGGGTCAGGTGGCCGCGGGGGCTCGCATCACGCGTGCCCCGGCCAGGTCGCCGCCCTCACGCCATCGCTCGAGGTACCCGGCGTAGTCCATGAGGCTGCCGGTGTACACCAGGTTGCGGGCGCCCTCGGTGCCGATGCTGCCCTCGCTGTTGTAGTACCCGGGGGTACAAGTCCGGGAGTAACGGGCCAGACCCGACGCCACCCCGTAGAGCACACCCAGCCATTCCTCCTCGGCTTCGGGTTCGGCCTCGATGGTGGCGATCTGTTCCTGCCGACAGTGCTCGATGATCCAGGCCACGTGTTTGGCCGACTCCGACAAGAAGTGCACGAAGTTGGTTCCGAACCCGGCCTGCACGGTGCTGATGATGAGCATGTTGGGGAACTCGGCCGACAACACCCCGTGCAGCGTGTGGGCACCGTCGTGCCAGCGCTCGCTCAGGGCCACCCCGCCGCGACCCACCGGATCGAATCCCAGCCGCTGGGCCAACGCGGTGGTGACCTCGAATCCGGACGCAAAGATCAGCGCATCGAGCGGGTACTCGACCCCATCGACCACGGCACCGGTTGCGGTGACCCGCTCCACACCCTGTCCGTCGGTGTCGACCAGGTGCACGTTGGGCCGGTTGAACGCCGGCAGATACTCGTCGTGGAAGCACACCCGCTTGCAGTGTTTGCCGTACCAGGGTTTGAGTTTGTCGGCCGTCTCGGCATCGTCGACGATCTCGTCGACGCGGCGGCGCAGCACCTCCATGGCCTCGAAGTCGACACGCTCCAGCTCGGCGGCCTCCGCCTCGGTCTCGGTCTTCTGCTGGGTGTTGACCCACATCACCTTGGTCCAACCGTCGTCGACGAGGTTGGTCTCGGGCTGTTCACCGGTGACCACCCGGGTGAAGTTCTTCAGCCGCTCGGCCTGCCACCCCGGTTCGAGGCTCTCGAACCACTCCACATCGGTTGGTCCGTTGTCGCGAACGCCGACGGCCGACGGTGTGCGTTGGAAGACGTAGACCTCCTTGGCCGCCTCGGCCAGCCGGGGAACCGCCTGCACACCGGTGGCACCGGTGCCGATGATGCCCACTCGTTTGTCGGCCAACTTGTCCATGGGCTCGCGGGGGCCGCCGCCGGTGTAGTCGAAATCCCAGCGACTGGTGTGGAAGGCCTTGCCGGCGAAGTCCTCGATGCCGGGAATCCCGGGCAGCTTCGCCTTGTGGAGGATGCCGCCGGCGGTCACGAAGAACTTGGCCGACAACCGATCGCCTCGACTGGTGACGATCTCCCAGCGCCCGGCGTCGTCGTCCCACGTGGCGGTGTCGATCTCGGTCTGGAACAGGGCGTGGGGGTACAGATCGAAGTGAGCGGCCAGCTGCTGGCAGTACCCGTAGATCTCCGACGCACTGGCGTACTTCTCGGTGGGCATGTAGCCCGTCTCCTCCAGCAACGGCAGGTAGGTGTACGACTCCACATCGCACATACACCCCGGGTACCGGTTCCAGTACCAGGTGCCGCCGAAGTCGCCGGCCTTCTCCACGATGCGGAAGTCGCGCATGCCGTGACGGGTCAGGGCGACGGCGGTCAACATGCCCGAGAAGCCACCGCCCACGATCACGGCCTCGGTCTCTTGCACCACCGGGTCGCGGGTGAACCCCGGTTCGACCCACGGATCGCGATCGAATTCCTCGTGGTCGCCGGCCAGCGGCTGGTACTGGGCGTTGCCGTCGGTGCGCAGCCGCTTCTCTCGTTCGGCCCGGTATCGCTCGCGCACCTCTTCGATCGACGGCGATCCGCCGCTGCTGTCGTGTGTCATCGGTTCGTTCCTACACCACCACGTGGGCCCCGACGAACCACGTCATCATCATTCTGGTAGTGCCGCGACAGCCTCAGCCTGTCGCTGCACTACCAGAACCGAAAAGGGCGGGGCCCAGGGGCGAGGGCGAGGGCGGGGTCAGTCGAGCACGCCGCGTTGGTCGAGCACGGCCAGCACCAGCACACCGTGTTCGCGCATCATCGTCTCGTACCGCTGCACCGCCAGATCGGCCGCCTCGGCGGCGACGGCGTCACCCACCTCGGGGAGGCGCAGACGGGCCCCGTCGAGGGCGCCGGGCACCTCGTCGAAGAAGTTGCCGGCCACCAGGCCGGTGAGGCCGCGCGACACGGCGTGGAACCGTGGTGATCCTCCGAGCTGATGGAACGACCGGCGAGTCGAGATGACCAGGGCTTGCATCTGCGGGGCGGTGTCGACACCCGCCGCCGAGATCATGTCGGCGGCCAACTGCCGTCGCTCGCCGTCACCGGCCCGCTCGATCGCCTTGCGCAAGGCGAAGCCGTCCACCTGGCCGAACAGGTCGTAGTGATCGGTGATGCCGGCTTCGGTGAGCGGTTCGACGAAGGCACCGCGGTGAGTGGCCATACGGATGGCACCCTCGTGGGTGAGCGCAATGAGCGCCTCACGGACCGGGATGCGGCTCACCCCCATCGACTCGGCGAGCTCCTCCTGCGCCAGACGATCTCCGCCCCTCAACCGACCGGTCCAGATCTGGTGACGGATCTCGCCCGCGACCTGCTCGCTGAGGCTCTGGCGCCGAAGCGGCTCGACGGCGGCCACCTCAGGTCCCGGTGAAGTCGGCATCTCGTTTCTCCCTGCGAGCGCGGCTCGCCTCCTGGAAGTCCTGCGACCGACTCGACAACTCGAGAGCCAGGCCCTCGTCCTCGAGGTGCCGAGCGAGATCGACAGTGAGGGACCGATGCACGAGGAGCTTCGACAGGCCGACCGACACCGTGGCCGACGTGGCCAGCCGGTCGACGAGGGCGGCGGCCTCGGCCGCCACGTCACCAGGCGGAACCGCACGGTGGATGAGACCCCATTCAGCCGCTCGAGCGCCGCTGATCTTCTCCCCGAGCAGGATCATCTCCTTGGCCCGCGCCACGCCGACCAGCCGAGGGATCAACCACGATGCGCCACTGTCGGGCGTGAACCCGGACTCGGTGAACGGTGCCCACAGGCGAGCGTCGTCGGCCGCCACCACGAAGTCACTGGCCAGGGCCAGATTCAGTCCCAGTCCGATCGCCCAACCCCGGACACTGGTCACGATGGGGGTCTGGGTCTCGAGCATGGTGGGAATGAGCCGGTTCACGTGCCACCGCATCTGCCGCTGGGTGGCGCCCGCCCGGGGTTTGGTGTCGGTGTCACCGCGCAACGACAGATCGAAACCCGAACAGAAGTGGTCGCCGGTGCCCGAGAGGTGCACGACCCGCACGGACTGATCCGAACCAGCCCCTTCGATCAGGTCGATGAGGGCCAGGACGATGTCGTCAGTGATGGCGTTGCGGCGCTCCGGCCGGTCGAGTCGCAGCGACAGCACACCACCGGCCCGTTCGACAACAAGACCGTCGACCGGCTTCGGGTCATCCCTCATGAAAGCTCCTTCTCGGCGAATCGATGCACCAGCGCGTCGAGTGTGTCGGCGCACGTGGTGGCACCCGCGGGCGGGTCGGGAAGCACCACCGCACCGTGTTCTCGACTGGCCAACAGGACGGTGGCGTGCCCGGGGCCGGTGGTCTC
>JBPCTQ010000115.1:0-6994 GCA_051011595.1 Acidimicrobiales bacterium
CCCGATGAGAAACACCGTCTTGATCCTGTCCGGTCCCAACCTCAACCTGTTGGGCGAACGCGAGCCCGACATCTACGGCTCCGCTTCCCTCGACGATCACATCGCCGCCGCCGCCACCCGAGCCGGCCGGCACCAGTTGATCGTCGATCATCTCCAGTCCAACGGTGAAGCCGACTTGGTCGACGCGGTGCACGCGGCGCGCGGCCGGGTGGCGGCGATCATCATCAACCCAGGGGCCCTCACCCACTTCTCGTGGAGCCTGCACGACGCGCTGGCCGCCTTCGACGGTCCGGTCATCGAGGTACACCTCTCGAATCCGTCGGCGCGCGAGGCGTGGCGTCGTGTCTCGGTGGTGGCCCCGGTGGCAACGGGCACCATCGCCGGCCTCGGCGGCCACGGGTACGTGCTGGCCGTCGACGCGGTGAGCGAGCTGCTGGCGTGACGGTCGAACTCCCGCCGGTCGACGTGCATCGTCGTTGGGCCGGCTTGCGATCGGCGATGGACGACCAGGATGTCGGGGCCATCCTCATCCACAACCCCACCAACATCCGGTACCTCACCGGGTTCACGGGCTCGGCCGGCGACCTGGCCGTCACTGCCGACGACGCGGTGTTGCTCACCGACAGCCGCTACGCCATCCAGGCGCCCCAACAGCTCGAAGGGGTGGCGGCGCCGTGTCGGGTCGACGCCGACGCACCGGGCCGGGCCGAAGCGGTCGAGTCGCTGTTCGCCGACCTCGACCGCATCGCGCTCGAGGCCGACACCGCCACCTGGGCGCAGTATCGGTCCCTGGGCGACCAGCTCGGCGCCGATCGACTGGTGGCCACCGGTTCTGTGGTCGAGAACCTCCGGGCCATCAAGGACCCCGCCGAGGTGGCTCGCATGACTCGAGCCGCGGAGATCGCAACCGAGGCCCTGGCCGCCGTGGTGACCCAGGGATTCGCCGGCCGCACCGAGCGGGAGGTGGGGATGGCCCTCGACGACTTCATCCGGCGGGCCGGTGCATCGGGGCCGGCCTACGAGACGATCGTGGCGGCCGGGCCCAACGCCGCCTTGCCCCACGCTCGGCCATCGGCCCGCACCATCGAGCAGGGTGATCTGGTCATCATCGACGTGGGCGCGGTGGTCGATGGATACCGATCCGACATGACCCGGTCCTTCAGCATCGGCCGGCCCGAGGGTGACGCGGCCCGGATGCTGGAGGTCGTCACCGAGGCGCAGGCGGCCGCAACGGCCATGGTCGCCGCCGGTGCGGAGATCGCCGACGTCGATCGCACGGCCCGTGCCGTCATCGACGAGGCGGGCTGGGCCGAGCTGTTCGCTCACGGCACCGGGCACGGTGTGGGTCTCGACATCCACGAGGCGCCGTCGGTGAGCGGACGGGCCACTGATACGCTCCAGCCCGGCCATTGCATCACGGTCGAACCCGGCGTGTACCGAGCCGGTTTTGGCGGGGTCCGCGTCGAAGACCTCCTCGTGGTCACCGAAACCGGCGCCACCCCGCTCACCACCGCCCCCAAAGAACCTGTCGTCGCCTGAGAACGAGCTCACCATGCCCACCATCACCACCAACGACCTCAAGAACGGCATGTCGCTCGACATCGACAACACGCTGATGCAGGTGGTCGAGTTCCAACACGTGAAGCCGGGCAAAGGGCACGCCTTCGTGCGCACGACGCTGCGCAACATGCGCACCGGCGCCGTGGTCGATCGCACGTTCCGTGCCGGCGAGAAGGTCGAACGCGCCATCATCGACAAACGCGACATGCAGTTCCTGTACCGGGACGGCACCGACTACGTGTTCATGGACAACAGCACGTACGACCAGCTCCCGGTGGCTCCCGACACACTGGGCGACGCGGCCGACTTCCTGAAGGAATCCGACAATGCCGTACTGATGATGTACGGCACCGAGGTGGTCGGTGTCGATCTGCCGGCGGCGGTGGTGCTCGCCATCAGCGAGACCGAACCCGGCGTGCAGGGCGACCGGGTTTCGGGGGCCACCAAACCCGCCACCCTCGAGACGGGACGAGTGGTGCAGGTCCCCCTGTTCGTCAATCCGGGTGAGTCGGTCAAGGTCGACACCCGCACGGGCGACTACATCAGCCGGGCCTGAGATGCCTCGAACCCAAGGGTCGCAGTGAGCGACGACACGGTTGGTATCGGCTCTCGCCGCGAAGGACGAGAGACGGTGCTGGGCCTGCTGTACGAGGCCGAGCTCACCGACGTGTCACCCGCCGCCGTTCTCGATGACCAGATGGTGCCCGTCGACGGATTCGTGGCCACGATGGTGCAGGCGGTCAGCGACCACCAGGGCGAGCTCGACGACCTGCTCGACCGCTACTCCAAGGGTTGGTCGGTCGACCGCATGCCGGTGATCGATCGTCTGGTGCTGCGTATGGGTGTGTACGAGCTGGTGCACACTCCCGACGTGCCCACCGCGGTGGCCCTCAGTGAGGCCGTCGATCTGGTGGGTCAGTACTCCACGGAGAAGTCGTCGGCCTTCGTCAACGGCCTTCTGGCCCGAATCGCCGATGAGGTGCGAACCGACGGCTGAACGCCGTCTTCAGCGGCGGTGGAACCGGCGAAGTCGAGCGATCGATCGGTCGCCGTGATCGACGACACACACAATTCCTGACGAACCACGCGCAAAGTCACGCACCGGCGAAGGAGCGCGGCTACGGTGCGTTCTCGACCGTGAATCGGGTCCAGAGAGGCTCGAACGGACGAAAGAGGTGGCCGATGGCCGAGCGCGAACGACGGATGACGCCCCCTTTCGGGGGCGTTTTTCAGGCCCGCACCGAGGTGTTGAGTGCCGATGATCTCGATCGGGCGCTCAAACGAATCAGCCACGAGGTGCTCGAACGCAACCAGGGTCTCGACGACGTGGTCCTCATCGGCCTCCAGACCGGTGGTGTCTGGTTGGCCCAACGCCTGGCCGAACTGATGGCCACCATCGACGGGTCGTCACCTCCCACCGGCATGCTCGATGTGGCGCTGTATCGCGACGACATCGGGCTGCGACCGGTGCTGCCCGAGGCGGCTACCGAGATCCCCGTCGACCTCGACGGTCGCATCGTGGTGCTCGTCGACGACGTGTTGTTCACCGGGCGCACCATTCGAGCCGCCCTCGACGCCATCACCGACTTCGGCCGACCGCGAGCGGTGCAGCTCGCCGTCGTCGTCGATCGCGGCCACCGGGAACTGCCCATCCGACCCGACTACGTGGGCAAGAATCTGCCCACCCGCCGCGACGAGGCGGTCGACGTGCACGAGAACGGCGTCGACCTCGGCGAGATCATCAAATGAAGCACCTGCTCTCGATCGACGACCTCGGCGCCGACGGCGTGAACGAGCTGCTCGAGCTGTCCGACACCTTCGTCGAGGTCAGCGGGCGCAGCATCCCCAAGGTGCCGGCCCTGCGGGGCAAGACGCTGGCGTGGTTGTTCTACGAGGACTCCACCCGAACCCGCCTTTCATTCGAGACCGCGGCCAAACGGCTGTCGGCCGACACCATGAACTTCGGGGTGTCGTCGTCGTCGGTCAACAAGGGCGAGTCGCTGCGCGACACGGTCGAGACCATCACCGCCATGGGCGTCGACGGGATCGTGGTGCGTCACCGCTCGGCCGGGGTGCCCCGCCAACTCACTCGATGGACCGACGCCTCCATCATCAACGCCGGAGACGGCTGGCACCAGCATCCGACCCAGGCGCTGCTCGACTGCTACACGCTGCGCCAACACTTCGAGAGCCTGGAAGGGCGGCACATAGCCATCGTCGGCGACATCAAGCACTCCCGCGTGGCCCGCAGCAACATCGCGGCGTTCACCATGCTCGGCGCCGAGGTCACCCTCGTGGCGCCCCACACCCTGTTGCCGCCATCACTCGAGGGGTGGCCGGTGAAGACGAGCCACGATCTCGACGCCGTCCTGCCCAGTGTCGATGCGGTCTACCTGCTGCGGATGCAGCGCGAACGAATGCACGAAGCGCTGGTGCCGTCGCTGCGTGAGTACACCGCCGGCTACGGGCTCACCGAGACACGATGCCGGCAACTGGCCGACCATGCCCTGATCATGCATCCCGGGCCCATGAACCGAGGGGTCGAGATCGCCCCCGAGGTGGCCGACCTCGACCGATCAGTGGTGATCGAACAGGTGGCCAACGGGGTGGCGGTGCGCATGGCCGTGCTCTACCTGTTGCTCGGATCCGGTGTTGACCTCACAGAAGGAGGACGATGAATCTCGTCATACGAGGGGCCACGATCGTCGATGCCAACGGGTCGCGGCCCGGCGACGTCGGCATCGACGGCGGCACCATTGCCGAAGTCGGCGACGACGTGTCCTCTGCTGATCGCGAGATCGATGCCGGTGGATGTGTCGTGTCGCCCGGTTTCGTCGACCTCCACGCCCACCTACGCCAGCCCGGGCGCGAAGAAGCCGAGACCATCGAGACGGGTGGACGGGGCGCGGCCCTTGGTGGGTTCACGGCGGTGGTGGCCATGCCCAACACCGATCCATGTATGGATTCGGCGGCAGTTGTGCGCGAAGTCCAGGAGTGGGCTCGTGCGGCACCGTGTGACGTGTTTCCGAGCGCCGCCATCACCGTCGGCCGGAAGGGAGAGGCCCTCAGCCCGATGGCCGAACTGGTGCAGCTGGGTGTCCGTGTCTTCACCGACGACGGCGACGGTGTGCAGGACGACCGGCTGATGAAACGAGCACTCGAATATTCGGTGGGTCTCACGGCATTCACCGGAGGACAATCGGTGGCCCTCGCCGAGCACTGCGAGGTGTCGGCGCTCTCGGAGGGTACGTACATGCACGAGGGCGAGTGGTCGAGTCGGCTCGGTCTCCCCGGTCAACCGGCCGAGGCCGAGGAGCTGATGGTCATGCGCGACATCGCCTTGGCTCGCACCACCGGCGCCCGGGTGCATCTGCAACACCTCTCCACCGCCGGGTCGGTCGAGCTGGTGCGTCGGGCCAAGGCCGCCGGACACTCGGTCACCGCCGAGGCCACCACCCACCACTTCACCCTCACCGACGCCGCCTGCGCCGAGTACGACCCGGTCTTCAAGGTGCATCCGCCCTTGCGGACCGATGCCGATGTCGATGCCATCAAGGCGGGTTTGGCCGACGGCACCATCGATGCCATCGCCACCGACCATGCCCCCCACACCCGCGACAGCAAGGAGCTGCCGTTCGACCAGGCTCCGCCCGGCATGTTGGGACTCGAAACGGCCTTGGCCCTCGCCCTGAGCGAGCTCGACGTCCCGATCGAGACGCTGATCGGGCTGCTCACCTGGAAACCGGCTCGTATTGCCGGCATCGGCGATCAACACGGCGGGCCGATCGAGCCGGGCCGACCGGCCAACCTCTGTGTCTTCGACCCCGACGCCGAATGGACGGTCGCCAGCGCGGCCATGGCGTCGCGCAGCGAGAACAGCCCCTATGAGGGGCGAACGGTCAAGGGACGCGTGCGTCACACCCTGTTGCACGGAGAACTGGTGGTTCACGATGGAGAGGCCCAACGATGACGATCACCGAGGCCGCACTGGTCCTGGCCGACGGCACCACGTTCGAGGGTGAGGCCATCGGCGCCGAAGCCCCGGATGGCATCGCCACCGGTGAGGTCGTGTTCAACACGGTGCTGGCCGGCTACCAGGAGGTCATCACCGACCCCAGCTATGCCGGCCAGATCATCACCTTCACCTACCCGCACATCGGCAACTACGGGGTCACCGCGGCCGACGACGAGAGCCGCCGGCCCTTCTGTCGCGGCGTCATCGTGCGCGACCTGGCCCGCCGCCGCAGCAACTGGCGAGCCGACGGCGATCTCGACGACCTGCTCCGCCGGCACGGAGTCTCCGGCATCGCCGGTGTCGACACGCGGCGCCTCACCCGCCATATCCGCGACGCCGGGGCCATGCCCGGTGCCTTCGGCACGGCCGACGAGACGGCGCTGAAGGCCGCCGCCAGTGCCGAGCCGGGCACCGATGGCGTCGACATGGTGGCCGAGGTCACCTGCGATGCGCCCTACACCGTCGGTTCGGGTCCGTACCGGGTCGTGGCCTACGACTTCGGGATCAAGGCCACCATCCTCTCGCACCTCACCGAGATCGCCACGGTGGAAGTGGTGCCGGCGTCCACCCCGGCGGCCGAGGTGCTCGAGCGGTCACCTCACGGTGTCTTCCTCAGCAACGGACCGGGTGATCCCGAGCCGGTCGGCTACGCCCGCGAGGGCATCGGTGCGCTGTTGGGTGAGGTTCCGATTTTCGGCATCTGTCTGGGCCACCAGCTGCTGTCGGCCACTCTCGGAGCCGAGACCTACAAGCTGCCGTTCGGCCACCACGGCGGGAACCATCCGGTGCGTAACCTGGCCACCGACACCATCGAGATCACCAGCCAGAACCACAACTACTGCGTCGCCGAGGGTTCGCTGGCCGACGCCGAGCTCACCCACATCAACCTCAACGATCAGACCGTGGAGGGGATTCGAGCCCCGTCGAATCGGGCCTTCAGTGTCCAGTACCACCCCGAGGCCGGCCCCGGCCCCCACGACAGTCAGTACCTCTTCGCCCAGTTCGCCGAACTGATGAACGGAGCCTCATGACCCCCTGCACCACCGTCGAGGGCGATCACAGGGATCGCGCCGAGAGGCAGTTTCGCCGTGCTGCGGAGTCGCGCCCCATGAGCCATGCCACCACGGGAGGTGCCGACCGATGAAACGCACCGACCTGCAATCGATCCTGCTCATCGGTTCGGGCCCCATCGTGATCGGCCAGGCCTGCGAGTTCGATTACTCGGGCACCCAGGCCTGCCGGGTGCTGCGCCAGGAGGGCTATCGGGTGATCCTGGCCAACTCCAACCCGGCCACGATCATGACCGATCCCGATTTCGCCGATGCAACCTATATCGAGCCGCTGACGCTCGATGTCCTGACGAAGATCATCGAAGCCGAGCAGCCGGATGCCGTTCTGCCGACGCTCGGTGGTCAGACC
>JBPCTQ010000116.1:0-5029 GCA_051011595.1 Acidimicrobiales bacterium
ACGTGGGATCCGAACAACGCCACCTGGTCGATGGTCTGGGCCGACCCGCGATCGCGCAACTCGGGCGGCCGGTCGGCGGTACAGACGATGAGCGGGACCCGGCTGTGGTGGGCTTCCACGACCGCCGGCAGGTAGTTGGCGGCCGCCGTCCCCGAGGTACACACGAGGGCCACCGGTCGCTGGGTGCTACGGGCCAGACCGAGGGCGAAGAAGCCGGCCACCCGTTCGTCGAGCATGACGTGGGTGGTGACACCCGCGGTGGCGTGGGCGGCAATGGTGAGCGGCGTCGAACGGCTACCGGGCGACACCACCACGTGTTGGAGACCTTGGCCGGCCAGCTCGGTGAAGAAGGCGGCGGTGACCTCGTAGGCCTGATCGGGGTTCACGGGTACAACCGCCGACCCAGCGCGGTGAGCTTCACGGTGGTCTCGTCCAACTCGGAGCGGGGATCGGAATCGGCCACCACCCCGGCGCCGGCGAAGAGGTGGGCGCCACGTTCGTCGGCCACGGCCGAGCGGAGCCCCACCCGCAGCTCACCTTTGCCGGCCAGGTCGACCCACCCGACCGGCGAGGCATACCACCCTCGGTCGAACCCCTCGTGTTGGCTCAGCCAGGCCGTGGCGGCGTCGGTGGGGGTGCCCCCGACGGCCGAGGTGGGGTGCAGGGCACCGGCGATGCGGAAGATCTCGCTCTCGCCACCCGCGGGAGCGGTGATGGCCGTGCGCAGGTGCTGGATGTTGGCCAGCTTGGCCACCTCAGGAGCGGCGGGGATGTCGGGTTGGTAACCCAGCTCCGCCAGCTTGGTTCGCACATCCTCCACCACGAAGTCGTGTTCGGCCCGGTTCTTGGTGCTCGACAGGAGATCTTCGGCCAGCCGCCGGTCGGTCGGTTCGTCGGCACTCCTCGGTGCCGAACCGGCCAGGGCCAGGGTGCGCAGTTCGTCGTACCGAAGCGAGACCAGACGTTCGGGCGACGCCGCGAAGAACGTCTCCTCGCCGGCCGAGACCGCGAAGGTCATGCAGTGGCGGTAGGCGTCGCGCAGCCGGGCGAGGGTGGGCCCGAGATGGACATCGGGGTCCCAGCCGTCGACGGTGCACGCTCGGGCCGGCACCACCTTTTCGAACTGGCCGTCGGCGATGGCGGCCAAAGCCCGGCGGACCAGGTCGAGGTACGCCGGATCGTCGGAGAACGATGGGGCCTGCCCCGATGGCTCCGGGCGCTCGTTCGACGCCGGTCGCAGCGTGGTCGGTCCCCCGATCGACAGTGAGTACACCTGGGCGCCGGCGCGCACCACCATCAGCTCGGGCAACACGAATCGAGCACCCCGGAAGTGTCGCCATGCCGGTCCTCGGCCCGAGAAGGCCGTCCCGAAGCTGACCCCTCCGAACAGCAGCGGCGAAACCAGCTCGAACTCGACCCGGGCGGCCAGGCGGGACCGGGCCCGGGCCAACTCGGCCCAGATACCGGGTGTGGGCTCGAGCTCGATGATGGCTGCTGCGCCGATTGCGGCCATCGACACCTCGTCGCGCCCGAAGTAGGCCCGATGCTCGGCCGTGCTGGCCGTGTACACGGCCAGCGGATCGACATCGGCGGGATGTTCGTTGGCCACATAGGCCAGCGTCCCCTCGTCGACCGAGCTCATCGGACGGCCGCGTCGTGGTCGTCGGGGTCGAGGCGACGAAGGGACCGTTCCACCAACGTGGCCGCGAAGTGGGTGCCGACCATGGCTGCAACCACCGGTACGAGCCGGTCGACGTCGGTGGCCAACGCAGCACGATCACCCGAACCCCGAGCGAGGCGGACCAGCTCGATGACGTCGTCGACCAGGGCCTCGACATGGCGAGCGTGGCGCAGCGCCAAGGCGCCGAGCTGCTCGGTGGGCACGCCGGCGTCGACCACCTGGGCAATGGCCCGCAGCACCTGTTCGGCGGCGTCCGGGAAACAGCGATGCCCGGCCACCAGCTCGCCTCCGATCAGCCCCAGGTCGGCAATACGCTCGATCTCGCGCTGATCGAGGCCGGTGCGCTGGGCCAGTTCGGCGCTGTCGAGTGCGGTGTCGACCACTCCCTGCTCGTGCAGGCTGCGGAGCAGCGGGTCACCGTCGCCGGTGCGATCGAGCTCGGCGATCTGGGCCAGCGTGAAGCCACGGTCGGCGAGCTCGCGGATGTGGGCCAGACGGGTGACATGGGCCGCGCCGTACAGGGCGGTGCGACCCTGGCGCCGGGGCGGCTCGAGCAGTCCCTGCGATTGGTAGTACCGGATGGTGTCGACACCGACCCCGGTGCGCGTCGCCAGCGCTTCGACCCGCATCTCGGTGGCGGTGGATGTGTCGACCATCCGACCATTGTACGAGTAATCACTCCAAGAGTGCTTACTCTGATGATCGGGACTGGCGTCATCGGCGCGGCGGCCGCCACCCCACGTCCTACGATGCCGCCATGCACACCGGCAAGTGGTTCGAAGAGCTCACCGTGGGTCTGGTGATCCCGCACGCCCTCAGCCGCACCGTCACCGAGACCGACAACTTGTTGTTCACCACCCTCACCCACAACCCCCAACCGCTACATCTCGACGCCGAGTTCGCGGCAGCCACCGAGTTCGGACAGATCCTGGTGAACTCGATGTTCACCCACGCCCTGCTGGTGGGCCTGTCGGTGGCCGAGTCCACCCACGGCACCACGGTGGCCAACCTGGGCTTCGAGGAAACCACGTTCCCCCACCCGGTGTTCATCGGCGACACCATGCGGGCCGAGACCGAGGTGGTGGCGTCGCGACCGTCGACGTCGCGCCCCGACACCGGCATCGTCACCTTCGAGCATCGCCTGACCAATCAGCGCCAACAGGTGGTGTGTGTCTCGCGGCGCAACGCCCTCATGCGCCGACGGCCCTCCGACGGCTGACCGCTGCGCAACCCCGCGAGGCGTACACTGGTGCCGATGGGCAGATTCCAGCGATCGATCGAACTGGCCAAGGCATCGTGGGCCACGCTCAAGGCCGACCGCGAGCTGCTCTGGCTCCCGGTCCTCAGCTTCGGAGCCGCGGCGATCATGATCGTCATCACCGCCGGCCTGGTCTTCTTGATCGACTACGACAGCGCCGCCGGGGCCGATGAGTTCAGCCTCGGGCCCGCGTCGTATGTCGTGTTGATCGTCGCCGGTCTCGCCTTGTCGGTCAGCGCCACGTACTTCCAGGCCGCCATGGTGGGTGGTGCCCGCCAGCGTCTCACCGGCGGTGATCCCACCGTCAGCTCCGCCCTGGCCACCGCCTCGGGCCGAATCGCCGTGGTGGCCGCGTGGGGGGCGTTCAGCTGGACCGTCGGGGCCCTCCTGCGCGCCCTGGAGGAACGTCTCGGTTTCCTCGGCGCCATCGTCGCTCGCCTGGCCGGTATGGCCTTCCGGGTCGTCACGTTCCTGGCCGTGCCGGTCCTGGTGGTCGAGGGGCTCGGCCCCATCGACACCCTCAAACGCTGCGGCACCCTGTTCCGCCAGACCTGGGGCGAGAACCTGGCCGGTCAGTTGGGCCTCGGGCTCTTGTCGTTCGTCGCACTGATCCCCGGGCTGGTGGTCGGCGGTCTGCTCGGTGCAGCCGTTCACCCCATCGCCGGCCTGGTCGTGGCCGTGCCCTGGGTGGCCCTGGTCCTGGTGGCCACCACCAGCCTCACCGCCATCTACCAGACCGCGCTGTACCAGTACGTCACCACCGGCGCGGTCCCCTCGGGCTTCGAGCAGGCCGATCTGCCCAACGCCTTCCGGACCCGCTGATCCCGAACGATCGGCGACCGGCCCCTACGTGAGGTCGTCCTGGGGTGTGGCGGTCATGGCCACCACCATCTGACGGGGTTGCGGGCGACCGAAATGGAAGCCCTGCATCTGCACCACACCCAGGTCGCGCAACACGTTGAGCTGGGCGTCGGTCTCCACTCCCTCGGCCACCACCTCCATACCCAGGCTGGTGGTCATGGCCATGATCGCGGCCACGATGGCCCGATCGGCCTCGCTCGATGCGATCTCGGACACGAAACTCTGGTCGATCTTGAGCTCGGCGATCATGTCCAGCCGTTTGACATAGCTCAACGACGAGCGGCCGGTGCCGAAGTCGTCGATCGACAGCCGCACCCCGCGACCGTGGATGATGCGGAGCAGTTCGATGGAGCGCACCAGGCGGTCGATCATCAGGTCCTCGCTGATCTCGAGGGTGAGCCGGGACGGATCGATCCCGGACCCATCGACAGCAGCCATGACTCTCTCCAGACACCGCGGGTCGGCCAGTTCACGCTCGGAGAGGTTGACGGCCATGTCGATGCCGGCATCGGCCACCTCGGCGGCCACCTCGCAGGCTTGACCCAACACCACGTCGCCGATGGGCACGATCAGACCCGTCTCCAGCGCCACCGGCAAGAACCGGTGGGGCAACACCACCCCGTCGTCGTCGCTGCGCCAGCGGACCAGGGCCTCGAGGGCCACCACACGTGATTCGATCACGTCGACGATGGGCTGGAACCAGGTCTCCATCTCGTCGAGCTGCACCGCCTGGCCGAGCGACTGCTCGACCAGTAGGCGATCGACCGCCTCCACCCGGAGACGATCGTCGAACACCGAGTAGCTGCTACCACCGGTTCGTTTCGACTCGTACATGGCGGCATCGGCATCGCGGATGAGATCAGAGGCCGAGACGTCCTCGTTCTGACGGGCGAACGAGACGCCGATGGAAGCGTCCATCCGCAGCTCGACCTCACCGGCCGCCAAGGGCCGGTCGAGCGACCGCAGCACATCTTGGGCGAAGGCCACCGCCGCGCCGAGATCGCGCAACCCGCCGGCCACCAGCACGAACTCGTCGCCACCGAAACGGCCCACCACGGCGCCCGGTTCTGCCACCTGCCCGAATCGGGTGGCCAGACTGTTGAGTACCTCGTCGCCCACACCGTGCCCCAGGCTGTCGTTCACCACCTTGAGCCGATCGACATCGATGAACAGGACCGCCACCAGGCCACCCACCGCCTCTCGTTGCACGAGCAGCTCGGACAGGGCCT
>JBPCTQ010000117.1:0-3922 GCA_051011595.1 Acidimicrobiales bacterium
GCGTCGGCTCGATCTCGGTTCCCGCACCAACACTCCAGGCCCCCGTGATCTTGGCCGGGTCGGCACCCGCGTGTACGGCGGCCGCTTGCACACACGCACCCAGGGCCACCAGCTCGTCGGCGTCGGGGACCACGATCGGGCGTTGGAGCAGGTCGGCCACCGTGTGGCGGTACGCCGCCGACCGGGTGCCACCACCGATCATCACCGTTCGCCCCGACGCGGTGTCGACGCCAGCCGCGTGGAGGGCGTCGACCCCTTCGAGGAGTCCGCACACCACCCCCTCCACCGCCGCCCGAGCCAGGTCTTCACGACCCACATCGGTGCGAAGACCGACCAGGGAGCCGGTGGCATCGGGCCGGTTGGGAGTGCGCTCGCCATCGAAGTACGGCACCAGGGTGAGGCCGTCGCCGCCGGGCCGCCCGGCCCGAGCCAGCTCGTCGAACTGCTCATGGTCGACGCCGAGCAGTGTCGACACGGTGTCGGTGACCTTCATGGCATTGAGGGTGCAGACGAGGGGCAGGAAGTTGCCGGTGGCGTCGGCGAAACCGGCCACCGCGCCGGTGGGGTCGGCGGTCGGGGTCGCCGACACGGCGTAGGCCGTGCCGGATGTACCGAACGAGAGGGCCAGGTCACCGGGCGTGAGTCCCAGGCCGAGCGCGGCCGCCATGTTGTCGCCCGTTCCCGGGCCGACCACGACCGAGTCGTCGAGACCGAGGGCGGCTGCTCGGTCGCCCGACAGTCGGCCCGCCGGCTCGCTCGGCCCCAGGATGCGGGGTAGGCGGTCGGACCACTGGGCCGGGGCCACCCGATCGAGAAGGTCGGTATTCCATGCTTCGTCTTTGGGTGACCACCACCCCGTTCCCGACGCGTCACCACGATCGGTGACGAAGGCCGCCGACAGCCACCAGGTGAGGTAGTCGTGGGGCAACATGACCCGCCTCACCCGATCGAACACATCGGGTTCGTGGGCGGCCAACCACGCCAGCTTGGTGATGGTGAACGCGGCCACCGGCACCGAACCGCAGGCATCGGCCCAGAAGTGGGCCCCCGCCTCGCGTACCAGGGCCTCGGCCTCTGCGGCCGACTCGGTGTCGTTCCACAACTTGGCCGGGCGCAGCGGCTCGTCATCGTCGCCCAACACCACCAGGCCGTGTTGTTGGCCGGCGACCGAGATCGCCACCACATCGGAAAGGGAACACTGCTCACCACATTGGGCAGTGGCCTCGAGCAGTGCGGTCACCCACGCGGCCGGATCCTGCTCGCTTTGCGGCGGTGTGGTCGGCGGATGAGCCCCTCGCCCCGTCGCCACCAACCCGCCGTCGTCGTGACGGCGAACCTCCACCTTGGTGGACTGTGTCGACGAGTCGACTCCCATAACCAGGTCCATCGGGGCAGTCTGTCACTCGCCATGGGCGATCGAACCAACGAACGGAGACTGCTACACCCCGAACCGTCTCGCGCCGATACCGCATGCATGTTCGCAGCACCTTCGAACCGTCAGATCAGCCGCCCCGTGATCCTCACCGTCGCAGCCCTCGCCCTGCTTCTGGCCGCCAGTGGCCTGCTGCTCGTGCCCACACCGGTCGGCGCCCAGGTCACCGAGGTGACGGTGAGCCCGAGCACGGTGGTGGAAGGAAAGGACTTCGCCACCGCCGCACTCGCCGACCCATGGGACTTCAGCCAGAGCACCGACATCGCCCTCCACAACAACCTCGGCTACACCCGGATGAGCAACGTCAACGTGACCAACGGTCGCTTCATCGGGACGTCGCAGGCCTACGGCACGATCATGCTCATGCGCAGCTGGGATCCGGGGGCCATCCCGTGGGGCCGCGACGGCGCCCTGACCCCGATCCACGCCTCGTCGTACTCACACATCGCCTTTCGGATGAAGACCACCCTCTCGTCACCGGCGGGCGGCGGACAGGTCAACTGGTACGACTGCGGCCAGACCAAGGCCGAGTGTCGGGGGGCAGCCAAGTTCACCGCCCAACCGGGCTGGCACACCTACATCGTGCCGCTGGTCAACGACCCGGGATGGAACTACGCCCAGGACTGGGAAGGTGTGATCCGTGGGCTCCAGCTGGCACCCAGCTCGGTGCCCACCACGGTCCAGCTCGACTGGGTCCGGTTGTTCACCCCTGGTGCCGACACCACCGTGACGGTCACCGACGACAGCCCCGGCGGCGACCCGATCGTCTACTGGGACCGCGACAAGAAGCACTCCAACAACACACCGGACAACCCCAACTGGGGTCCGGTGGGTACGGCCTCGGGCGGCGAGATCGACTTCCCCGCTTCGGCCTACCCGCCCGGCAGCTACTACTTCTTCGCCGATGACGAGGGCGACCTCAGCACCCACTCCAGCCGCCTCACCATCAACAAACGGCCCCGGCCGGTCATCATCAGTCCCGATGCCGAAGGCGGACGTGACTACGCCCAGACCGCCCGCAACAACCAGTGGGACTTCAGCCAGGCCAACGACGTGGCCGGCTACAACAACGCCAGCGGCAGTGTCTCCGGCGGCATGTTGGTGGGCACCAATCAACCTCCCAACCGGGCCGACAATCAGGTGTTCCTGCCCGTTCCCGGCACCATCGACGGCAGTCGTTGGCACCGACTCAACGTGCGAGTCCACTACGCCGGCGACTTCAGCCTGTCGGGCAGCCCGGGAGGCGGCATGAACGCCCGCTTCGTGTGGGGCCTCGGGCCGGGCCAGTTCCGGGTCTCCGACGACCTGGTCGTGCACCCCGGCTGGAACGACATCACCGTCGACATCGCCGAGCTCACTCCGGGCGACGTGGAAGGCAACCACGGGGTCGACTGGACGGGCCGGAACCTGGACCTGTTCCGCTTCGACCCCCACGAGGACAGCGGCACCCGCCAGTTCAAGATCGACCACGTCAGGCTCAACGAGGACGACCGGGGGGTCGGTAGCTTCGACATCCGCTTCAAGGACATGGGTTTCGAACCCGGGACCGTGGCCCGTCTCTACGCCGACACCAACAACAGTGGCCACAACGGCACCCTCATCGGTGTCGTCAACGTGACCCAGGGTGTCAACACCTTCACCTGGACGCCGTCCGAGGACCTGCTGGGCACCCGGTGGATCCACATCGAGATGACCGATCCGCTCGGCACCGTCAGTCGGGCCTATGCATCGGGACCGGTCAAGATGGTCTCCGACACGGCCAGCGTGTCGCCGATCGGCAACTTCGAGAAGGCCGTCGACTCGCCCGGTGGTATGCACGTAAAGGGCTGGGCCTACGACGGCGACAGCACCGAACACGAGACAGTGGAGATCTACGTCGACGGCGAGCTGGTCCGCACCGCCACCGCCAACAACGTGCGCCGGGATGTACGCGACAAGGTGGACGGCGTCCCGGTGATGCGCAGCGGGTTCAACCGAATCATCCCCGTCGACCCCGGCTGGCACGACGTCTGTGCCGTGGCCGTCAACCAGCACACCGGCGCCGACCGCCACATCGGCTGCCGGACGGTGTTCCGAAACTCCAAACCGGTCGGCGAACTGGAATCCATCGACCGCACCGGGAACAACCTCACCGTCGCCGGCTGGGGCGTCGACCCCAACACGGCCAACCCGGTGAAGATCCGAGTTGTGGTCGATGGCGTCAACACCGCCACCTTCCCGGCCGGCGACGACCGCAACGACAAACCGTGGAACGGTGCCAAGTACGGCAACGACATCGGATTCGACGAGACCGTGGCCATCGGGCCCGGGCCGGCCACCGTGTGTGTCTGGGCCCTCAACGTCGGGAAGGGCTCGGGGAACACCAGGCTGGCCTGCCACGACGTCTGATCGGCTGTCGGGCGCCCCAGGAGGCCAAATCCCAGAAGAACCGTCCACCAACGAAAGAAGGTCCGAAATGGCAGGTTCGGTTCGCACCTCAAGGGACCGTCC
>JBPCTQ010000118.1:0-56887 GCA_051011595.1 Acidimicrobiales bacterium
ATCCTGTGGATTCGGGACGCGAGCCTCGCGTAGACGAGCATCCGGTGCGATTCGTTCATCGACACCCACGATGGTGAACTCCTCCACCGACGCGGCTGCGCCGACCTGGGCGCCCGGAGCGACGACACTGTCGATGACGGTGGCACCGGCCCCGATGTGAGCACCGGCGCCCACCACCGATCGCTCCACCGTGGCGCCGCTTTCGACGCGGGCACCGGCGGCCACCACTGACTCGTTGACCACCGCATCGGGGGCGCACTGGGCATCGGCGCTGATCGCCGGCAACCGCTGGTCCCGCCGGCCGTTCACCAGATCGAGCTGTACCTGGATGTAGGTGGCCGCGGTACCGGCGTCGACCCAGTAGGCATCGGACCCCTGGGCGTACAGCGCACCGTCGTCGACCAGAGCCGGAAACGTCTCCCGTTCGATCGACACTCGACGATCGGCGGCGATACGGCTCAGCACCGACGGCTCGAACACGTAGCTGCCGGCATTGATCCAGTTGGTGGGTGCTTCGTCGATGGGAGGCTTTTCGATGAACCCGAGCACCCGGCCGTCGTCGTCGGTGGGCACCACTCCGTAGCGGGACGGATCATCGACCGGCGTCAGGGCAATGGAGCCCTCGGCGCCGGACCGTTCGTGGAAATCGATCAGGGCGGTGAGGTCGAGGTCGGTGAACACGTCACCGTTGACCGCCACGAACCGTTCGTCGATGCCGGCCGCGTCGGCGGCGAAGCGGATGGCGCCGGCGGTGTCGAGCGGCTCGGGCTCCACCGCGTACACCAGGGAGAGCCCGGCGCACTGTCCGTCGGGGTACGCGTCGATGAACGCGTCGGGCTGGAATCCCAGGGCCAGGACCGCCTCGCTGATGCCATGACGGCCCAGACCGGCCAGGACGTGTTCGATCATGGGCCGGTCGACCACCGGCAACATCTGTTTGGGAACCGACGTGGTCAGCGGCCGCAACCGGGTTCCGAAACCGCCCACCAACACCACGGCCTTCATCGACGGATCTCCCCTGTGCCCTTCGGCTGCGATCAGCCGTCGGTGGCGTCGCCGGCCACCGTAGTAGCCGGGCTGGTGTCCGGAGTCGGGTCGGTGTCGGGTGAGAGGTCGGTGTCGGTATCGGTGTTGCCGGACCCACCGGTGTCGTCGCCGAGATCGGTCACCGGGCCCTCACTCTGCAGCGATTGTGAGGCCTCGGCCACCTCCGATGCGGTGGGGGGCGGGGGAATGTCGGCGCCGAGGGGAACGAGGGCGATGGTGAAGGCCTCACCGTCGGCGTCGAAACGGATGGCGGCCAGGTCTTCGGTGATGATCTCGTCGGGATCGCCCGACACATCGAGGGCGCTCGACCATCGAGCCACCTGCCACACCGCGGCTTCGCCGTCGCAGACCGTGTCGGCCTCGGACAGCACCGTGCCATCGGCCAAGATCATCTGATCGTCGTCGAGCGACACCAACATGGCTTCCAGGAACACGTCCATCTGGGCTTCGTCGCCGGTGACACTGGACCCGAACGGATGGATGTGGATGAGACCGTCCTGATGGGAGTGGATGCCGTCCGGGTCGTTCTCGCTGGTGAAGGGTTCCAGGAACTCACCGTCGGTGCACACGAAGACGCCGTAGGCGCTGTGCCAGTGATCACGAAGGGTGGGTGCTTCGGACTCGCGTTGGGTGCGGGCCCAGCCCACCAGCAACACCCCGAGAATGACGATGGCGGCGATGGCGATGGGAAAGCCGAGCTCCCGCCGCTCGGACGGCCCCGAGGACTGGCCGGCGCGGGCCGCTCGGGCGACCTTCTTGGATGAACTGGCTTTACCCATAGCTCACCACGCTAGCGGCCAGGGGCCCCGAAAAGTCACCGCGGCCGACCCTGCGATCGGTCGGCGAGGAGCTCCTCGAACAGGTCGCTGTACCTCTCCCCGATGGAGGTCGGAGAGGCCCATTGTTCGATCCAGGCCCGACCGGTCTCACCCATCCGACGAGCAGCGGCGGGGTCGTCGACCAGGCGGGTGATGGCGTCGATGAACGCCTGATCGTCGTCCGGGGCCACCGCCAGGCCGGCCGGGACCTCAGCGAGCACCCGGTCGAGCTCACTACCCGGGTCGACGCTGACCACCACCGGCCGGGCCGCGGCCAGGTTGGCGTAGAACTTCGACGGCACGCTGCACCGGGTGAGGCCCCGTCGGAGCGGGACCAGCTGGATGTCGGAGGCGGCCAGCACCTCCGGCATCCGGTCGGTGGGCACGAACCCCACCAGATCGAGGTTGTCGACCTCGACGGCCAGCTGCTCGAGCTCGTCACGCCGGGCACCGTCACCCACCACGACGAATCGCACGTCGGTGCGCCCGGCCAGAGCTCGGGCCGCCGCCACGATCGACTCCAGCGGCTGGCTGAACCCGAGGTTGCCGGCGTACATCACGACGGTTTCATCACCGAGCCCCAGCTCGGCCCGAAACGAATTGTGACGATCGGCGGGGGTGATCCAGTCGTGGTCGACGAAGTTGGGAATGACGGTGACCCGGTCGGCATCCTCGGCGCCGAGACCACCAACCACGGTGGCACGCATGTCGTCGGACAACACCGTGACCGCATCGGCCCGCCGGTAGATGAATCGTTCCATGGCCGTGAAGAACCGGATGGCGGAACGGTTGGTGAGCAGGCCCAGCTCGACCGTGACCTGCGGGAAGATGTCCTGCACGTTGAACACGAAGGGCACTCGCCGCCGCCGGGCCGCCACCCAACCGGCCAAACCCAGGGTGAGCGGCGGCGACATGGCCAACACGATGTCGGGGCGCCAGCGGTCGATCACCGCCTGCCCGGTGGCCAGTCCGGTGAACCCGGCGAACCCGACGGCTCGGCGGGGCAGCGAATCCTTCGGCGCCGGGAAGGGATGGACCCGGGTGATCCGACCCCACTCGGTGTCGTCGTGGCGGACCCGGCGACCCTGCCAGCCCTCTTCGATCTCATTGTTTCGGTAGAACGGCAGCGACGTGACCACGTGGATCTGATGGCCGGCCGCGGCCAACCCGTCGACGATACCCGTCATCATCCGGCCGGTGGCGGCGATGTCGGGGGTGAAGTGGGGACTGATGACCTGGATCCGCACCGCCGGAGCCTGGCACACCCCGTCGGCCCGAGCGCGACTCAGGGCAGGGCGAGGCGGTACGCGGCCTCCAACCGCTCCCCGCTCAGATGGCGGGCGAAGCGGGCGGCCTGGAGCCGCCCGGCCGCCGCCGCCTCATCGCGGGGTGGGCGACCGTCGAGGCGATCGAGCAAAGCCGCGGTCCATGCCTCCACATCGCCGGGGGCCACCAACATCCCCGCGTTGCCCACCACTTCGGGCACTGCGGTGGCGTCGGCGGCGATCACCGGGCAGCCCAGGGCCATGGCCTCGAGCACCGGGATCCCGAACCCCTCGAACCGAGACGGGAACACCAGGGCCTCGGCTCGGGCGATCACCAGATCGAGGACCGTCCGATCGATGCGGCCCAGCCGCACCACCCGGTCGCCCACACCCAACTCCGCCACCAACTCGTCGACGGAGTCATCGGCGGCCCCGGCGGCACCGGTGAGAACCAGGCGCAGTGGGCGGCCGGCCGCCGCCACCTCGGCCACGGCGCGGAGCACGGTGGCATGGTCCTTGTGGGGATGGGTGACCGCCGGGTAGACGATGAAGGGATCGTCGTGATGCAGCAGGGCCGACACGTCGGGGCCCACCGCAGGATCATCGGGACTCGGCAGGCGCGGCACCTCATAACCCGCAGACACCGCCACCACCCGGTCGGGATCGAGTCCGTACCGGTCGATCAGCTGCCGCCGCACATAGTCACTGGGAGCCACCACCACCCGGGCGGCGCGTACCGAACGAGGGATGGCGTACTGCAGGTAGCGCGCCTTCACAGGACCGAAGTGCTCCGGGTACACCAGCGGTTGCAGGTCGTGCACAGTGACCACGGTGGGGGCCGGCCGCACGGCCGGTGACCGGCCGCCGACGTGGTGCATCACCGCAATGTCGTGGCGTCGGGTCTGGCGGGCCAGCCAGGTGTTCTCCA
This sequence comes from Acidimicrobiales bacterium, assembly GCA_051011595.1. Classification (GTDB taxonomy): domain Bacteria; phylum Actinomycetota; class Acidimicrobiia; order Acidimicrobiales; family SHLQ01; genus JAOUEE01. The sequence continues at coordinate 4,059 of JBPCTQ010000118.1, forward strand.
CCGCGATACGCACGGCCCGGTTGCCGCCGCCGATCGACACCGTTTCGACCCTCGCCCGCTCGCAGATCTCGGGGTGGGCGTCGCGGAACGACTCCAGCGCGAAGACCACGAACTCGAGATCGTCCGGGGCCCGCTCCAGCACCGATTCGAGGGTGCGCACGGCGTACTCCTCGGATCCGCCGACCACCCCGGGCACCATCCACACCAGGTTCACCCCGACCCTCGTCATGAGCTCACCTCGATGGCGCGGCGATAGGCACCCACGGTCTGCTCGGCCGCACGGGCCCAGGTGTAGGTGGCCGCGATGGCCGCCCCGGCCTCGCCCCACTGCGCCACCGGATCGGGATGGGCAAGCACCCGCTGCAGCCCGGCCGCCACGTCATCGGCCCGTTTCGGGTCGACGAGCACTCCCCCATCACCCACCAGTTCCTCGGTGGCGGTCCCGCGGCTGGTGACCACCGGAGTGGACCGGGCCATCGCCTCGAGCACCGGCAGGCCGAAACCCTCCAGGAGGCTGGGGTAACAGAACACCGTCGCCGCCCGATAGAGCGCACGCAGATCACCCGCGGGCACGAACCCGACGGCCCGCACATCGACGGCCGCAGGCCACTGGGTGGTGGCTCCCCAGCCCTCTGGCCCCGCCAGCACGAGCGGGACCGACTCCTCGAGCTGTTCCATGGCCGCCAGCAGGGTGGACAGATTCTTGCGAGGCTCCTGCGTGCCGACGAAGAGGACGAAACGATCATCGAGTCCATACCGACGCCGAACCTCGTCGGCGTCGGCCGCGCTGACCGGAACCACATCGACCCCGTGGGCCACCCGCACGGTGCGATCCGGGTCGAACCCGTTGGCGACACAGTCGTCGACCACGGCCTGGGACGGACAGACGACGACATCGGCCCGGCGGCGAGCCGTATCGATGGCCGCTCGCAGGAAGAGGCGGCCGTTGGTGGTGAAGAAGTCGGGATGGTGCAACACCGCCAGGTCGTGCACGGTGACAACCAGTGGGGTGGCGCCCCGCGGCGGGGTGGCCCCACCGGTGCCGTGCACGACATCGACCGGGCCGGTGGCCCGGGTGACGGCGGGCCAGCTCGTCCGATGCCACAGCTCGTAGAGCATCCGCCGGGGCACCCGAAGGTGCTCGACGGCGACGGTGGGTCGAAAGGCGGCGGGCGGCGGGTTGCGATGGGCAGCCGCCACCCCGATGAGGTCGACATCGTCACGGTCCACCAACGCCCGGGCCAGCTCGAGCGCCGAGGTGGCCGTCCCGCCGGGCACTCGATGCCAACACTGCTCGAGCGTGTAGGCGACGCGCAGCGGTGTGGCCATTGTCGGGAGCGTACTGCCCGCTCGTGATCGCCCTGGCGATCGAACTTGTCAGGCGTGGGAGCGGAAGTACTCCGCGGTCTTCTCCAGGCCGATGCGCAGGTCGACCGAAGGTTCCCAGCCCAGCTCCTGGCGGGCCCGGGTGATGTCGGGACGACGCTGCATGGGGTCGTCCTGGGGGAGGTCGCGATACACGATCTCCGACGACGAGCCGGTCACCTCGATGACCAGTTCGGCCAGCTCACTGATGGTGAACTCGCCCGGGTTCCCGATGTTGCACGGCACGGTCAGATCGCTGTCGAGCAGGGCCAAGAAGCCGCTGATCTCGTCGTCGACATAACAGAAACTGCGGGTCTGGCGGCCGTCGCCGTAGATGGTGATGGCCTGACCCGACAGGGCCTGGACCAAGAAATTGGACACCACCCGGCCATCGTCGGCGCGCATCCGGGGCCCGTAGGTGTTGAAGATACGCACGATCCGCACATCGACGCCGTGGTGTCGGTGGTAGGCCATGGTGATGGCCTCGGAGAACCGTTTGGCCTCGTCGTAGCAGCTGCGTGGCCCCACTGGGTTGACGTGGCCCCAGTAGTCCTCTTGTTGCGGATGGACCTGGGGATCGCCGTAGACCTCCGATGTGCTGGCCATGAAGAACCGGGCTTGGTGATCCCGGGCCAGGTCGAGTCCGTTCTGGGTGCCCCGGCTTCCAACCTCGAGGGTCTCGATCGGTTTGGCCAGGTAGGCCGGCGGCGAGGCCGGACTGGCGAAGTGCAGGACGGCGTCGACCGCACCATCGACCGAGAAGGGCTCGCTCACATCGTGTTCGACGAACCGGTACCGGTCGTGATCGCTCAGGTGGTCGATGTTGGAGGCCCGACCGGTGACGAAGTTGTCGAAGGCGATGACCTCGTCGCCCCGCGCCAGCAACCGGTCGGTGAGGTGGCTACCGAGGAAGCCGGCGCCACCGGTGAGGACGAGACGGGCCATGACAGGAGAAACCGGAGCCGGTGCGGCCTAGTTGCGGCCGATGCCCTGATACGAGAACCCGGCGCGCCGTACGGCACCTCGATCGAGAATGTTGCGGGCGTCGACGATGTTCTTCTCGGCCATGGTGTCGGCCAGCTTGTCGAGGTCGAGCCACTTGAAGTCGTCCCATTCGGTGAGCACCACCAGCACCGACGCCCCTTCGGCGGCGGCATAGGGATCGTCGACCACGTCGAGCTCGTTGACACCGAGGTCAGGGGGCAGGGCCGTGATGGCCGGGTCGTACCCACGCACACCGGCACCGGCCTCGAGCAGTCGACGAACGATCTCGACCGAAGGTGACTCACGCACATCGTCGGTGCCGGCTTTGAAAGTGAGACCGAGCACACCCACCCGGGCATCGGCGATGTCACCGGTGATGGCCGACAAGATCTTGGCCGCCACCCGGTCGAACTGCTCGTCGTTGACCTCGATGACACCCCGCAACAGCGTGAAGTCGTAGCCGCCCCCTTCGGCGATGGAGATCATCGCCCGGGTGTCCTTGGGGAAACACGAACCACCCCAGCCCGGACCGGGGCGCAGGAACTCGTGGCCGATGCGACGGTCATAGCCGATACCGAGCATGACGTCGGTGACGTCGGCGCCCACGGCCTCACACACCGCGGCGACGGCGTTCACGAACGACAGCTTGGTGGCCAGGAAGGCGTTGCTGGCGTATTTGGTGGTCTCGGCCGAGGCCGGATCGGTGACCAGGATCGGTGCCCGGGTTCCGAGGAACAACGACGCCACCCGGGTGGCGGCGCCCTGATCGTCGGCCCCGATGACCACTCGGTCGGGGTTGAGGAAGTCGCTGACGGCCGAACCTTCCCGGAGGAACTCGGGGTTGGACACCACGGTGACGTCGGGGCGCCCGAGCGCCTGCTCGACTCGCCGGGTGGAACCCACCGGCACGGTGGATTTGTTGATCACGATGGCACTGCGGTCCAGATGGGGAGCGATCTCACTGGCTGCGTTCTGGATGTAGCTCAGGTCGGCCGATCCGTCGGGAAGCTGCGGGGTCGGCACGCACAGGTAGACGAACTCCCGACCCTCGACCGCGTTGGCGGCACCGAGGACGAATCGCAGGCGACCGGCCTTGATGGCCTCTTCGACGATGGGTTGGAGCCCCTCCTCGTGGATGGGGATCCGACCCTCGCTCAGCATGGCGACCTTGTCGGGGTCGATGTCGGCACACGTGACGTCGTGACCCAATTGTGCGAAGCACGCCCCGGTGGTGAGCCCGACGTACCCGGTCCCGATGACCGCGATTCGACTCGACATGTCTGTCTCCTCCTGCCAACTCCGTGGCCCCGCTGCTCGACCGCTCATAGTACGCACCAACTCTCCGGGTTGGCCACCCAAAGTGACCACTCACGTCACTCAGTGTGACCTAGGGGCAAGATTCGCCCTCAGGGGCTCGACCGGTGATCACCTCGGTCGTTGTTGTGGGCACGGTATCGAACGAGGGCGGCTCTTCGGTGGTTGGGGGCGCCACTGTTGTGTCGACGGACCCCACTTCGCCGCTGGTGGTCGGGGCGGCCACCGGGTCCTCGTCGAGGGCAGCCTCCACGTCGGGTTCGACCTCACCTTCGGCCCGGGCGATGAGACGAACGGTGCCGTAATCGCCGCTGACCGAGAGGCTGAGCTGCTCGGTTCCCGCCACCAGCTCGAAGGCGGGGACGGGATCGAGGAAACGACCGATGAGCTCGGCCTGGTCGGCTTGATCCTCGCTGAAGCGGATGGTGGTGACCTCGTCGTCGAGCTCGAGCGTGGGTTCCACCACGAACTCCTTCAGACCCAGAGCCGAACGAGCGTCGGCGGCACCGTTGCTGTCGGACCCTCCGATCACCACCGAGATGTCGGACGGTGACAAGAACCCGGCCTCGCCCCGGAACACGTCGAACACCGCGTCGGCCTCGTCGGACCGCAGCCGCAGGACCTTGAGCCCATCAACCCGGTCGTCGAACACCGGGAGGGAGTACTGCCGCAGGCGATCGGGCTCGAAGTCGCCCATGGCATTGGCCAGCTCGATCAGGTCGTTGGGTGAGAGGCGGTCATCGAGCGTGACCGTCTGCACACCGGCTTCCACCAGGCGCCGGATCTCGACCGGGTTCCGACCGCCGGCCGCCAGGGCCTGGTCGAGGGCAACGATGAGGAAGTCCTGCTGACGTTCGATGCGAGTGAGGTCGCTGCCGCCGGTGATGCGCCAGCGGTCGTCGATGAACTCCTGGAACTCGCGACCCCGCACGTAGGCCAGGGACTGGTCGCCGTCGAGACGGTGGCACCCGGCCTCGGGGATGTCGAGGCCGGCCTTTCGGTCCATGGCCGGATTCTCGAACCACACGTGGACGCCGCCCATGACATCGATGACATCAGCGAAGCCGGCGAAGTCGACCTGGACGTAGTGGTTGATCTCGACCCCGAAGTTCTCGCTGACCGTCTCGACCAGCTTCTCCTGCCCGCCGATGGCCAACGCCGAGTTGATCTTCCACTCCCGCCCCGAACCAGGCACGTCGACCCAGAGGTCGCGGGGAATGGACACGGTGGCCGCCTGGCCGGTCTCGGGATCGACCCGCACCAACACGATGCTGTCGGCCCGGATCTGGTCGGCTTCTTCCTGATCGATGTTGCGCCCTTCCCGACGGGGATCGTCGTCGTCGAGGCCGGCGGCGCTGTCGGCTCCCACCAACAAGAACGTGAGGGGTTCGCCCGGTTCGACCGATGGAATGAGCACGTCGGAATCGAAACTCACCCGAGGAATCCGCTGCACCTTCTCCTCGGCGTCTCGCACCAGCACGGCAGCCGTCAGACAGGCGGCGATCACACCGAGGTTGAACAGGATCAGCAACCGCTGCGGCCAGGTCCGGCGCAGCCGCGCCGGGGAGGAGGACGCCACGACGGCCAATCTACCAATCCCACCCCCCGGACCACGGTCACCGGGCCGATAGGGTCGCCGCCATGAGCGGCCCCATGGCGACAGTGTGGTTCGACGGCCAGCTCGTCGATCGCGAACTGGCCCATGTGGCCCCCACCGAACACGGTCTGACGGTGGGCGACGGCGTGTTCGAGACGCTCAAGGTCGTCGACGGCACCCCGTTCGCGCTGCGCCGTCACCTGCGGCGACTTCACCGCAGCGCCGACGGCATGGGCCTGGCGGCCCCCGAGACGCGGCTGTTGGCCAAAGCCGCCCGAGCCGTGTGCGAAGCCAATCCTGGCGCCACCAAACTCCGCATCATGGTCACCAGCGGCGATGGGCCGGCCGGCTCGGGGCGCGGCGACGGGCCATCCACCCTGGTGATCTTCGCCGACGACACGCCGCTGGCCACCGCACCGATCGTGCTGGCCACCGTGCCGTGGGCCCGCAACGAACGCAGCGCGGTGACCGGCATCAAGACCACGTCCTACGCCGAGAATGTCCTGGCGCTGCAGTGGGCGCACCGCGAGGAGGCCGACGAGGCCGTGTTCGCCAACACCGTCGACCAACTCTGCGAGGGCAGCGGGACCAACATCTTCGTGGTGCTCGACGACCGGCTGATGACCCCGCCGCTCAGCTCGGGGTGCCTCGCCGGCATCACCCGAGAACTGCTGCTCGAGGTCACCGACGCGGTCGAGGCACCCATCCCGATGAGCGAACTGGACCGCTGCACCGAGATCTTCGTGACGTCGTCGACCCGCGACGTCGCAGCCGTTGCCTCGATCGACGGAAGACAACTGCCGGCGCCCCCGGGACCCCACACCCGGGCCGCGACCGTCGCCTTCGCCACTCTGGCCGCCGATCTCGATCCCTAGGCCGGGCGGAGATGGTGGACATCACCCACGGTGACCACCTCGGTGGTCCCCCCGGTGTCGACCAGCAAGGCGCCTCGATCATCGACGGTGATGGCCTTTCCGGTGATCTCGCCGCCGCCCACCAGGTCGACCCGAACCCGCTCACCCAGCGTGGAACAGCGACTCCGATACGCGGCCACCAGTCCCGCCTGATCGCGCGCCAGCTCGTCAATCCGCCGGTCGAGGGCCGGCAACAACTCGCCCAGCAGGTCGAAGCGGTCGCCGGCGGCGCCGAGCGCCCGCAGGCTGGTGGCGCCCAGCTCCGGATCGGCAGCCGCCGGCCAGGCCACATTGACGCCGAGCCCCACCACCAGCGCCGACGGAGTGGTGACCGCCTCGGCCAGCAGGCCGGCCACCTTGGCGCCGTCGTGGTGGAGGTCGTTGGGCCACTTCACGGCAACGTCGACACCGAGCTGGTGGCATGCGTCGACCGCCGCCACCGCCACCGCAGCCGACACCCATCCCCACCGATCCGGTTGACCCTCGGGCCGGAGCAACACCGACACCAACAGGTTGGCCCCGGGAGGAGATTCCCATCGTCGGTCCAGGCGCCCTCGGCCGCTGGTCTGGTGATCGGCCACGAGCACGACCGGGGCGGTTGCTCCGCTTCGGGCCAACTCGACCAGATCGGCGTTGGTGGAACCCGTCCGGGCCACCCATCGCAGATCGTTCCAGCGGTTCGTGTCCGGATCGGCGTCGAGCCGGCGGCGCACGAGGTCGATCTCGGCTTCGCTCATGTCGCACCCGGGGGCCGCTGTCGAGTATTCATATGAGGCCCGAACCTACCCACGAGGCCCTCCCAAACCGTGTTCACCAAGGTCCTGATCGCCAACCGAGGCGAAATCGCCGTTCGAGTCATCCGCGCCTGCCAGGAGCTCGGCATCGGCACCGTCGCCGTGTATTCCGAGCTCGATCGTGAGGCACTACACGTACGGCTGGCCGACGAGGCCTACGCCCTGGGTGGCGAGACCGCCGCCGACAGCTATCTCAACACCGACGCCATCCTCGACGCCATCGATCGCAGCGGGGCCGAGGCCGTGCACCCCGGCTACGGGTTCTTCTCCGAGAACGCCGACTTCGCCAGGGCGATCTCGGAGCGGGGTGTGGCCTTCATCGGTCCGCCGGCCGAGGCCATCGAGGTCATGGGCGACAAGATCTCGGCCCGCCAGGCGGCCGAGAAGGTCGGAGTCGACGGTGTACCCGGCACCACCGACCTCATCACCGACCCCGAGCAGGTTCGCACCTTCGGGGCGTCACACGGGTACCCCATCGCCATCAAGGCGGCCTACGGCGGCGGCGGGCGGGGCATGAAGGTGGTGCCCGATGCCGACTCGGTCGAAGAGGCCATCGAGTCGGCCCAGCGCGAGGCCATGTCCTACTTCGGGCGCGACGAGATCTACATGGAGCGCTACCTCACCAAACCCCGCCACGTCGAGGTCCAGGTGCTGGCCGACAGCCACGGTCACTGCGTCTACCTCGGCACCCGCGACTGCTCGGCCCAGCGGCGACACCAGAAGCTCATCGAAGAAGCACCGGCGCCGGGCATCGACGAGGCCATCCTCACCGCCATGGGTGAGGCCGCGGTGAAGGTGGCCCAGGGTTGTGACTACGTGAACGCCGGGACCGTCGAGTTCCTCTACGAAGCCGGCGAGTTCTTCTATCTCGAGATGAACACCCGGCTCCAGGTCGAACATCCGGCCACCGAGCTCATCACCGGCCTCGATCTGGTCGAGCAGCAGCTCAAGGTGGCGGCCGGTGAACCCCTGGCGTTCACCCAGGACGACGTGGTCATCCAGGGTCATGCCATCGAGGTGCGCATCAACGCCGAGGACCCGGCCGAAGGGGCGTTCCTGCCCTCGCCGGGCACCATCACCACCCTCGACACCCCCGACGGGTACGGGGTCCGGTTCGACGCCGGATACTCCGCCGGCGACGAGATCAGCCAGTTCTACGACAACCTCATCGGCAAGCTGGTGGTGTGGGGCCACGACCGCGAGACGGCCCGCCGCCGAGCCCTCCGAGCGCTACGCGAGCTCCGAGTGGACGGTGTGGCCACCACCATCCCGGCCGATGTGGCCATCCTCGAACACCCCGACTTCATCGCCATCGAACACTCCACCAAGTGGGTCGAGGAGGTGCTCGACCTCACCGGTGTGGGCGCCTCGATCGACGCCGCCGAAGGCGACGACGCCGAAGCCAAGGTCCGCCGCGACATCGCCGTGGAAGTCAACGGCAAACGCTTCTCGGTGAGCATGTGGGTTCCCGAACAAGCCGGCACGGTGTCGGCCGGCGACGGCGGTCCGGCTCGCCGGGGCCGTCGGGGCGGCACCGCAGCAGGCGGCGGGGCCGCGTCGGGTGAGGTCACCGTGCCCATGCAGGGCACCATCTTGAAGGTGTTGGTCAACGAGGGCGACACGGTCTCGGCCGGCGACACCGTGGTGGTGCTCGAGGCCATGAAGATGGAGAACAACATCGAAGCCGACAAGGACGGCACGGTGGCCGACGTCAAGGTCGCCGAAGGCGACTCGGTGGGCAGCGGCGACGTCGTGATCGTGATCGAGTAGTCGTCGACTACTCGGCCGCCTCGGCCAACGCCTCGGCCAACGACGGGTGCACCAACAGCGAGTCGATCAGGTTGTTGACCGTGAGCGTGGCGTTCACGGCGATGGCCAACACCGATATCAACTCGGCCGCGTGCCGACCGACGATCGATCCCCCCAACACCACACCGGTGGCCGGGTCGGACACGATCTTGACGAACCCGCGGGCATCGTCGTTGATGAGCGCCTTGGCTGAGACCGAAAAGGGCACCTTGGTGACCCGGATTTTGCGGCCTTCGGCAAAGGCGTCGGCCTCGGCCAGGCCCACGTCGGCGATCTCGGGTTCGGTGAAGATGGCCGAGGCGGCCTTGTCGTAGTCGAGGTGTTTGTGGGGCAGGTCGTGCATCCCCATGATGTGCTCGGCGATCTTGCGGCCCTGCATGGAGGCGACCGACGACAGGGGCAGTTTTCCCGAGAGATCACCACCGATGTAGATGTGCGGGACCGATGAACGGCAGTGATGGTCGATGGGCACGTAGCCGCCCTCGTCGACGAACACCCCGGCGGCGTCGAGGCCCAGGTGTTCGGAGTTGGGGATCGAACCAATGGCCAACAGCGCATGTGACCCTTCGGCCACCCGTCCGTCGTTGCAGTTGACCCGTACCGCGTCGGGCAGCCGCTCGATACCCGTGGCTCGCGCCCCCTTGAACAGCGCCACTCCACGATCGAGGAAGTTCTCCTCCAGCGCGGCGGCCACCTCGGGGTCCTTGCCGGGCAGGACGTGCTGGCGACTGACGATGAGGGTGACGCGGGCACCGAAGCTGGCGAACATGTGGACGAACTCCACGCCGGTGACTCCTGAGCCGACCACCACCAGGTGATCGGGCATCAGGGTGGGGGGATAGGCGTGGCGGGTGGTGAGCACCCGCTCGCCGTCGATTTCGGCCCAATCGGGTACACGGGGGCGACTCCCGGTGCCGAGCACGACGGCGTCGGCCTCGAGCTCGACGCGCTCACCGGTGGCCGCCTCGGCCACCACCTCGTGCGATCCCACCATCCGGCCCGAGCCCTCGATGATGCGGACTCCCTGGCTCTCGAGCAGGCTGATGGTGGAGGTGGTGAGCCGGGCCTCGATGGTGGCCAGTCGGTTCCGGAGATTGTCGAGATCGACCTCCGGTCGGACCTCTTCGAGTCCCATGCCGCGTGACCGGGCCAGGAACGACATGGCTCCACCGGTGGCGATCATCGCCTTGCTGGGTATGCAGTCCCAGAGATGGGCCGCCCCACCCACGATGTCGCGTTCGATCAGCACCACCTCGGCACCCAGTCGGGCCGCGTGGGTGGCCGCTGCGTTGCCCGCCGGGCCGGCACCGATGATGACCACGCGAGTCGCAACCATGGGCGGCACCATACCGGGCCCGGCCTGACCGACCCGGGAGGGCCGGCGGGGAGACGCTGGTCTTGGATCGGGATCCGCTAGCCTGACCGCCATGATTGGTTACTTCGATGCCGGCACCGGCACCATGATCATCTCGGCCGTGGCGGCGGGATTCGCCGGGATTGTCATGTTCGGGAAGTCGGTCTGGTACAAGCTGGCCTTCTGGCGCAAGCCCCAGGACAGCTCGATTGATCAGGCCGTCAACGTCGACCTCGACGATCTCGAAGGCACCGACGGACTCGACATCGGCGAGATCGACGACGCCGAGCTCGAGATCAACTGATCGCTGCGGCCAACCAAGCGGCCGCGGCTTCGGCCGAATGACCGACGTTGTACACCGCGGCGTCACGCCGCTCGACCAGATCGGCCGCCCACTGGTCGGTTGATGACGTCAGGTCGTCGATGGCGGGCACCAGCCGGTCGAGATCGGCCGGGTCGACCACGGCGCCGATCTCGGGCCGGAGTTGCCGCTCGATGGGTTCGATGTCGAGTTCGGACCACGCCGGGTTGTTGACCTTGGCCGGCGTGTCGATCGACACCACCGGCCGGGCCAGACCCAGGGCGTAGTCGAAGGCGGCACCCGACCAGTCAGAGATCAGCACACTCGACCGCAGCAGCGACGATCGATCCCGCATGTCGGTCTCGACGTGGAGGCGGCCGTGGCCGCCATGGGTGGCCGACAACTCGAACGCCAGGTCGGGCAGGCGGCGCTGGGTCATGGGATGGAGACGCACCACCACCTCGTACTCGGCGGCCAGGAGCCGTTCGACGATGCGGGCGCCGACGTCGGTCTCCATGAACGCATCGTCGCCCCAACTGCCGGCGACCACGACCACCCCGGATTCGGGCCGAGATGCGGCCGACTCCTCGATGAGCGCATCCAATCGTCCGTAGCCGTGTTTGACCAACCGGCGGCGGTCGAGACCATGGAGTTGCTCAGCGGCCCGCAGTTCGCGCCCGTGGTGGGGCCCCACACACAACACGGTGTCGAAGGCGTCGAAGGCCCCCGGTCGGTACACCATGTGGGTGCTGACCACGGCGTGGAAGAGATATACGTAGTGCACCGGGTGCAGCGACCGTTTGACGGCGTAGGTGTCGAAATCGGGTGTGGTGGTCAACAACATGCCGGCCTGTAGGTCCCGCATCAGCACGTTGCGAACACTGCCCGATCCGATGTTGTAGGCCTGCAGACGGGGGTGGTCACGGTCGAGCACCGGATCGTCGGCCTCGCCGGTCAGATACGACACGGCCACGTCGTGATGGTCGATCAGCCGCTCGACCACCGGGCCCAGGTGGGCGTAGTCGCTGCGCCCTTCGGCGAAGACCACCATTCGGCGCCAGTCGGAGTCGGATTTCTTGAACGCCTTGGCCGCGGACTTCTCGTCGCGCCGGCTCACGTCACCTCGAGGCCCGCCAGGAGCTCGTTCACCACCGGAGTCAGCACCCGGCGGCGGCGATGGCTACCGATCACCACGTAGAGGCAGAACGCCCGGCCACCTTCGTGAAAGAAGATCTGGAGCCCGCCCTGGCCGGCCTGAGGCCGTTGCAGGGTGTGGGTGGCGAAGTCATCGGGCGGCACCGATCGGGGCACACCCTCGCGAGCGAACAACGCCGTCCCGGCCGACTCACTGCCATAGTCGACCAGGCACACGAGCACTCCGCTCCGGCCCATGATCTCGACGGCACCGCTGCCGAAATCACCTCGCTCAGCCGGCAGTGCGAAGTTGGCCGCATGCAGCACCGGGTTCTCGACCCCGCCGGCCGATCGCTCCGTTTCATCGGGTTCCCGACGATAGATGGCACCGTCCCACCCGGTGGGGAGGTCGACCGCCATGCCGTGACCACGTAGCACCGTCACCAGACGAACCCCATCGCCATACCGGCCGCCAGTGCTGCGGTGGCTCCGGCCAACAGCCGGGCCGGCGCGGCGGCCCGGGCCAGGTCGGTGTGCAGCCGCCGCAAGGACTCCGGGTCGTGCACCCGGGCCACGACGCCGATGAGCGCCCCCCGGGTGAGCCCGAACAGACCACAGATGAGCAGCGCCGACCAGAAGCTGCCGCTGGCCAGCGCGATCACGGCGGTGAGATACACGAGGGAGGTGGTGACGTAGGTGAACCATCCCGCCCCCAGCTGGAACCCGAAGCCCACGCCGTAGACCCACCCGCGGTAACGACCCAACCAGTCCTCATTGACCTGCCGGTGCCACGACGGCAGCGGTCGTCCTCGGCGAGTGAGCTCCGACGCGAAGGCAGCGATGGCGACCACCGCGACCACGAGCCAGCGCACGGCCGGGTCGATCCACACACCGACCGGCAGCGCCGCCGCACCGACCACGATGCCGGTGACGAGCGATCCGGCGAGGGCGCCGACCACGAAGGCGGCGGCGGTGGTGGACCATCGGTTGTTTCGGGTCCGCTCGCCGAGCGGATGGATGCTGGACAGCATCGACTCACCTCAAGGCGACCAGGTGGACCGAACGGCGGCCATCACCGCAGCCACCGAACCCACGAGCACGAACCCGCTCATCGGTCACCCTCGGGATCTTCGTTCTCGGGCAGGTACAGGCGGGGGTCGCCGGGGGCGATACCGGCCCGGGCCAACTCGTCGTCGATGCGGGACTCACGCACCTCGCCGGTGGCCACCGAAGCAGGTGATCGCAGTCCGTCACCGGTGAGTCCGGCATCGGCCATCGCCTGCCCCAACAGGTCGCGCACCTGGTCCCACGAGGCCGCCGCCCCCTCGCCGACGATTCGGCGATCGCGGCCGTCGACCAACAAGAAGAAGGGCGAGACGGGGACGTCGTAGTCGTCCCAGGCGGTCGAGGACTGCACCACCGTGACCCCTGGTGGGGCCAGCTGGGCCAGCCGGGCCGGACTCTCGGCTTCGGGACCCTGGGTGACAACCACGAGGCGGGTGTCGGCGCCGGGGAGAACTCGCTGGTCGGGGTCGGCGAACGCCTCCCAGAAGGTGGCGCAGGTGAGACACCCCGACGACAAGAACGCCACCAGCGTGAGATGGTCGGTTCCGACGACCGCCACCTTCAACGAACCTCCATCGAGGGTCGATCCCACGATGTCGTGGCCGATGCGGTCACCGGCGGGCCGCGGCTCGGGAACACCCGGACGGGTGCGAATCGACATGCCGGCGGCGGTGGGATCGAGCACGTCGTCGAGGCCGAGCTCGTGCAGCGCTCGCAACACCTCGGCGTGAGCTCGCAACATCCCGACGACGAGCACGGCGAGCAGCGCCACCACCACCGTGAGGGCCACCACCAGCGCGGTCACGACACCTCCACGGTGCGACAGCCGAGCAAGGTGTTGGGTTGTCCGCCGACCTTGTCCTTGCCGTACACACACACCTCGCGGGTTCCGGACCCGGCGGGCACAGTGATCTTGAAGCCGTGCCGCGACGAGTACCCGGGATTGACGGCAGCCACCCGCCCCTTGTGACGGTCGGCTCGCCCGGCCCCGGCGAAGACCCCGTCGACGTAGACGTGCACACCGGCCGGCCCGTCGGTGTCGGGATCGATGACCCAACCCCGGACGGTGACCTGGCCACTTCCCGGTTCGACCTTCTGGAGCCGGCCGAACGGCGAACCGGTGGGGGTGGTGAAGCGGCTCCGGTCGAGGAGCACGGTACGACCGGGGCTCTGGCGGTCGCGGGCATGGACGCGCAGCTCGTGGGTGCCCGCGTCGACCGGTACCACGAAGTCGAACCCGCCGCCGCTGCCGTACCCGGGCACATCGGGACGGTCGCCGTCGGCCCGCACCCCACCCCAGAACACATCGTCGAGGTAGACGTGGAGGTTGACCGCTTTGGGTGTGTCCGGATCGGCCACCCAGCCCCGAACCCGGACCTCATCGGGGCCCACGGTGAGCGACTCGACCGCCCCCAATGGGGACCCGGTGGGCACCGAGACATCGGCGCAGTCGATGGTGGTACGACGACCGGACCCGCCATTGCGGGCCCGCAGGCAGACCTGGTGGGAGCCGGTGACACCCTCCACCACGATGTCGAAACCGTGATCAGGGCCGGCCTCGGGGAAGGCCTGGGCCACATCGGGTCGGGGCAGGTTGGCCCGCCGCGACAGCGCCACCTCGCCGTCGATCAACACGTCGACCATCGAGGCCTGTTCGATATCGGGGTCGATGACCCAACCGCGAAGGTACACACCACCCGCGACAGCTTCGATACGGGCCGCCCCGAACGGAGACCCGTCCGGGACCACGACGTCGGCGCATCCGATGAGCGTGCGCTGACCTACACCTCGGTTGACGGCGTAGACACAGACGCGGCGAGCGCCAGGGCCGGCTTCGACCGAGGCGGCGAACCCGTGGTCGGGGCCGAAGGCGCCGTAGTCGGTCAGGTCGGGACGAGCAAGATCGGCCCGAGCGAAGGCGACGAATTCGTCGTCGACATGGATCTCGACCCGGACGAAGTTGTCGGTGTTGGGGTCGATGGCCCAACCGACCACGTCGATGGTGCCGAACGGGCTGGTGGTGGCCATCTCCAACTCGCCGAAGGGGTTGCCCCCGGGCACCGTCAGCCGTCGACAACCAATGGTGCGCAGCGACAATCCCTCCACCACGTTGGCGCACACGGTGTGGGTGCCAGGGCCGAGCGGAACCGACACGTCGAACCAGCGGACTCCCCCGTTCACGGCGTCGAATCCGGGCGGCGGCTCGGTGAGGGTGGCTTCGGTGTAACCGATCCCTTCAGCCCCCACCGTGATGGCGATGTTGGTCGGCGCTTGAGGGACGACATAACCCACGACCCGAACGCCGTCGGGGGCCAACTGCACGTCGACCACGTTGCCCTCGGGATTACCCGGGTCGATCTGCAGGCACGGTCGGTTGTGGAACCGCGTGTTGTTGTCGGTGCGTACCGCCGTGGTGCAGGTCGGATCGAGCAGCCAGGGCGGCGTACAGGTGACCACCCGGCACACGATGGGCCCCAGGCAGGCAATGCCCTGGTTGCACTGGCCATAACGGAACCCGGTGCACCCGGCCTTGCGGTTCCCGCAGCTGCCGGCCGCACAGCCACATCGAGTGCCCGAGCATGAACCCGAGCAGATCCCGCCCGAGCCACAGCCACAGGAGCCGCAGGAGGCGTTGCAGTCGAGGTAGTAGCGGGGTTGGGGTGAGCCGTTGTCGCAGTAACCGGACCCGTCGGCCTTCCACCACCCGCCGTAGCTGGTACCCGGCGGACAGCCGTTCACGCCGGTGGTGGTGCAGCAGAATTCGGTGTAGCCGTCACAGCAGGTGGCTCCGCAATCGCAACTCTGCCCCGAGCAGTTGCAGATGGCGGCGTAGGCAGTGGTGGGACGAAGTACGTAGGCAGCCGGGGCCACGGTCATGGCCGATCCGGCCAGCGCCCCTCGCCGCAGGAAACCGCGGCGATCGGTGCGTCGTTCGAGGAAACGGGCGGCGCGATCGACAATGGTCATGAGGATCCTCCGGCGGCGGAACGGGACGGGCCGACGTACACCATGGCCTCGGGCAGCACCGTCAGTACCGCATAGGACAAGGCGGCGCCGAGGGTGACCACACCCGCGAACGGGAGGCCGTACCAGGGCTGGTCGGCCACGATCTGGTCGACGGAATCGATGGGGAAGAAGACGGCGGCCAGGCCCACCCCCGCCGCGGCCGCATTAAAAGTGATGTGGATGGCACCGGGGCTGGTGCCCGACGATCCGAAACAGCCGCAGTTGGTGAGCCGGCCCGATCGGCGACCGACGGCCACGAACACCGCGAACCCGGCATATGTGAGGCCGAGCGCGGCGGCCGGGAGGGCGCCACCCCACACGAGCACCGAGGTTGCGATGGCCACTTCGGCCAGGGCGAAGGCGACGACGACCAGCGTCGACGACGGGAGGCCGACGGCATACAACGCGGCGCGGGTGGCGGTGGGGCTCCACAACTTGGCCAGGCCGGCTGCAGCCAGCAGCAGGGCGCACATGATGATCGGACCGGCGAGCACGCCGGCATCGTAGTCAACCCGCTCCCCTTGCCTCGATCCGGCCGCCGCTACTGTTGGCCGAGCCGCCCGCCGTCGTCAGGAAGACCCGATCGTGACCCAGCCCGACCGGTCGACCGGACCTGTTCGTTCGGTTGTGGTCGCCACCCCCGAACCCCTCGCTCACCGCCGTGCGGGGCCTGCGGTCAGAGCCATTCGAACCGCCGAGACCCTGGCCGCTGAAGGCCATCGAGTCACGCTGGCGTCCACGGCCGCGGCTGGGCCCGACATCGAGGTCGACGGCTGCACGGTCGTGGACCGCCTCGCCGTCCCCACCGACGCCGAGGTGTACGTGGTCACCGGTCGGGCCATGCTCGATCTCGCCTGGCTGGACGACTCGACGGCGGCGGTCGGGGTCGATCTCTACGACCCGTTCCAGCTGGAGGCCCTCCATCGGGGTGGCGACGACGAGATCCGGCGCATCGATCTGGTGGAGGGCGCCCATCGAACCCTGGCCGCCCAGTTCACCCGAGGCGATCGGTTCTTCTGTGCCAACGAACCGCAGCGTTCCTTGTGGTTGGGGTACCTCGGGGCGTTCGGGCGCCTCAACCCGGCCACCCACGACGCCGACCCGTCGGCGGCGGGACTGATCGAGTTGGCACCCTTCGGCGTCGACGGCGACGAACCGACCACCGGCCCGTCGCCGCTCCGCGCGCACCCGGGCATCGGCCCCGATGACCCCATCGTGGTCTGGGCCGGCGGCCTGCACGACTGGCTCGATCCGGAGACGCTGGTTCGGGCCGCCGAGGTGGCCGCCCGGCGGCGCTCCGACCTGCGGGTGGTCTTCGTGGCCGGCCCTCCTCCCGCGGGCGACCCCACCGGTGCGCCCGAGCGGGCCCGGCGAGAGGCCGACCGTCTGGGCCTCACCGACCGGGTGGTGTTCTTCCATCCCGACTGGATTCCCCACGACCAGCGAGGTCCCATGTTGGTCGACGCGGCCATCGGGGTGTGTACCCATCGGCCCCACCTCGAGACCCGGTTCTCTCATCGCACTCGTTTCCTCGACCACCTGTGGGCGGGGTTACCGACGGTGAGTACCGGCGGTGATCCGCTGTCGGCTCAGCTGGAGGCCGCCGGGGCGGCACTGATCGTCGAGCCGGGAGATCCCGACGGTGTGGCCGATGCCCTGGTCGACCTGCTCGACCACGACGACCGCCGCACCGGTATGGGCGACGCGGCCCGCGCCCTGGGCACCACCCTCCACTGGCCCGACACGCTCGCACCCATCGTGGACTGGGTGGCCTCGGCCGCCACCGCCCCCGACCGTCTCGACCCGGCCCTGGCGCACCGCCTGGGGCCCCAGGCCCACACATCACGCTCGGCGGTGTCACGACTGCGATTGCAGTGGCAGCGTGAAGGTGCGGCCGGAGTGCTCGACCGGGCCAGCCGCCGCGTGCGCCGTCCATCGTCGTGAACGACCACCCGCCGGTCAGAGCAGTGGTCGTGAACCACAACGGCGGTGAGCTGTTGAACCGCTGCCTGCAATCGCTGCAGGCCCTCGAGTGGCCGAACGACCGAATTCACATCGTGGTGGCCGACAATGCCAGCACCGACAACAGCCTCGACTCCGTCCCCACCGGCGTGGAGATCATCGAGATGGGCACCAACGCCGGATTCGGGGCGGCCATCAACCGGGCGGTGTCGGCGCCGGGCCCGGCGTTCGATGCCGTGTTGTTGCTCAATCCCGACGCGTGGATCGAACCCGACGCACTGGAGAAGCTGCGTCACGTGCTCGATACCGATCCCGGCGTCGGCGCGGCCTGTCCTCGCATCCTGTTCGATCGTCCCATGGCCACCGTCACCATCACGGCCGACGAGGGTATGGACTGCCGGCTCGGCGCCGCCGAGGTCGACGGAACCGACGTCCGCGACTCGGTGCACGGGCTGGAAGGGGCCGAGCGAACGCCGAACCGGTTCGGGACATCGACCTGGAAGCTGAGCGCCCGCAGCACCCTGCACGTCCCCCATGGCTCGCGTCTGCGGGTCGAACTCGAGGCCCGACGCCGGGGCCGGGTCACGATCGCCGCCGACGCCGATCCGGTCACGGCGCTGGTCGGCCCGGGCGCAACGTCGATCGATGTGGCCCTCGGCGATGAACCACTCACCGTCGTCCAGAACGACGGATCCTCGGTGGCCGCCGACGGCACCGGCACCAATCGGCACTTCCATCGACCCCTCTCGGCCGTCGACTCCCGACCGGCCGACGTGTTCGCCTGGTGTGGCGCCGGCGTGCTGCTCCGATCGGCGATGCTCGACCAGATCGGCTCGTTCGCCGAACCCTTCTTCCTCTACTACGAGGACACCGACCTGGCTTGGCGGGGCCAGGCCGCGGCGTGGCGCAGCACCCTGGTGCCCGACGCGGTGGTGCATCATCGGCACTCGGCCACCACCGGCCAGGGTCGGGCCGTCACCGAGGTCCACCAACACCGAAACCGGGTGCTGATGATGGCCCGGAACGCACCCCTGGGTGCGGCCTTGGGCACGCTGATCGGGCTGGTGCTGACCGCCGGGTCCACCACGGTGCGGGGATGTGCGGCGCGACTGCGCGGCTCGGGCGACCTCACCCGGGCCGGGTACCGCTGGCGCTCGGTTGTGGCCGCGCTGGCCAAGCTGCCGTGGGCGCTGTCCACCCGCCGCAGGCTCGGGCGGCGAGCTCGTCGGCCCCGACGCCAGGTCTACGCCGAGCTGGAGCCGTGACCGCCGAGGAGCAACGGCCTGGCGCACCTCAGCCTCTACAGTCGAACCCGTGCAGATCGTCTATCTGACGGCTCGACCGTCGGTCCTGGCCCAGACGCTCGACCACGTCGGGCACTACATGCCGTTCATCGACCAGGTCGTGGCGGTGTGCCCGGCGGCCGCGGCCGACGCGGTGGCCACCATCTCCGGCATCGAGGTCATCACCGACGAACACCTCACCGGGCAGTCGGCGGCCACCATCGCGGCCTGGGACCACACCACGCGGAACTTCCGACTACGGGCCGCCATGGCCGACCACCCGGTGATCGCCGAAGAATTCGTGATGGCCGACGACGACAACCGGCCACTCCAGGCCATCGACCGGTCGTTCTTCACCGACAACCGAGGCCGCACCCGCAACTACTGGTTCACCGAGCTCGATGCGTGGAAACGCGACGAGACCCCGTTCGATCAGGGCCTGACCCATGCCCTGCTGGTCCTACGCCAACTCGGCGTCGACCGACCCCTGGCCTACGCCTCCCATCAACCCCAGCTCATCGACCGGGCGCTCTTCGGTGAGGCCGTCGGGCGGGTGATGGCCACCGCCTCCCGATACCCCCTCGACGAGTGGTCGATCTACTTCAACCTGGCCCGAGCGGGCGCCCCGGAACGATTCGCTCCCCCGGAGCCGTTCGTCACGCTGGGCTGGCCCCAGTTCCCAGGTGAATGGCTCCACATGGTGCCGCCCGCCGGGTACCTGTTCGAGAACCATCATCCCGAGCTGTACCAACCGGGCGGCCTGTTCGAGGGGCTCCCCACCGACCTGGTTCCCGAGACCGCCGATGCCGACAACCTCGAGAAGGCCGTTCGCTGGCATCGATTCGGGCTGGCCCTCGGACGCCTCGACATCGACGATGCGGTGACCAATCCGTACACCCAGGGCAAACCCCATCGAAGAGCCTTCATGCGCGGCACCCGTTCGTTGCGCAAGGTCGTCGAATACGCCACCATCGCCGAACGCGAGGCCCTCACCGACCTGACCGGCCGCGTCCGTCGGCTCGAACAGCGACTGGACGAGCTGGCCGTCGATGACGACGACTGAGCCGGCGCCGGACCACGTCGAGTCCGAAGAACCCGAGGGCGGCCCGCCACTCCCCCGCGCCGCCCGTATCGCCATCGCGCTGGCGGTGGCCGCCGGCATCGTGGTCCGGTTCGTGGCCGACACGCCCTTGTGGCTCGACGAGGCATTGTCGGTGAACATTGCCGACCTCCCGGCCGGCGACATCGACGACGCCCTGCGCCGTGACGGCCATCCGCCGCTGTACTACTTCTTGTTGAAAGCCCACATGGCGGTGTTCGGGCAATCCGATCTGGCGGTGCGGGCGTTGTCGGGTCTGATAGCGGTGGCCACCCTGCCGCTGGCGTTCGTGGCCGGACGCCGGCTGGGGGGCGTTCGGACGGCGTGGCTCAGCCTTGCGCTGTTCGCCGCCTCACCCTTCGCCATCCGGTACGCCACCGAGACCCGGATGTACACGTTGCTCATGTTGTTGGCCCTGGTTTTGTGGCTGCTGGTCGACCGGGCCCGCACCGCGCCAACCGCGGGCCGGCTGGTGGCCATTGCGGTGGTGGCCAGCGCATTGTGTTGGACGCACTACTGGGCGTTCTGGTTGTTGGCGGCCTTCGGGTTGTGGGCCTTGGTGGCGGCGGTACGCGGGCTTCCCGACTTCCCCATTCGGTCCGGTCGTCTTGTCGCAGGTGCGCTGGTGGTGGGTGGTGTGTTGTTCCTCCCCTGGGTGCCGGCGTTGCTCGATCAGCTCGCCCACACCGGTACCCCCTGGGGTGATCCCAGTCGGCCGGCCGAGGTGGCGGTGCTCACCCTGTTCGAGCTGGGTGGTGGCCCGCGGTCTGAAGCCCAGTTGGTGGGCATGGCCATCACCACCCTGGCCGTGCTCGGTGTCCTCGCTCGGCCGGGTGACGACAAACGCATCGAGCTGGATCTACGTGTGCCGCTCCCGGCCCGGGAATTGGCCGGCCTGGTGGTGGTGACCATGGCCCTGGGTTTGCTGGTCAACGTGGTCACCGGCAGCACCTTCCAGCCTCGGTACGCCGCGGTGGTGGTGCCTTTCGTGATGTTGCTGGCCGCTCGGGGGCTGGGGGCGTTTCGGGGCCCCGCCCTCGGCATCGTCGCCAGTCTGGTGGTGGTGGCCGGGTTGGCCGCCGGCGTGGGGGTGAGTGGCCTGGAACGAAGCCAGGGTGAGGTGGTGGCCGCAGTCATCAACGCGGACCACGGTGACGGCGACGTGGTGGTGTTCTGCCCCGACCAGCTGGGCCCCTCCACCGACCGCTACCTCGACGACGTGGTCAACGGAGTCACGTTCCCGGACGGGGCGTCACCGACGCTGGTCGACTGGCGCGACTACGCCGATCGGGTCGATGCGGCCGACCCGGTCTCGTTCATCACCGAGGTCGACGCCGCCCACGACGGCACCATCTGGCTGGTCATGGCCACGTCCTACCGGACACTGGAGGGGGTGTGCGAAGAGATGAACGCCACCCTGTTCGCCTCCCACTCCGGCGAGTTGGTGGTGCGACCCAACACCGACTTCTACGAGCCGGCGGCCTTGTACCGATTCGACCCATGAGCGGGTGGCGGCGCGATCTGCGCATCGCCTTGCCCGCCTGGATCACCACCCGGGTGTTGGTGGCCATCACGTTCGTGGTGGCCCATGCCGTGGGAGCCGACGACGACAAGGGTCAGCTCACCCTCGACCAGGGCCTGCTGGCCTGGGACGGCGACTGGTACCACCAGATCGCCGAACACGGTTATGGCGGAGCCCCGGACGGCGCCATTCGGTACTTTCCGGGGTACCCGCTCTTGGGGCGAGTTCTGGGATGGCCGCTCACGGGTCGCAGCGACATCGCGCTGGTGTTGGTGGCCAACCTGGCCGCGCTGGCCGCCACCGTCGTGTTGGTCCGTCTGGCCCGCCGCGAATTCGACGGGACCGTCGCTCGCCGCACGGCGTGGTGGTTCTCGCTGTTCCCCGCGTCGTTCGTACTCACCTGGGCGTACAGCGAGTCCGTCTTCGTGCTCGCGGCGGCCGTCGCCATGCTCGCCACTCGCTCCCGGCGCTGGCCGGTGGCCGCCGGCGCCGGCCTCCTCGCCGCTCTGGTTCGACCTACCGGCGTGTTGCTGAGCGGTTTCATCGCGGTCGACGGGTGGACCCGTCGACGGCGATCCGACCGCTTCGGCTGGGTGGCGGCCACCGTCGCCCCGATCGTGGGGCTGTGCTGCTTCTTCGTGTGGGCGCAATGGGCCGAGGACTCGTGGCGCGCCCCGCTCGATGCCCAGCGCGAGATTCGAGGCGGATTCCACGAACCGGTGACAAGGGTGCTGCGGGGTCTGGGGCGGGGCCTCGGCGGCGATCAGACCGAGCTGTTGCACGCCGTGGCCGCCATTGTGTTCGTCACGGTGATCGTGGTGGTGTTCCGGTCGCGGCCGGCCTACCTGGTGTACGGGCTCGGCGGGGTGGCCGTCGGCCTGGCCGCATCCACCATCAACAGCTTCGAACGCTACGGACTGGGACTGATCCCCGTGATCCTGGGCCTGGGCGCCCTGCCACTGTCGGAACGAGCCCACCGAATCGGCCTGGCCGGGTCGAGCCTGGCCATGATCGGCTTGGGCACCCTCGCCCTCACCGGCCAATACGTGCCGTAACCTTCGGACAATGGTCAACCTGGTGCCGGCGGGCGATCTCGCCGACGACCCTGCGGGGGACCATCGATGGGTCGTCACCGGCCCTCGGCCCCAGCTCCGGGTCGACGGGGATCTGCCCGAGGGCTGGTATCGGTTGCGGGCCCGGTACCGGGCCGACGACACCCACCCCGGTGAGGCCTTGGGGCCCCAGCTGCGTCTCACCGGCCTGGCCGGACCCGTCAGCGCGGTGTCACGGGCCCTTGGGCTCCGCGACGACCACATCGACCGCATCGTGCACATCCCCGCGCAGGTCGCCGCGGTGTTCGTCGACCTGCCCATCACCGCTCGCGCCGTCGACATCGATCAGTTCCGCTGCGAAGCCGTCGGCCAGGCTTCGGCCGCCCGCATCATGCTGCAACGGGTGCTGGCCACCAGCCGAGAAGGATCCACCCAGACCGCGTCACTGCTCACCCGAGCCTGGGAGTCGCTGCGCAGCAGCGGGGCGACGGGGCTTCGCGAGCAGTTGGTGGCCGACTACGAGGCCGTGCAACGGCGCCGAGCCGGCCTGGTGGCCATTCCCTACCGGGAGTGGATCGAATACCACGACGTCCGCGATGGCGAGGACGGCACCGCCATCGATGCCCACATCGCCGCCTTCACGACCACACCCACCATCTCGGTGGTGGTGCCGGTGCACGACCCGCCCGCCGAGCTGCTCGAACGTTGCCTCGACTCGGTTCGGGCCCAGCGGTATCCGCATTGGCAGTTGTGCCTGGCCGATGACGCCAGCACCGATCCAGCGGTGGCCGCCGTGCTCGACCGGTACGAGGCCTCCGATGGTCGCATCGAGGTTGTTCGCCGGAGCGAGAACGGCCACATCGTGGCTGCGTCCAACTCGGCGCTCGGCCTGGCCACTGGCGAGTTCGTGGCCCTGCTCGACCACGACGACGAGCTCCCCGACCACGCCCTGTATCTGGTGGCACAGGCCATCGACGCCGACCCGTCGGTCGACCTCGTCTACACCGACGAGGACAAGATCGACGAGGAAGGTCGCCGCTACGACCCCCACTTCAAGCCCGACTACAACCCGGAGCTGTTGCTGGGCCAGAACTACTTCTCACACCTCACCACCATTCGTCGCTCGGTGGCGGAAGAGGTCGGGTCGTTCCGGCCCGGCACCGAAGGCAGCCAGGACTACGACCTGGTGCTGCGGGTGGTGGCCCACACCGACCGGATCGTGCACGTCCCACACGTGGGCTACCACTGGCGAGCCATCGAAGGGTCCACGGCCAAGGACAGCGCCGCCAAACGCTACGTGATCGATGCCGCCCTCACGGCCCTGCGCGACCACGTGCCCGACGATTGGACGGTCGAGCCGGCCTCCGCCCCCACCACCTACCGGGCCCGGCCGCCGCTACCCGACCCGGCCCCGTCGGTGTCGATCCTGGTACCCACCCGCAACGGGTGGCCCCTCATCGACACCTTGATGACGAGCCTCGAGCTGACCACATATCCCAACTACGAAGTGGTGATCCTCGACAACCAGAGCGACGATCAACGAGCGCTGGCCGGCTTCGCCGAGCTGGAGGCTTCCGGGCGGGCTCGGGTGGAGCCCTTCGACGCCCCGTTCAACTACTCGGCCATCAACAACCACGGGGTCGACTGCACCGACGGCGAGTTGATCTGCCTGCTCAACAACGACATCGAGATCGTCGACGGCGACTGGCTCGGGGAGCTGGTTCGCCAGGCCGTCCGGCCCGAGATCGGAGCGGTCGGCGCCAAGCTGCTCTATCCCGACCGCACCATCCAGCACGCCGGGGTGATCCTCGGTCTGGGTGGTGTGGCCGGCCACGGACACCGCCAGTTCGCCCATGACGCCCACGGGTACTTCAGCCGACTGGCCATCACTCACCAGGTGGGAGCGGTCACCGGCGCCTGCCTGGTGGTGCGTCGCTCGGTGTGGACCGAAGCGGGCGGCCTCGACGAGTCCGATCTGGCGGTGGCGTTCAACGACGTCGACCTGTGCCTGAAGATCACCGCACAGGGCTACCGCAACGTGTTGTGCCCGCATGTGGTGCTGGTCCACCACGAGTCGGTCACCCGTGGGGCCGAGGACACACCCGAGAAGCAGGCTCGGTTCGGCTCCGAGATCGACGTGATGCTCAGTCGGTGGGGCGGCGCCCTGTTCGACGATCCGGCCTACAACCCCAACCTGGCCTTGGACGCGGATGCCTTCACCCTGGCCCGCGAGCCGCGTGTCACCACCCCCTGGCGCCGGCGCGCCGATAGCCTCGGGCCAGCCGAGGACCACCTCGACACGGCACCATGAGCAGCTCCGAAACCCCCGTCATCGTCTTCTCCCCCACCGGCCGCCAGCGGGGCATCCTCGGCTCGGCCCGCGAGGTCTGGGAGTACCGCGGATTCATCGAGTACCTCACCAAACGTGAGCTCAAGACGATGTACAACCGCAGCTACCTCGGGTGGTTGTGGTCGCTCATCAATCCGATCATCGTCCTGGCCATCTACTGGTTCGTCTTCGGCCAGATCCTCAGCATCGATCGCGGCGCACCCAGCCCCACCGGCCTCGACTCGTTCGCCCACTTCCTCATGAGCGGCCTGATCCTTTGGAACCTCTTCAGCCAGGTCTCCAACGGATACCTCCAGGCCTTCCAGCAGTCGGTGGCCCTGCGCAAGAAGCTCTACTTCCCGCCGAGCGCCCACGGGGTGGCCCGCACCATCGTGAAGGTCATCGAGTCGAGCCTCGAACTGCTCGTGCTGGTCATCTTCTACGTCGCCTTCGACAACTTCGGGGTCACGTTCATCCTGGTCCCGGTGATGATGCTGCTGGCCGCCGTGTACGGCATGGGGGTGGGGATGCTGCTGGCCGTGCCCAACGTGCGCTATCGCGACGTCGGCTACCTGTACTCGCTGGCGCTGCGCCTGTTCTTCTACCTCACACCCATCATCTGGCCCTACGAGCTCATCCAGTCCCGCATCGATGTCCCCCTCATCCGGTTCATCGCCGAGTGGAACCCCCTGGCCAAACTCATCGAAGCCAACCGCGACATCACCTACCGGCTCCAGTGGCCCGACCCGGGCGACATGATCTATCTCGTCGTGTCGTCCACGCTCCTGTTCCTGCTGGGCTGGCGTTCGTTCCACAAACGGTCCATCAAGGCCACCGAGGGCCTCTGAATTGACCACCAGTCCCGATCTGCGCCCCGCAATCGTCGCCGAAGGCCTGGGCAAGATGTTCCGGCTCCATCGCAGCTCGACCAGCAGTCTGAAGTCGATGTTGGGTGGCCTCGGCAGCGCCAACTTCGAAGAGTTCTGGGCCGTCCGCGACGTCTCGATGACCATTCCCCGCGGCTCGATGGTGGGAATCATCGGCCGCAACGGTGCGGGCAAGTCGACGTTGTTACGCATGTTGTGCGGCGTCTACCAACCCTCCGAAGGCCGAGTCGAGGTCCGGGGCCGAATCACCGCACTGCTCGAATTGGGTGCCGGGTTCCACAACGAGTTGTCGGGCCGCGAGAACGTCTACATGAATGCCGCCGTCATGGGGATCTCTCGTGAGATGGTCGACGAGCGACTCGACGACATCATCGCCCTGGCCGACATCGGCGACTTCATCAACAGCCCCGTAGAGGTCTACTCCAGCGGCATGCGGGCCCGGCTGGGCTTCGCGGTGTCGGTGTTCCTCGACCCCGAGATCCTGCTGGCCGACGAGATCATCTCGGTGGGCGACGTCGGCTTCGCCAAACACTGCACCCAGCACATGCAACGTATGCGATCCGAGGGCGTCACCATTGCCCTGGTGGCCCACAACCTCGGGATCATGGAGAGCATGTGCGACCACGTGGTGTGGCTGCACCAGGGCCAGCTGATGGCCCAGGGCGACCCCACCGAGGTGGTTCGCGAGTACCGCGACTTCATGATGGGGGCCACCGACGACGTCCCGATCTCCGAGGACACCGGCGTCACCGGCATCACCCACCTCGACGCCGCCTCCGAGGACGGGGTGGCCTTCGGCTACACCGGCGCCCCCCTCACCGTCCGCGCCGGCTACGACCTGACCCGACCGGTCGAACAGGCGCAGGTGCGCGTGTTCGTGCACCACCAGAACGGGCCCGTGTACCTCGGGGACGAGTCCGGCGACCCCCGCACCCTGGAGGGACGCGGCGACATCGAGTACCACGTGCCCGTGCTGCCCGTGCCCCCCGGGCGCTACAGCCTCGAACTCCAGATCGTCGACGGCGCCGGTCACGTGATCGAGGCCCGCCGCTCTCCGCTGCCCGTTCGGCCCCTCGGTGAGCTGGTGACCGAACGCTACGTCGAGATGGGCGGCTACTGGCGCATCGACTGAGCGGATTCGGCTCGGGCCGACTCCACCAGCCGTTCGACATAGCGCGAGCAGTGTTCGGGGTCGATGGTCGGATGCTCGGCCAGATCCCAGCCCTTCTGGTAGTCGAGCCGCCGCAGGACCGACGACACCATGGGCCGCAACCACAACAGGTCGCGGTCGGTGAACCAGTGCTTCCAGTCCCCGGAGCTCTTGGTGCGCACCACTCGCTGGAGGTCGGGGCCCACGTCGGGTGTACCCAGCTCGTCGACCTCGAGGTAGATCTCCAACTGGCTGGTCTGACCGGCTATGTAGAGCTCGTAGTAGACCAAGGTGAAGAGGTCGCGGTAGCGGCCCAGCAGGTCGTTGAGCCGCGCCGTCGACCGGGCCAGTGCGCTCAACAGGTCGTTGCCCGTGAGTCGCCAGTAGGCGTGGGTCAGGCGAAGGAACGGCACCCCCACCGGGTCTTCCTCCTTCTTGCGCAGCATGTCGATGAACGTCTCGATCTTCTCCGGGTCGAGGTCGTTGACCCGGCCGTGGATGTCGTACAACAGCCACGACACGAGGCGATCGCGGGGATCACGCACGATCAGCACCCGCCGGTCGAACTCCCCGAAGAGGTTCTTCTCCTCACCCGAGAGATTGCCGAGCAGCTTCTTGGCCACCAGCTCGGGCGGCGACAGATCGATCTGGGTGAGGTCTTCGGGTTCGAAGTAGCTGTGTTCGGGTGCGATGTTGCGGGCGTCGCAGATGGCTCGGTGCAACATGGTGGTGCCGCTCTTGGCCTCACCCAGGATGAGAGTCTTCATGTAGAGAAGTTGTACCCGAGTTCGCGGCTGATCGGACCACAGATCTCCTCGACCAAGGCCAATGCCTCGGGATCGAGCACGTCGGCGAAGGCGTTTCGTTCGTGACGAACCCGGCCCAGCTCCTCGGGCGGCACCTGTTCGATGTCGACGAATCGACAGATCCGGCGCACCACGGTGACCGGATCACCGGTGAGGTCGGCGTAGGACACGGTGAGCATCCGTTCGGGGTTGGCCCGTTCGAACGCCGCGGCCAGAATCTCCGATTCACGCCAGTAGTTGGCGGCACCGACGACGTTGTCGACCTTCATCACCTTGCCCACCGCCAGGCTGGCCACCACATTGCGGGGGTCGCGGTAGATGTGCACGAAACGGGCGTCGGGATAGTCGGACGCCAGCAACGACACGCAGTAGATGTTCTGGGGTGTCTTGTCGAACCATCGAGTGTCGGGGTCGAGCCCTTGCTTCTCGCGGAACAGCGCCATGTACCGGTCGGTGAAGTCACGGCGGGTGTGGGAGTGCTCGAGCAGCTCCCCCATCTCGTCCTCGGTGACCTCGTCGATCTCGCGGTGGCGAGCCAGCACGGCGTTCTTGCGGTAGTTGTGCTCGAACTGGCGGGTACCGAAGGGTTGGGCCCAGCGATAGAAGTGAGTCTCCTCTGGACAACACAACCCCGGCACCGACCGGAGCAGGTCGCGGAGCATGGTGGTGCCCGAACGCACGCAGCCGAGGATGAAGAACGGAGGTTGGGTCATGGATCTCTCAGCGGGTCCAGCCGGACACGTCGCCGCGCAGCTCGTCGTACAGGGCCAGCCAGTCGGCCGCCATGGCGCCGCGACCTCGCACGTTGTGCAGGGTGGCGGTACGAGCCAGATCGGCGTAGGCCAGACGATCGCGGCCGTACTTGGCGGCGGTGTGCACGATGACCTCCGGGTCGAGCTCGTCGACGACCAGGCCACCGCCGTGTTCGTGGACCCGTTCGGCCGGCGCCCCCAAAGGACCGGTGATGACCGGGATGCCGGCGGCCCACGCTTCCGACAGTACGTAACAGTGCGTCTCGGGCCACAGGGAGAACACCCCGATGAACGTGGGGCGGATGACAGCGAGGCGAGCCATCAGCTCGTCGCGCTGGTACTCGCCGTGGCCGTGGGCCACGTGTTCGTATCCGGGTTCGACCTTGCCGAGAATCTCCAGGCGCACGCCGGCTTCGAGGCCGGCTTCGGCGATATCGGCGGCCAGGGTGGCACCCTTGGACTGGTTGATCCCGCCCACCAGCAACAACGTGACCGGTTCGTCGTGGCGCGGGGCCCGAGCGAAGGCTCGCTGGCGCCGGAAGTCGCGACCGTGCTCGATGATGTCGATTCGGGATCCCACATCGGCACCGAAGGTGGCGATGTACCGGTCCCGGGTGTCGTTCGACGGCGTGACGAACCGGGGAATGGTCTCGAACAGCTTGGTGGTCTCGTGGCGCCAGAGGTGCACGAATCGGTGTTTGAGGGGCAAGTCGTTGGGCAAGAAGACCGGGGTCGGGCAGCGGCCCTCACCTTCGGTGCAGACGCCACGGCAGTAGCGCAACTGTTCGTCGAGCAGGTTGACCGATGGGCAGGCCAGGTAGAAGTCGTGCAACGACATGACCACCGGCAAGCCGATGGCGTCGGCCAGCTCGGGCAGATCGAGGGTGAGCCCGATGAGGTGCTGGATGTGCACCAGTGAGATGTCGTAGCGGGTGAGCACCTCCAGCGCGATGGCTGCGGCCTCGTCGTCGTGGAACTGGCGGATGTCCCAGGGGCGAGACATGTGCCACTCGTTCTCGATGACCCACTCCGGACCCTCGTAGCGCCACAGCCGCAGTGTCTGCCCGTCGGGCATCAACAACAACGGTTCCTCGTCGCCGGCGGCGGCCTCGGCCAGATCGCGGGCGAAGTACTCGGTGCCGCCACCGCCGGCGTGCAGCACATGCAGCACCCGGGGCAGCGTGGCCTCGTCACCGTCGTCGGTGGCGGCCGCACCGGCGATCGATCGGGCGGCCACGAACGCCGTCGACGCCACGAACTCCTCGGCCAGCGAGGCGTAGTCCGGATACCGCTCGGCCAGTACCGCCAGGCCGTCGGTGATGAGGGCGTGGCGTTGGGCGTCGCCGAAACTGGCCGACTCCTCGTGGAACACGGCCACGTCGTCGGCCACCACGTGCTCGAACCCGGCGGATCGCAACTTCATGCAGAAGTCGTTCTCTTCGCCGTACCCACGCGGGAACCCCTCGTGGTCGAGGCGGGGGACTTCGGCCAGGGCCTCGGCTCGGACATACAGGCAGAATCCGTTGCCGGTGGGACCGGTGGGCCGTAGGTAGTGGCTGGCCCGGGCCACGCGGGCGGCGATGGTGGCGCCGTGGTGCAGGCCGGTGGGCACCGGGCTGGCGAAGGAGAAGACGCCGGCGTGGTCCGACAGCGGCGTGACCGTGCCGATTCCGGGTCGTTCGATCGCCGCCAGCCGCAAGCGCTCGGTCCACCGGGGTGTGACCTGGGTGTCGCTGTTGAGGATGATGACGTCGCCCTCGGTCACCTCGTCGAGGCCCCGATTGACGGTGGCCGGGAAGCCGAGGTTCTCGGAATTGCGGATGATGCGAACCCCCGACCGCGATCGGAGCTGGTCGATGACCAGGTCGATTCGTTCGTCGGTGCTGGCATCGTCGATCAACACGATGTCGACATCGGACGGGGTGAAACGATCGACGGCCTCGAGACAGCGTTGGACGGCATCAGCCGCGTTGTAGATGGGGATGAGGACCGTCAGCCGGCGTTGCATGGTGCCGGCCCGCAGCTCGGACCGAACATGGTCCCAGTCGGCCTGGCGGGGCGGCGGCACCACCGGCGTCTCGGTGTGCTCGTCGTCTTCGGTGCCGCTCCCGGGGCTGCGGCCCAGTCGATCGGCGAAGCGCAGCACCCACTTGACGGCAGGCCGGGAGTACAACTCGGCCAGGTCCTGGGCCGTGAGGTTACGGGTGTGGATCGCCGTTTCGAGGTCGATGCGCAGGTCGGTCACCTGGTCCTGGAGGTGATCCAGTCCGCTGAGGTCGACCTCGGCATCGGTGAGCATGGCCCGTAGCCGTTCGATCTCATCGAGGTGGCGGTCCTCGATGGCCGTCCGCTCCTGTTCGATGAGGTTGATTCGTTTGTCGGACTCGGCCTCGATGCGGGCCACGTTCTCGTGTTCGTCGGACAGGCTCCGGCGGACCTCGTCGAGGGCGTCGCTCTGTTCGTCGATGTAGTCCCGAGCCTCCTGGAGTCGCTCCTCGTAGGCGGCCTCCGATGCCCTGAACTGGTCGAGCATGCTGGCGTGACCCCGGGCGAAGGACTCCTCGGCGATCGAATCGTTGAGCTCGTACAACGACACCGCCGCCTCGAACAACAGGTCCAGACCCGGTGTCTCCCGTCCGAGGGAGGGCACCTCGAAGCCGTCGTGGCCACCGTCGAGCGACCCCAGCACCTCGAGCAGCTGATGCTGTTGGGTCGACAGAACGATGCTGGCCTCGTCGTGGCCCCGGTGGTGGCGCAAGTCGGTCTCCAACACCGAGAGGAACCGGGCCATGCGGTCGGCGGTCTCGGCGTCACCGGCCGCCGGCCCCAGTTGTTCGACCGCGAACTCGACCAGGGCCTCGGTGTGCTCGGCGCCGGCCAACAGGTCGTCGTAATCGATCACGAACAACGGCAGGTCGGCCAGGCCGGCCAACGCCGTACGCGTGTAACGCTCCCAGATGGCCACACCGTGCCGTAGGGCCAGACCGTTACGGTCCCGGATCGAGTGGGCCACGCTGACCGGATCGCGCCGGAGCAACACCGCGGCTTGGGGTGCCGATGCCACCTCGCGCCAGAACGGCAGGGTCAGACACAGCCGGGGGTCCTTCATGAGCCACCGGTCGGTGGAGTAGGCCTCCAGGAAGGTGCGCCGGGCCCGCGGCTCGAGTCCATAGGTGGGATCGACCAGCTCGGTGATCGACGTGATGGCCGCTCGGGTGGGGGCGTACCAGGCCCCGCCGGCGCGGGTGAGCAGCTCCTCGGTGAGGTCCATGAGGGCCTGGACCTCGAAGTGCCCACGCGGGTTCGATTCGTCGCCACCCACCAGGTCGGCCTCGTCGGGCAGCTCGAAGGGCATGGTGGCCAGAGCTTCGGTGGCCGCGGAGGTACCGCTGCGATGCATGCCGACGACGAACAGACCCACGGCGGCGAGCCTACCGGTGTGCATTTGACGAGGGGCGCACACAGGTGATCGCGTGCCAACCACTGGATCGGCGCGGGCTTCCGCCGATGAGGATCACCGTGACTCCTGCCCTTGCGATGCATCGTTTCCGCACCGTCGTTGCCGGCCTGGCAGCCTTCGCCCTGGTGTGCTTCGCCGCCGCTCCCGCGGGCGCTGCCCAAGGCGACGGCGCGTCGAGCGACGCCATGCCGGCCGAGCGGTCGTCCACCAGCGATCTGGCCCCGGGCGACCCCGCCACCATCACCTTCACCGGCGGTGGGTGGGGCCACGGCGCCGGTATGAGCCAGTACGGCGCCTACGGCCGCGCCGCGGCGGGCAAGAACTACAAGGCGATACTGCGCTTCTACTACCAGAACACCGTGGTGCGGCAGTCCGACTATGCGGGCAACGTGGCGGTCGGCCTGGGCACCAGCTCCGCGGTAACCTTCACCCCGCGGGGCCGGGCCGAACTGCGGCTGAACAACACGGTCAAGGCCGTGGCCCGCAACGGCCAGTCCGTTCGAGTGGCCCGCTCCGGTTCGGGTTGGAGCCTCAAGATCAACGGGGCCGAGCAGTGCGCGGCCGGATCGTGTGGGGGCGGCTCGTTTGCCCTCACCTACGCCGACGGCACCATCATCGACGTGGCCGGTTTCGGCTCCTATGACCACGGCAAGATCAAACTGGTGCCCACGGCCCCCGGTTCGTCGTCGCTGTGGGTGGTGGTGGCCTCGCTCACCATGGACGAGTACCTCTACGGCCTGGCCGAGGTGCCGTCGTCGTGGCCGGCCGAGGCCCTGAAGACCCAGGCCGTGGCCGGACGCTCATTCGCCCAGCACAACATCGAGGCTCGCCGGGCCTCGTCGAGTTGGACCAAACCCTTCGACCTGTCAGCCACCACCGGCGACCAGGTGTACGCCGGCCGAGCCAAGTCCGCGGGGTCGTACAGCGAATTCTGGCGGGCGGCCGTCGACGACACCTCCGGGGAGATCTCCACCTTCGAGGGCGAACCCATCCAGGCCTTCTACTCGTCGTCGCACGGCGGCTACAGCGAGAACTCCGAGTACGTCTTCTACGAGAGACTCGACTACATCCGGGCTCGGCCCGATCCCTTCGACGGCCACCAGAACGCCTTCCACGAGTGGACGCGCACCTACTCGATCGCCGAACTGTCCCGCTGGCTGGGAGCCTATTCGTCCAGCAACGTGGGCACCCTCCGGTCGATCGAGATCACCGGCAACATCGGTGTCTCGGGCCGGGTCAACCGGGCCACGGCCGTCCTCATCGGTAGCGCCGGCACCAAACGCATCACCGGCAACGAGCTGCGCTGGCGTATCAACGCCGGCGCCGGAAGCAGCCTCGACCGCCAGCTACTCAGCACCAAGTTCGAGGTCGGCTCGACCAAAGCACCCGACGAGGCCCCGATCGGCAAGTTCAAGGTCACCGACGTGGTCGACTCCGGGCCCAATGCCCACATCTCACTACGAGGCTGGGCGCTCGATCCCGACACGTCGGCATCGATTCGGGTGTATCTGACCGACAACGGACGGTGGTCGGGAGGCCAGGTGGCCAACGACCTGCGTCCCGGCATCGACAACCAGTACGGCCTGGGCCCCAAACACGGCTTCGAGTTCGATCACGATCTGTCACCCGGTGTGCACCGGGTGTGTGTGGTCGCCCGCAATCACCCCGACAACACACCTGTCGAACTGGGCTGTCGCACCGTTCGCGTGGGCAACTCTCCGAGCGGCACCATCGCCGACGTGAGCTCCCGCGTCGAACCCGGCCTCCCCTACCGACCGGCGGTCGTGTCGGTCACCGGAACGGCCGACGACCCCGACACGCCCGGTGCCATCGACGTGGTGGTCGCCCTCGGCAACGAGACCACCACCGCAACCACGTCCAACGGCACCTTCGCCACCACCTTCTCCGCTCCCCCGGGCCCGGCCCAGGCCTGTGCCACCGTGGTCGACGATTCCGGTTTGCGCCCCGACGCCGACCTCGGATGTGTCAACCACCAGGTCGTTGACCGCTCCCCGGTGGGCAAGTTCAACGTCACGTTCCCCGGGCCCGGCCAGATCCGGCTGCACGGCTGGGCGCTCGACCCCGACAGCACCGCTTCGATCGACGTCGTCCTCACGATCGACGGACAGACCGCCGCCGAACGCACCGCCGACGATGCCCGGCCCAGTATCGCCACCAAATACGGCCGGGGTCCCGCTCACGGCTACGACCTCGATGCCACGGTGGCACCGGGCCGCTACCGATTCTGCGTGCTGGCCATCGACGCCACCGACACGTCGGCGACGCCGGTGGAGATCGGCTGTCGCAACAAGACCGTCGCCTGACGGTTCGTCTACAGCTCGCCGGTAGCCAACAGCTCCACGGGGTCTTGCACGTCGAGGGTGCCCAGGTAGCCGCCGCCGGTGGCGATGGCATCGTGAGCGGCGTAGCCGATGAGCTCCTGGGCCCGACGGGGCAGGTGATGGACCATGTCGGGTGGGGTGGCCAGGATGTTGTTCTCCTCGGTGCGCAACCAGCCCACCACGAAACTGAGGTGGAACCCCCGCCGCCACTCGTCGTCGGTGTTGTTGGTGCCGCCGGCGTGGTAGGTCGACCCGAGGTACACCACTGCCGCCCCGGCCGGCATCTCGGCCACCTCCAGCTCGCTGTCGTCGGGATAGCGCCCGTCCTCCCAGCGGTTGCTGCCGGGAACCAGCCGAGTGGCGCCGTTGTCGGCGGTGAAGTCCTTCAGGGCCACGATCGATGCCACCTCCACCTCCGGATGGGGCTTCGGCAGGAACGACCACACGTCTTCGTCGCGGTGGATGAACTGCTGTTCGGCTCCCGGCCCCCGCTCCAGCAGATGACCGATGTTGAGCCGCCAATTGGCGCAGTTGGGCCCGAGGATCTGGGCGTTCACCGCCTCGTACAGCGGATGGCACAACACCTCGGTGGCGAACAGGGGCGAACGCCCGGCAATACCCGTGAGATGTCGCACCCGGTCGCCGAAGAAGTCGGCGATGGCGGGGTTGATGAACCGTCGCTCGTGGGGCGCCTCGGCCATCACCGGATCGAGCTCGTGGTTCAGGGCCGACACCACCTCGCCATCGAGGAAGTCGTCGATGATGACCCCACCGTCGTCTCGCAACGCCGCCACGATCTGGTCGATGTCGTCGGTCTTGAGGAGATGGCGCAGCGCAGGCATGCGCCGATGGTATGGCTCAGGCCCGGAGCTTGGCCACCAGCTCGCCGAGTGGTTCGCGGAAGTCGCGCAGCAGCGGGATGTCGCACAGGCGCAGGGCGGCATTGTCGAGCACCGAGTTGGCCGGCCGAGGAGCCGGACGGGCCGGCTGCATGTCGGCGGTGCTGATGGGTTCGACCCGGGACGGGTCGGCGCCGGCTGCTCGGGCCACTTCCTGGGCGAACTCGTGCCAGCTCACGGCACCCTGGTTGGTGACGTGGAACCGTCCGGGCCGCTTCTCGGTGGCCAGGCGGTAGATCATGGTGGCCAGGTCGGCGCAGAAGCTGGGATGGCCCCGCTGGTCATCGACGAATCGCAGGGTGTCGTGTTCGTCGAGCAGGCCGAGGATGGTCTTCACCATGTTCTGCCCGTACTCGCCGCACACCCACGATGTGCGCATGATGGTGGCGTCGGGCCCCAGCTCCATCTCGCCACCGAGTTTGGTGGCGCCGTACACCGACTGGGGATTGGGTGTGTCCCATTCGAGGTACGGGCTGGTCTTGGTGCCGTCGAACACGTAATCGGTGCTCACATACGCCAGGTGGGCGTCGACCAGACGGGCCGCCTCGGCGAAGTGGCGGACCGACAGCGTGTTCACCCGATAGGCGGTGTCGACCTCGGTCTCGCAGAGATCGACAGCGGTGAACGCGGCACCGTGCACGATGACGTCGGGGTTGGTGGTGGTGACCGCGCCGAGCACCTGGTCGCGCTGACCGATGTCGAAGTCGTCGATGTCGACGGCGATCACGTCGTGGTGGCCCGGCGCTTCGAACACCTGCACCACGTCCTGGCCGAGTTGGCCCTTGGCCCCGGTGATCATGACCTTCATGGCAGTCCTCGTCTCAGCCGTTCTTGAGTGGTTCCCACCACCAGCGGTTGTCGCGGTACCACTCGACGGTGAGGCCGAGTGCGTCGGCGAACTCGTATTTCGGAGCCCAGCCCAACGCTTCGATCTTGGTGGTGTCGATGGAGTACCGGCGATCGTGACCCAACCGATCCTCGACCCACTCGATGGCCGAGTCGTCGCGGCCGGTGAGCTCGATGAGGCGGGCCGTGATCTCGGTGTTGGGGATCTCGTTGTCGGCCCCGATGTTGTAGATCTGGCCGACCGAACCTTCCCGCAACACGGTGTCGACTCCGGCACAGTTGTCGACCACGTAGCACCAGTCCCGCACGTTCATGCCGTCGCCGTACAGCGGCACGGTGTGACCGTCGAAGAGGTTGGTGGTGAACAACGGGATCAGCTTCTCCGGGTACTGCCACGGACCGAAGTTGTTGGACGAGCGGGTGATGACGATCGGCAGGTCGTAGGTGGTGTGGTACGACATGGCGATGAGGTCGGATCCCGCTTTGCTGGCCGAGTACGGCGAGCGGGGTTCGAGGGGGTCGGTCTCGGAGAACGACCCCTCGTCGATCGACCCGTACACCTCGTCGGTGGAGATGTGCAGGATCTTGTCGACTTCGAGCTGGCGGGCGATGTCACACACCACGTTGGTGCCATCGCAGTTGGTGTGGACGAACACGTCGGGACCGTCGATCGAACGGTCGACATGGCTCTCGGCGGCGAAGTGCACCACCCGATCGTGGCCCGCCATCGCCTCGGCCACGGCCGCTCGATCGGTGATGTCACCCTGCACGAACGAGAAACGCGAATCGTCTTCGAGGTCGGCCACTGTCTGGCGATTGCCGGCGTAGGTCAGCGCGTCGAAGACGGTGACCTCGTCGTCGGAGTTGTCGAGTACGTAGCGGACGTAGTTGGAGCCGATGAACCCGGCTCCACCGGTGACGAACAACTTCATGGAATTACCTCGAGGAATCGGGAAGGGTCAGGTACGGAGGGAGACGTGGGGCTGCCACATCGCTTCGATGTCGGCCCGCCGGGGATTGGCCTGGTCGCGCGCCGACAGGATCGGATCGTCGAGACCCCAGTCGGCCCCGATCTCGGGATCGTCCCACGCCACGCCCAGCTCGTCTTCGGGGTTGTAGTACCCGTCGACCAGGTAGGTGATGGTCATGTCGGTGAGGCTGGCGAATCCGTGGGCCACACCCGGCGGGATGAACACCCCACGATGGCTGAACGACCCATCGGCCTGCTCGCCCAGGTCGAGCTCGAGGGTGTTGCCGTCGGTGTCTGACCCCCGGCGGAGGTCGTGGAGGACGACGCGGGCCCGCCCGAAGGGCACATACCAGTAGTCGGCCTGGTGCAGGTGGTAGTGCAGTCCAACGATGCAGCCGGCCTGGCGATTGCCCCGATTGCCCTGGATCATCTCCCGGCCGTTGGGGAACCACTCGCGCCGGTAGGTCTCCACGAAGATGCCCCGCTCGTCGCCGTGCACGCTGGGTTCGACGATGTGGACGCCCGCGATGGTGTCGGATTCAGTGATCTCGGCCATGGTCTCCTCTGGCACTGGTGGGTCTGGCGGGTGCCGGTCGCAGCGGTTGACCACGCACGAGAGCCGACGGTACCGCGTTCGGGCTCAGCGGACCCTCTTCAGCTCGTGCCACGTGATGACACCCATCGACGTGACGGCCACCGCCACCGCGGCCACCAGGGCCAACTCGACCCGCAGGAACAGATCTTCTGACGCCACGCTCACCACGATGGGGAAGGTGAACACTCCGGGCAGCCACCCGAAGGCCACCTGACGCTGCTTACCCAACGACACCAGGGTGAGCGCCAGCGACACGGCGAGCATGAGCCCACACATCGATGCCGCCAGCAGTGCCATGTCGAGACGGCCGATGGAATCGCCGAACACCGTCTCCACCACCCAGGGGCCCAACAGGGCCGACCCGATCACCCCGGCGACGCTGATTCCCAAGACGGCCGCCAACAGGCGGTAGAGCGTGCCCAGGAACTCGTCCCACTGGCGAAGCCCGGCCATGCGGGCCAGGTTGGGGATGAGCGACGCCTTGACCGCCTGGAACAGGAACAGCGGCACGCGGGCCATCAACAGGCCGTTGAGGAACCGACCGGCCTCTTCTTCCTGCCCGCTGTCGGCCAGCACCTTCACCGTCACCACGCCGATGTTCAACAAGAACGCTTCCGACACCGATGCGGCCAGCAGGAAACCCAGGGCCTGGGTGACTTCGCCCCAGCCGGCGTCGGGGCCGGGACGGATGAGATCGCGCTGGCCCCGTCCGGCGATGATCAACGCGGCGAGCGGGCCGGCGGCCACCACCAGACCGAACGGACCCACGAGGGTGACACCGGCAATGGCCAGCACCAGGGCCAGCACCACCCGCGACAGACCTTCGGTGGCGAAGTAGGTGCCGTACGCGTTGAATCGGTGGTACCCGGCCAACAGACCGCGCAGCAGTTCGCCGGCGCCGAACGCCGCCAGGGTGAGGATGAGGGCACCCAGCAGAGTCCATTCGCCGTCGAAGGACTCCTCGACGAGCCACGGCGACGCCGCCAACAACCCCAGGGTGAGCAGGCCGAAGATCCCGCCTCCGACGATGGCCGCCCGTCGCAGTACGGGTTCGGATCCTTCTCCCCGGCTGGCCCGGTCGGCGCTGACCCGGCTGACCTCTTGCTCGAGGGGCTGGAAGAACCCCGGTCCGAGGATGAACACGATGGCCCACAACGCAGCCAGCGCGCTGTACGTGTCCTCTCCCAGAGCGCGACGGGAGATGACGAGGAAGCCGTACGTGGCCAGCCCGTTGACGGCCAGACCGATACCGACGGTGGCGGTGCCGTCCGGAAGCGCGTTCGAAGCTCGCGCCGAGAGGCGCGATGTGGTGCGGGACACGATGGGTGAAGGGTACGCGGTCGATCACTCGTTAAAGCGCACCGGGGCCCGCCGCAGCGGCTTCGTTCAGGTCAGGGTGGGCATGCAGAGACCATCGAGCTCGGTGATCTCGATGCGCTCACGGTTCTCCCAGGTGACCTCGTTGTGGGGATCGACCCGCAACCGGTACTCGTTGAAGCTCATGTCGAGGGCGTCGAAGGCCACCAAACGGCCTCGTAGCGGTTCACCCAGGCCGAGGATCAACTTGATGGCCTCGAGGGCCTGGATGCTGCCCACGATGCCGGGCAACACACCCAGAACACCGGCCTCGGCACAGCTGGGGGCGAACTCCGCCGGCGGCGCCTCGGGCAACATGTCGCGGTACGTCGGGCCCTGCCGGGGGTCGAACACGGTGACCTGCCCTTCGAACCGGAAGATCGATCCGTGCACCACGGGGATACCGAGTTTCACCGACGCGTCGTTGAGGAGGTACCGGCTGGGGAAGTTGTCGGCCCCGTCGACCACGATGTCGTAGCCGCTGAGGATGTCCATGATGTTGTCGGCCCCCAGACGCACGTCGTAGGTCACGACGTTCACATCGGGGTTGAGCAGGGCCAAGGTCTTCTTGGCCGAGTCGACCTTGCGGTCGCCGACCCGGTCGAGGTTGTGCAGGATCTGGCGTTGCAGGTTGGACTCGTCGACGACGTCCATGTCGATGACACCGATGGTGCCCACGCCGGCCGCCCCCAGGTAGAGGGCGGCTGGTGATCCCAGACCGCCGGCGCCCAGCAACAGCACCTTGGCGTCGAGCAGCTTGAGCTGTCCCTCCTCGCCCACCTCCGGCAACAGCAGATGCCGTTGGTAGCGGTTGCGCTGTTCGGGACCCAGGGTGCGGGGCTGTTGCCAGTCGCGCCCCTCGTCCTTCCAGCGGTTGAAGCCGCCGTCCATGGATATGACGTCGGTGTAGCCCAGCTCGGCCAGGGTCTTGGCCGCGAAGGCGCTCCGCACTCCACCGGCACACATCACCACCAACGGTGTGTCCCGATCGGTGACCCGGTTCTCGATGTTGGACTCGAGGTTGCCGCGGGGGATGTGGATCGAGTTCGGGACCGCACCCTGCTCGTACTCGTCGGGTTCGCGCACATCGAGGAGCGTGGCGCCATCGGCCAGCAGCACCTCGGCACCTTCGGGATCGGTCTCTCGGACCTGACGCTTCGCGTCGGCCAGCAGCTCTCTGAACGTTGCCATGGCAAAACCCTACCTATTTGGTCGGCAATTCTCACACCGACAACCACGATCGACCGGTTGTCATTCCCGCGGCGGGGTATTCAGCCGCAGATGAGTGGCAGGGTCTGGCTGATACCCGCCTGGAGCACCACATCGGCCAGGTGGTCCATGGCTGTCGGTTCACCGTTGACGATCACCACCCGGGCGCCGCTGCGAGCCGCCACCGGCACGGTCTCGTTGATGGGGAAGACCTGCAGGCTGGTGCCCACCGCGAGGAAGAGATCACACTCCAGCGCCGCCCGTTCGGCCCGCGCCAGGTCCTCGGCCACCAGGCTCTGACCGAACGAGATGGTGGCCGACTTCAAGATGCCACCACAGACCACACAGGGCGGATCGGTTTCGCCTCCCCGCACCCGTTCGAGCACCACTTCCATGTCGGCCCGGTACTCACACGACAGGCACTGCACTTTGCGGGTGGTGCCGTGGATCTCCACCACCAGCCCGGGATCGGCACCGGCCCGTTGGTGCAGCTCGTCGACGTTCTGGGTGATCAGCGTGTGGAGTTTGCCCCGATCCTGCAGCCGCACCCGGGCGTGGTGACCGGCGTTGGGTTCGACATCGGCCCACAGCTCCCCGGCCGCCCGCCGTTCCCAGTTGCGACGCCGCACATCGGGGTCGGACAGATAGGTCCGAATGTTGGAGGCCTTCTCGGCGGCGGGGTCCTTGGTCCACAGTCCCTGCGGACCCCGAAAATCGGGGATGCCACTGTCGGTGGAGATGCCGGCACCGGTGAGCACACAGATACGGGTGGCCTCGGCCACGAGCGCGGCGGCCGCTTCCACCAGTGCGTCGGGAGATGCCGGGCGCTCCATCGCCGCCGAGCATACGACGGGCCCACCCGGCCCGCCGGTTCGTGGTTCCCCTTGATTTTGAAATGATATGAAATATGCTGACGTTCGCTTCCCCTGCGACTTCCTCGGCGGATCGGCAACACGCAACAGAAGGAAGACGATCATGGCTGCTTCAGCGCGCCCGGTGTTCGAAGGTGAACACCTCTGGATCACCGCTTGGACCGACGACATCATCGACCTGCACGGGGTCGACGTTCGGAGTCACTACGTCGAGCACGTGTGGCTCGGAGTACTGGGACCGAGCACGGTGTGGCTCCTGCGCCGGTTGGTCGACGGGCTCGACGGCCAACCCGACGGGTATGCCCTCGACCTGGCCGAGACCGCCACTGCCCTCGGCCTCGGCGGCCACGGCCGCAACAGCCCGCTGATGCGTTCGGTGGGGCGAGCCTGCACCTTCGGCCTGGCCCGCCAGTTGGGCCCGGCCCAACTCTAGGTGCGCCGACGCGTGCCGCCGGCAACCCACGGCCACCTGGCCAAACTGCCGGACTCGGCCCGCACCGTCCACGACGCATGGATGCGTCGTGACCGCGACCTGGCCACCGGCCACGCCCGTCAGCTGGCGTCGAGCCTGGTCGAGGTCACCGACTCACCTGACCAGGCCGAACACGTGCTGCAACAACTGCGCATCGCCCCGGCCACCGCCCACGACGCGGTGGCGTGGGCCCGGGCCCAGCGAGATCACCCCTCGGGCGGGCCCGAAGCAGCCTGAGCCCCCAGCTCGTCTGACAACAACTCACACCACCCTCCGTCGCACCGATAGGCACCCGTCAAGGGAGGGATTGACATGATGAGACGCCTGGTTGGCCTCGCCGTGGTCGCGTTGACCGCCGCGGCCTGCACCCCGTACTTCAACAACGGGGTGGTGTCGACGACCTCGGACGTACCCCGGATCATCTTCCTGGGCGATTCCATCATCAACGGCGCAGGCGACGAGATCGTGACCACCTTCGACGCCGAGGGGTACTGGTGGCACCACATCCTGGCGGGTGGCGGTTGGACGGTGCAGGACATCAACGATCACGACAACCAGGGTCTGGCGTCGGATCCCGACGCCATCATCATCGCCGCAGGCACGAACGACACCGGCCAGTGCCTCAACGATCCGGAGTGTTGGCCGAACGTCCCCGTCGATCGCCTCGACGATCTGTGGGACGACTATGCCGCCATCGGGCCCCACGCCTGTCGGATCGGGGTGACCATCGTGTTCGACCCGGGGTATCGGGGTGCCATCAACACCCGGCTGTACGAGCTGGCGGCCCAGGGCACCATCACCCACGTGGCCGACTGGAAGGCCTACAGCGCGAGCCATCCCGAGTGGTTCTCCGACGGTGTCGGGCACCTCAACCCATCCGGCCAGCAGGCCTTCGCCGACTTCTTGTTGGCCGAGACCGACTCGGTCTGCTTCGACAGCAAGGGTGGCGAGGGCTAGGAGGACCGAGCCCTACGGCTTGGTGAACCCCTCGGCCAGCTCGACCAGCAGCCGTACCCCGAAACCACTGGCGCCGGCCGGCCCCAGCGGTGTCTCGCTGTCGCCGAAGGCGGGCCCGGCGATGTCGACGTGGGCCCAGGCGATGTCGTCGTCGACGAACTCCTTCAGGAACAACCCGGCGGT
The DNA here is from genome assembly GCA_051011595.1 of Acidimicrobiales bacterium. GTDB lineage: Bacteria > Actinomycetota > Acidimicrobiia > Acidimicrobiales > SHLQ01 > JAOUEE01. The sequence continues at coordinate 46,699 of JBPCTQ010000118.1, forward strand.
AAGCGCCCCGCCGTACGCCCCGCCGATGTTCTTCACGTCGGCGACGGTGGAGTCGAGCATCTTGCGGTAGTCGCTCGGCAGCGGCAGTGGCCAGACCCGCTCATTCGACCGGTCACCGGCAGCCGCCACCTGGTCGCGCCAATCGTCGTGGTTGCTCATCAGCCCGGCAATACCAGGGCCCAGGGCCACCATGCAGGCCCCGGTGAGGGTGGCCAGGTCGACGATGGCATCGGGTCGGGCCTCGGTGGCCAACGACAAGGCGTCGGCCAGGATCAACCGACCTTCGGCGTCGGTGTTGAGCACCTCGACCGTCTTGCCGTTGCGGATGGTGAGCACGTCGCCGGGCCGGGTGGCGTCGTCGCCCAACATGTTGTCGGTCATGGGTACATACGCCACCACTCGAACCGGCGGAGCCAGCTGGGCGATGGCCGACATGGCCCCGAGCACCGCGGCCCCGCCTCCCATGTCACATTTCATGGTCATCATTCCCGTGCCCGTCTTGATGGACAGGCCGCCGGCATCGAAGGTGATGCCTTTGCCCACCAGGGCCAGCGTGCCGCGCGCCTTGCCGTCGGGTTCGTAGGTGAGCTGTACCAGCCGAGGCGGGTGCTTGGACCCTCGATTGACACCGAGCACGCCGCCCAGCTTGGCCGCCTCGATGGCGTTGGCGTCCATGATCTTGGCCTTCAGCCCCACTCGTTTGGCCATGCGGCCCGCCTCTCGGGCGAACTTGGGCGGGGTGAGCGATCCGCCCGGTTCGTTGACCAGGTCCCGCGCCCAGGCCACGGCCTCCGACACCACCCGACCACGTTCGACGGCGGCTTTGGTGCGAGCGCCGGTGGAGCCCACGTGGGTGATCTTCTTCAGGGTTGGTTTGTCGGGGTCGCTCTTTTGTTCGAGGTACCGATACGAACCCAGCCCGACACCTTCGGCGAAGGCTTGGGTGGCGGCCTCACCATCGAGGCCCTCGGGTAACGCCTGAACCACGTGGGAGGCCACGTGGCTGTACTTCTTGGCCCGACGGGCCAGGGTGACCCCCGCCTTGCGAACGGCCTCGACATCGAGCTCGTCGGGGTCGCCCAGACCCAGCACCAACGCCGGTCGGCCGTCGCGGTCGACCAACAGCTGGGCAGTGCCCGACTTGGCCTCGAAACCCAACGCGTCGAGCGCCGCCCGATCGAGTTCGTCGGGAACGTCGCCGTCGACGAACAACCCGAAGGCCTCGAGGTCGGCGGCGGCGGGGCGGGTGCGGGCAACGGCCATCGAAATCGACATGGCGCAACCCTAGGCCCGTACGGTGGACCCGGTGAGCCCGGCCGAAGTGATCGTGATCCTGACGGCCGTGGTGGCCGGGGCGCTCGTGAAGTCGATCACCGGCATGGGGTTCCCGCTGGTCGCCATCCCGGTGATCAGCCTCTTCGTCTCGGTCGAGACCGCAGTGGTGGTGATCGCCCTTCCCAACGCCACGGCCAATGCCCTGCTGGCCGTGCGCGAGCGCCACGCCTGGCCCGACACCAGAGACCTGCCCGTGTTGATCCCCACGAGCATCGTCGGGGCGGTGGCCGGCACCTTCTTGTTGGTGAACCTGCCCGAACGGGTGTTGACCTTGGCGCTGGCCATTGCCGTGCTGTTCTACGTCGTCACCCGGCTGCGGCGACCCGATCTGATGGTGACCCCCTCGCTGTCGCGCCGGCTGGCTCCGGTGGTGGGATTGCTGGCCGGTGTGTTCCAAGGAGCCATCGGGGTGTCCGGGCCGGTGGTGGGATCGTGGATCCAGAGCTACCGCCTCACGCGCGACGCCTTCGTGTTGTCGGTGACCCTGCTGTTCCTGTTCAGCGGCACCGCACAACTCCTCATCCTGGCCGGTTCGGGCCAGTTCGATCGCGGCCGCATCGTCGCCAGCCTGATGGCCCTGGTGCCGGCTGTTGGTTTGATCCCCGTCGGAACCCGTCTTCGCGATCGACTGTCGGGCCAGGCCTTCGACGGTGCGGTGCTCGGCCTGTTGGTGGTATCGGCCGTGGCACTCGTGGTCCGCAGCCTCATGTGAATCAGGCTTGGCGTCGCCCGACCGGCTCGGTACTCTGAAAGGACCTGGCCTCTGCTCAGACGAGCGGCGACCGATCACCCCCGAACCCCCAGCGCACGACTGCATGATCGTCCGGGCGGTTCCTTCCGTTGATCCTCGAGAGGAACACTGGTGACGGCCTACACCCAGGCAATCCGCGATCGAGTCGTCGTCTTCGACGGTGCATTCGGCACGTACATCCAAGAACAGCACCTGTCGGCCGACGACTTCGGCGGGCCCGACCTGGAGGGCTGCAACGAACTGCTCGTGGTGACCCGACCCGACGTCATCACCGGCATGCACGACGCCTACCTGTCGATCGGCGTCGACGTCATCGAGACGGCCACCTTCGGCGCCTTCGCCGTGCCACTCGGCGAATACGACATCGCCGACCGCAGCGACGAGATCAACCTGGCCGCCGCCAAGCTGGCTCGCGATGTGGCCAACAGCCACAGCACGCCGGACCGACCTCGGTGGGTTGCCGGGTCCATCGGTCCCGGCACCAAGTTCGCCTCGCTGGGGCAGATCTCCTATGTCGAGCTCCGCGACGCCTACGAACAGCAAGCCCGCGTGCTGCTGGCCGGTGGTGTCGACCTGTTCATCGTCGAGACCATGTTCGATCTGCTCGGCGTGAAGGCGGCCATGAACGGCTGTCGCCGGGCGATGGTGGCCGCGGGGCGCGAGGTCCCCATCCAGACCCAGGTCACCATCGAGCTCACCGGCCGCATGTTGCCCGGCACCGAGATCGGGGCGGCCATCACCGCCATCGAACCGCTGGGCCCTGCTGCCCTGGGTATCAACTGCGCCACCGGACCGGCCGAGATGGGCGAACACCTGCGGGTGCTGTCGCATCAGAGTCGGGTGCCCATCAGTTGTATCCCCAACGCCGGTATGCCGTCGGTCGTCGACGGCAAGATGCACTACGACCTCACCCCCGATCAGCTGGCCGATCATCTCGCCCGCTACGTCACCGAGCTGGGGGTCACCGTCATCGGCGGGTGTTGCGGCACCACCATCGACCATCTCCAGGCCGTGGTCGACCGCTGCCACGAGCTGACGCCGGCACCGCGCACGCCGCAGCCCGAGCCGGGCGCCACCTCCATCTACAGCACGGTGCCCTTCGATCAGGACACGTCGTTCCTCATGATCGGCGAACGCACCAACGCCAACGGCTCCAAGAAGTTCCGCGAGCTGATGCTCGACGGCGACTGGGACAGCTGCCTGAAGATGGCCACCGACCAGGTCAAGGAAGGGGCCCACATCATCGATGTGTGCGCCGACTACGTGGGCCGCGACGGCACCGTCGACATGACCGAGCTGGCCAGTCGTTTCGCCACCCAGGTGGCCGCACCCCTGGTTCTCGACAGCACCGAACCCGAGGTGATGGAGGCCGGGCTGCAACACATCGGCGGCCGGTCCCTGCTCAACTCGGCCAACCTGGAGGATGGAGAGGGACCCGGGTCTCGCCTCGACCGGGTGTTCAACCTGGCCAAGGAGTACGGCGCCGCCGTCATCTGCCTGCTCATCGACGAGGAGGGTCAGGCCCGCGACGTCGAATGGAAGATGCGAGTGGCCCACCGCATCCACGACATCGCCACCCAGCAGTACGGGCTGGAGCCGTCGGAGCTGATCTTCGACGCCCTCACGTTCCCGCTGTCGACCGGCGACGACGACCTGCGCCGCGACGGCATCGCCACCATCGAAGCCATCCGCCGCATCAAGGACGAGTTGCCCGGTGTGTACACCACGCTGGGTGTGTCCAACGTGTCGTTCGGCCTCAAACCGGCCGCCCGCCACGTGCTCAACTCGGTGTTCCTGCACGAGTGTGTCGAAGCCGGGCTCGATTCGGCCATCGTGCACGCCGGCAAGATCGTGCCCTTGGCTCGGATGAGCGACGAACACCGTCAGGTGTGCCTCGATCTCGTGTGGGATCGGCGCGGGACCGACGGGGGCGACGGCACCGACCCGAAGTACGACCCGCTGGTGAAGCTGCTGGAGGTGTTCGAAGACGTCGAGTCGGTCAAGACGGTGAAGGAAGACCGCACCGACTGGACCATCGAACGGATCCTCGAGACTCGGATCATCGAAGGTGACCGGGAGGGACTCACCGACGATCTCGAGCTCGCCCGCCAGACCACCAAACCCCTCGACATCGTGAACAACACGCTCTTGGCCGGCATGAAGGTCGTGGGCGATCAGTTCGCCTCGGGCGAGATGCAGCTGCCCTTCGTGCTGCAGTCGGCCGAGACCATGAAGGCGGCCGTGGCCCACCTGGAGCCCCACATGGAGAAGGCCGACGGTGACGCCGGCAAGGGCAAGATCGTGCTGGCCACGGTGAAGGGCGACGTGCACGACATCGGCAAGAACCTGGTCGACATCATCATGTCGAACAACGGCTACGAGACCGTCAACCTCGGTATCAAGGTCAGCATCAACGAGATGATCGATTCGGCGCTGGCCGAGGGGGCCGATGCCATCGGCATGAGCGGCCTGTTGGTGAAGAGCACGCTCATCATGCGCGACAACCTCGAGGAGCTCAACGATCGAGGACTGGCCGACCTGCCCATCATGTTGGGAGGAGCCGCCCTCACCCGCACCTACGTCGAGAAGGACCTGCGTGAGGTCTACGACGGTCGCCTGTTCTACGGCAAGGATGCGTTCGAAGGGCTGCGCACCATGGACCGCCTGATGGAGATCAGCCGGGGCGAAGAGGACGACCCCGAGTTCGGGACCGTGCCCACCGGCCGCGACCGCTCCGAGCGGACCAAACCCGATGTCGACCCGGCGACCATCCCGGCCCGCTCCCCCGAGGCGGCCATCGACAACCCGGTGTTCACCCCCCCGTTCCTGGGTTCGAAGGTGATGAAGGGAATCGGCCTCGACGACATCGCCGAGTACATCAACGAGACGGCCCTGTTCCGCAACCAGTGGCAGTTCCGGCCCGAGAAGGGTGAGGACGACGCCGCATTCAAGGACCGCATCCGTCCCCTGCTGCGCGAGCAGTTGGGCGCGGCCAAGGCCGGCGACATGCTCGTTCCCCAGGTGGTGTACGGCTACTTCCCGGCCAACGGCGACGGCAACGACCTGGTGATCTGGACCGACGAGTCGCGCACCGAAGAACGCTGCCGGTTCACCTATCCCCGCCAGAAGGTCGAGCCGTGGTTGTGCATCGCCGACTTCTTCCGCCCCATCGATGGCGACGAGGTCGACTACGCCGCCTTCCACATCGCCACCATGGGCCAGCAGGTGTCGGAAGTGACGGCCGAGTTGTTTGCGGCCGACAAGTACCAGGACTACCTGATGGTGCACGGCATCGGGGTGGAGATGGCCGAGGCGCTGGCCGAGCTGTGGCATCGCCGCATTCGTGAGGAGTGGGGTTTCGCCGACGAGGACGGCCCCGACCTCCAGGGTCTGTTCCGCCAGAAGTACCGCGGCGGTCGTTACAGCTGGGGGTACCCGGCCTGTCCCGATCTCGAGGACAACGCCCTGGTGCTCGAGCTGCTCGAAGGCGAACGCATCGGCCTGGAGTGCAACGAGGAGACGGGCTGGCAGTACCAGCCCGAACAGACCACGTCGGCACTCATCTGCCACCACCCCCGAGCCAAGTATTTCGTGGCGCGGGACTAGATCCCGAGCGGCCCCCTCTCCCTCGCCCTCCTTGTTGCGCTTCTGGTAGTGCAGCGACAGCCAGAGCCTGACGCTGCACGACCAGAACCGGGTATTCGGTCGGGGATGATGAGATGGCGACCGGGTGCGGTCGCGGCGCCTACCCGATCACGTACACATGGGCCACTGCGCCCGAGATCTCTGGACTGGCAGATGTGAGGGTCAGCACCAGCACCCCTGGTTCGAGCTCATCGGGAAGCGCCACATGGGTTTGCAGGCCCTCGTGGTCGCTGACGACGGCAACCTCCGTCTCGCCGATGAAGGCTCGTGACCCACCTTCGACAGCCACGCCCGGAAACGTGATGATGTCGCCGCCACTCACCCTCGAGCCAGCGGCGGGCTCAGACTGGTCGAGGAACGGCAGCCGCCAAATGGCCAGCCCTTCGTCAGTCTCGTCCGCGAGCACGAACGAGGCGGCCTGGGCACCGTCGACCGACATGACGGTGACGGCGGCCTCCGCTCCCCTGAAGGTGTTGGGCGGGTTCACATACAGGTCAGAGATGGCCCCGGTGATCCAGGGGAATTCCTCAACCATCGCCGCGAGCCCCGCCTCACGATCCTCCTCGCCGTTCGGATAGCCGTTCCACATCGCCAACGCTTCGTCGGTCTCCCCGAGCGCCAGATGCCCCAGGAACGCAAGCACCACATCGCGAGCTTCGTCACGCTGGGCCTCGGTCAACGTCGGCAGGGCCGACACCGCCTGCTCGAGTTGCTCAGCGTCCAGCTCGACGTCAATGGGCACCACCGACACGGCGCGCGGTGGGCCCGGGTACACCAGCTCGAGTGTCCACAAGCCCCCCGGATGCACAAGATCCGGCAACTCGATCATGATGGAGCCGGCCGCTGCCTCGACCGAGCCCACTTCGTCGAAGCACGACCCGAACAAGATGTCGGGCGCCCCAGGATTCGCGTAGCACAGTCGCACTCGGGCATCCTCAGGCGACTCATCGGCGGCGAACGAGACGACGTCACCGACCGCGTGAGGGCCGGCGTCGACCGTCAGGCCGGGATTGTCACCACGCTCGACATCGATTGCCACCTGGGCGATCACGCCCTCGTCGAAGAGCACCAGCCACCAGCGCGCGTCCTCGACGCCGTCGACGACAGGAAGGCGGATGGCGCCGCGGGTCGGAAAGGCGAAGGTCACGATCTGTTCGCAGACCGCCTCCGGATCCCGGAGTACCCGCTGGAGGCAGAGCTGCACGATGGACCTCTGCGGCGCCCCGATGGCCGTGAACGAGATCTCGTCACCCATCAGGTGCGGCCCGGGATCGACCATCAGCGGGCCGTCCGGGGGCTCAGCCCGCTGCTGGTCGAATGCAATGGCCACCGGGTTGGGGGTGCGTGCAGCCTGGACCACGATGCGACAGCCGTAAGGGTCGGTTACGCAGTCGGCCGTCGCACCGGTGGTGTTGACCCACCGGCGAGCCGGGACCTCGGCCCGGAATTCGCCGGAGTCGTCGACGACGATCTCGGCCGTTGGATTGTTGGACAGGCACCCACTCATACCGTCGAACCCGCCAAGGACACATTGCGTCAAGAGCGTGGTCTCACCCGGTTCGAAGCCGCGTCCGGCCACGAAGAGGGTGTCGCCGTCGACGAGGAGGTCGCTGGGCTCGACGGTGAAGATCGGCGGCTCGCTGCCCGCGACCTCCGGGTCGAAGAAGACCGCGGCGGAGCCGGACTGGTCGTAGTCCTCGACGTCGGCCACTCCGACCCGACAGCCCGCCTCCAGGCCGCCGTCGGCGCAGTCATGGGTGCCGGTGGATGTGGTGATGATCCGGCGCACTTCCATCTGCAGACGGAAGCGACCTTCGGCGTCGGCCACACCGGTCGCGATGTTGCCCAGGTCGCAATCGTCGGCCGAGCCGCCGGTCTCGCCCAGCCAGCACTGGGTCGCGGCAACGGTTGCACGCGGCTTCATGCCTTCGCCCTGCACGGTGACCGTCTGGCCGTCGACCAGGCCGTTGTCGGGTTCGAGCATCACCGGCAGGCCGACCGACTCGAGACCGTCGTAGGGACCGCCGAACTCGGGTTGTTGCACGGCCACCTCCTCGCCCGGGTCATCACCACCGTCGCGGCTGGCGACAACGACACCGGCGGCGACCACGACGGCCAGGGCCAGCACCGCCAGACCGCCTCGAACCCGAGACCGGCGCCGACTACGGGCTTCGACCCCGTCAGGATCAGCCTCGAGGTCGATCAGCCCGCCACTCACCCGGTGGCCGGCATCGTGCAAGCGGTCGTCGAATTCGTTCATCAGAGTTCTCCGTTCTCGCCGAGCAGTTCGGCCAATCGGCGCCGAGCTCGTTTCAGGTGGGTCCGAGCGGTCTCCCGGCTTATGTCGAGGCACTCGGCGGCCTCGGCCTCGGGAAGGTCCAACACGTAGCGCAGAGCAATCAACTGGGCCTGACGTTTTGGGAGCGTGCGCACTGCGGACCAGAGCTGTTCATCACCTTCGGGGAGCTCGACGACGGCGACCGATCGCGATCGCAGCCGAGCCAGGCCCCGCGCCTCGACGGCCAAGCGCCGCACACGTGACACCGAACGATTCACGACCACCCGCCGCAACCAGGCCCGGGGGTCGTCGTAGGACCCGATGCGCCCCCAGTTGCGATAGGCGGCCAAGAACGCATCGGCGGCCAGATCCTCGGCCACCGCCCGGTCGCCGGTGAGCACGTACCCCAGGCTGACCAGACCGCGGTGCTCGGCTCGATACACGGTGTCGAAGTCGGCAACCAGGGCGATCGGCGCAGTCGCCGGCGTGCCGCCTTCGTCGGGTCCGAGGTCTCCCACCAGTTCCATCACACCATGTACTCGCCACAGACCCGGGCCAGGGGGGACACTCACACCCAGAAATCTCCCGCGCCCCGTCCTCGTCCGCTGCCCCTTCGCTTCTGGTAGTGCAGCGACAGCCAGAGCCTGACGCTGCACGACCAGTTGGCGGGGAGGGGGCGCCGATAGGGTTGCGGGCTCATGATTCGGCGCCCGAAGTCCCCCCGTCGGTGGTTGCTGCTGCCGCTGTGGATCGTGTTCGGTGCGGTGCTCGTGCTGACCGGCTGCGGGTCCGACGACAGCTCCACCACCACCTCCTCCACCACCACGACCGAGGCCAGCGGTTCGCCGACGACGACGCTCGACCAACCGGCACGCTCCACTCCCCCATCGACCACCCAGACCGAGGTCGAGATCGTCCGCTACAGCGACCTGCCCACGGTCACCGTCGGCGAACTGCCACCCGAAGCCATCGACACCTTGCGCCTCATCCGTGACGGCGGTCCCTTCCCGTACGACCAGGACGGTTCGACGTTCCAGAACCGTGAGGGGCTGCTGCCCGACTACGACATCGGCTTCTACCAGGAGTACACGGTCGACACCCCGGGGCTGTCACACCGCGGCGCCCGGCGGTTGGTCACCGGCGACGACGGCGCCATCTACTGGACCGCCGACCATTACGCATCGTTCGAGGAGTTGGTGGTGGGATGACCTGGCTGGACCGACTGATCACCAGCGCCGACCCGGGGACCTACGTGGCCCCGCCCGAACCGGACCGCTACGGCGTGGCCGACGAGGTGTCGGCTCGGGGCTGGCGTTGCCTGAGCGACGATCTGGCCGATGCCACCGACAAGGCCAATCTGGTGGCGGCCCTGGCCCGGGCGGTCGACGCCCCCGACTACTTCGGCGGCAACTGGGATGCCCTGGTCGACGTGATGCGCGACCTGTCGTGGAGCCCGGCCGAAGGGTACGTGGTGCTGCTGGAGAACTGCGGAACCCCGGCCCGTTCGTGCCCCGCCGACTGGGCCGTTGCCCTCGACATCTTCGCCGAGACGGTTCGGTGGTGGACCGAGCACGGCACCCCGATGCGTTTCGTGCTGCGCGACGCCGACGTGTTCTCGGGTTACCACGCGCTGTGACCGACGCGGCAGGCACCCACGATGGGGGTGTGCTGCGGAAGGTCGACGCCGTCACCGTTCGTGTACCCACCCTCGACGAGGGTGTGTCGTTCTACGTCGACGGGCTCGGCCACCAACTGGCCTGGCGCAACGACACCATCGGACAAGCCGGCCTGGTTCTCGACGACGGTGACTCCGAACTCGTGCTCACCACCGAACACGCCTACGAACCCAACTGGTTGGTTCGTTCCGTCGACGAGGCGCTGGCCGCCTTCGTCGCCGCGGGTGGCCGGACACTCTCGCCGCCCGTCGACATTCCCGTGGGGCGAGTGGCCGTGGTGCAGGATCCCTTCGGCAACGTGTTGGTGCTCGTCGATCTCAGCAAGGGCACCCACGACACCAACGACGACGGCACCGTCCGAGGGGTCAGCGGAAAACCCGCGTAATGTGACACTTCTAGACTGTGACACTTATAGACATTGTGTCACGCCACTGTTACAACTAGGGCTGCGATGTCACAGGCCAACGAACCGGCGTGGGGTGGGGATCCTCCCCAGAATGCAGC
>JBPCTQ010000119.1:0-4034 GCA_051011595.1 Acidimicrobiales bacterium
GTCGGTGCTCACCACCACCACCCCGGTCGGAGCTTTCCGGGGAGCCGGTCGACCCGAAGCCACCGCCGCCCTCGAACGAGCGGTCGACCTGTTCGCCACCGAGATCGGTCTCGATCCCGTCGAGGTGAGACGCACCAACCTCTTGTCGCCCGACGTGTTCCCATACACCAACGCCGCCGGCACCCGCTACGACAGCGGCAACTACCAGGCCGCCCTCGACCGGGTGATCGAAGTGGCCGATCTGCCCGCCCTGCGACTCGAGCAGCAGCAACGCCGCGACGCGGGGGCCGAGCTGGTGCTCGGTATCGGAACCGCGGTCTACGTGGAGATCACCGCCCCGGGCGCCGGCAACGAGTACGGGTCGGTCGAGCTCCAACCCGACGGCACCGTGGTCGCACGCACCGGATCGACCCCGTTCGGACAGGGCCACCACACCACCTGGGCCATGGTGGTGGCCGACCGGTTGGGGGTCGAGCTCGATGCGGTCACGGTGGTTCACGGCGACACCGACCTGGTCCCCCAGGGTGGTGGCACGGGCGGTTCCCGGTCGGTGCAACTGGCCGGCTCGGCCATGGCCGATGCATCCGAGCGGCTGGTGACCCTGGCCACCCAACGGGCGGCCGACCAGCTGGAGGCCGCCGCCGAGGACATCGTGTTCAACCAGGAGCAGGGCCTGTTCCACGTGGCCGGCACTCCGGCTCGGACCCGATCCTGGGCCGACCTGGCCGAAGGGCTTCACCAACCGCTGCTGGCCGTGGCCGATCTCGACCAGGAGCATCCCACCGTTCCCTTCGGCGCCCATCTGGCCGTGGTCGAAGTCGACATGGCGACCGGCGAGGTCAGGTTGCTCCGGCTGCTCGCGTGCGACGACGCCGGCACCATCATCAACCCGCTGCTGGCGGCCGGACAGGTCCATGGCGGCCTGGCCCAGGGGGTGGGACAAGCCCTGTACGAGGCGGTGTCCTATGACGACGACGGCAACCCGCTCACCACCAACTTCGCCGACTACAGCATCTTCAGTGCCGCCGAGCTGCCGTTCTTCGATCGACTGGTGATGGAGACACCCACCCCGCTCAACCCGCTGCGGGCCAAAGGCATCGGCGAGTCGGGCACGGTGGGCGCCACTCCCGCGGTCCAGAACGCGGTGGTGGATGCGTTGGCCCACCGGGGTGTGCGCCACATCGATCTTCCGCTCACTCCCGAGCGGGTGTGGCAGGCGCTGCGATCAGCGCCGCACCCCGGCTAGCCCGCGATCGGTCAGGTGGCGCTGACCGGAATCGACCGCCGGCCGGCTGGTTTCTGCGGCGGGCCGAACACGTCGAGGGCGGTCTGGCGGCAGCGCACCACGGCCTCACTCTGCGTCTTGAGGTTGGCCACGAACGAATCGAGATCCGAGTCGTCGATGACCCCGTTGCCGATGGCCCGCAACTCGTCGGTGAGGGCGTTGGTGGGGTCGTGGTTGCAGGTGATGCAGACCGGACGACGACTGTTGACGAAGTCGTACTTGTCGTGGAGCACGTCGGCCAACGACCGCTCGAACACGTCGCCCATGGGGGCTTCTTTCTTCCAGTCCGAGCAACACAGGTAGTAGATGCCGTCGTAGCCGATGAACGGGTAGATGAACGGAATGACGCAGTTGGCCTCACCCCCGTCGTCGGTGAGCATGGCTCGGGCTTCGTCGAGCTCGGGGTAGTCGGCGTACTGCATCTCGTCGACGAACAGGGCACCGCCCCGGTTGATGATGTCGAATCCCATGAAGCGGTCGAGACCGTGGCCCCGCCAGAAGTCCTTCATGGCGTCGACGTGTGCCTGATCGCGTTTGTAGTCGACCAACACGATGACGATGGTGCAGTCGTCGCCGGCCATGTCGCGGAACCGAAGAATGTTGTCGAGCGTGCGCTGGAACGGCAGGTTGTAGACGTCCTCGTACGTGCCCTCCAGATCGGCGATGTTGATGTTGATCTCCTGGAGGCCCGCCTCGAGCAGCGCGGCACCCCTGCGCTCGTCGAGCAGGGCGGCGTTGGAGGAGACCGAAACAGCCAGACCGGTTTCGCGCACCCGCTCGACGTAGCTGGGGAGGTGGCGGTTGATGAGTGGTTCACCCAGCCCGCAAAGACGCACCTGCAACATGTCGGCACCACCGAAGTGCTCGTGGGCAACACCCTTCCACTCGTGGGCCCGCACCAGCGACTGTTCGAACACCTCGGGTGTCATCAGACCCTGGTGAGGGGTGGCGTCGCGTGGACAGAAGTGACAGCTCGCGTTGCAGCGATTGGTCACCTCGAAGTCGATGCCGAGCAACATCGGGCTAGAGGACTTTGACCGGGATACGGGTGCGCGACGCGGCCCGATCGGCGGCGGCGTAGTCGATCTGGGTGTGCGCTTCGAGCTGCTCGAGCATGCCCCACACCACCGAGTTGGAGTGCACCACGCCGTCGATCAACTCGTCGGTGTCGACGGACTCGTCGCCGTTGGCGGCGTCGTGGAGCCCTTCGGTGATGCGGTTGATCGGGTCGAGGTTGCAGGTGGCACACACCACCTGACGATCCATCACGTGCTGGAGCTTCTCGCTGGTGACATCGACGAGCGAGGCATCGAAGACCGTGCCCATGGGCACTTCCTTCTTCCAGTCAGAACAGCACAGGTAGTACTTGCCGTCGTAACCGATGAACATGTAGCCGAACGGGGCACCACACGCTGGTTTGGACTCGCGTTGGGCCAGGATGGTGCGAGCCTGTTCGAGCTCGGGGTAGGCGTCGTACTGCATGTGGTCGACGAACAGGGCACCACCCCGGTTCATCACGTCGAAGAAGACGAAATGCTTGAGCCCGTAGCCCTGCCAGTACTTGACCATCTTGCGCAGGTGATCACGATCGCCGCGATGGTCGACCAGGACGATGTGGACCTCGCAGTCGTCACCGGCCATCTCGTTGAAACGCACGACGTTGTCGCGGCTCTTCTCGAAGGGCAGTTTGTAGATCTCTTCGTACGCCTCGCCCTCCTCGCCGATGTTGATCATGATCTTGTTGGGGCCGGCGTCGAGCAGGGCCTGACCCCGCTTCTCGTTCAGCAGCGCACCGTTGGACGACATCACACACGGGAATCCGGCGTCGCGGACCTGGGCCACCCAAGCCGGGGCGTGTTTGTTGAGGAGGGGTTCACCCAACCCACACAGGCTGACGGTCATGTTCCAGCCGAAGCCGGTGGCGACCTGGTCGCGGAACTCCACCGCTCGTTGCAGTGACTGCTCGAACACATCGGGGGTCATCAGCCCCTGGTGGGGCGTGGCATCACGCGGGCAGAAGTGGCAGCTCGCGTTGCACCGATTCGTGGGCTCGATGTCGACGGTGAGATCCATGCAGTCCTCGTGGGGGCGCGGCGCCACGCCGGGTGGACGCTCCATAGTGGCACTGCGTCACAGGGTATGTCGAACGCCGAAAACCACCACGCGCTGTTGTCGCCTGGTCCGGAACTGGCCACTCGTCGTACCATGAAAGCCTGCCTGCTCTGGGCGTTCTGCCCCCCTTCATCCACCTCGGGACCCCACGCCATGACCGACCAACCCGCCGCCACCGCCACGCTGAGTGACGATCACCTGCTCTCGGACCAACAGGTTCGCTACTACGAGACGTTCGGGTACCTCCGCATCCCCGACCTCTTCGCGGCCGACATGGACCGCATCCGCACGGGCTTCGAGGAGGTGTTCGCCGACGAGGGCCACCCACGCCTCGAGACCTACGAAGAGCTGCACCTCGAGAAACGACGCCTCATCATTCCCGGCTTCATCTCCAAGTCGGCCAACCTGTCGTGGTTGCTCGACGATCCCCGGGTGATCGGGATCTGCCGCAGCCTCATCGGCGACGACTACGAGTACGCCGAATCAGACGGCAACTTGTTCGACTGCGAGAGCGAGTGGCACTCCGACATCTACGCCGCCCCGTTCCACCAGTACCACCTCAAACTCTCGTTCTACCTCGATTCGTTGACCGGTGGCAGCGGGGCCATCCGGGTGATGCCGGGCACCAATCACCACA
>JBPCTQ010000120.1:0-2504 GCA_051011595.1 Acidimicrobiales bacterium
GGGTGGGACACCGCCGCCTTCGTCTCGGGTTATCCGGGTTCGCCGCTGGGCAGCTTCGACGGCGCGGTGGCCGCCGCCGCCCGGCTGGCGCCGGACCTGCCCGTCGTGTGTCGCCCGGCGGTCAACGAGGAGTTGGCCGCCAGCTCGGTCATGGGTGCCCAGTTGGCGTCGTTGCAGCCCGATCGCCGCCACGAAGGCGTGGTGGGTATCTGGTACGGGAAGGGACCGGGCGTCGACCGGGCATCCGATGCCCTGCGCCATGCCGTGTTCGCCGGCACGTCGTCTCGGGGCGGCGCGGTGGCACTCGTGGGTGACGACCCCGAGGCCAAGAGCTCCACCATCCCGTCGTCGTCGGCCGGGGCGGCAGCCGACATGCACATGCCGATGCTCTACCCAGGCGACCCGTCCGAGGCGCTCGACCTGGGCCGCCACGCCATCGCCCTGAGCCGCACCACCGGTCTCTGGGTGGCGTTGAAGATCGTGGCCGACGTCGCCGATGCCACCGCTTCGGTGACGCTGCATCCCGACCGGGTCGACCCGACCATCCCCACCGTCGACGGCGAGCGGTACCGCCACCAGCCCGACGGGCGACTGCTCACTCCGCACACCCTCGAACTGGAACGCGAGATCATCGAGGTGCGGTACGAGCTGGCCACCCGGTATGCCTCGCAGAACCGCTTGAACCACCTCACCACCGAACCCTCCGACGCCTGGATCGGCATCGTGGCATCGGGTGTGACCTACCGCGAACTGCGCGAGGCCCTCGGACGACTGGGCCTGGACGATACGGCTGCCATCGAAGCGGTGGGCATTCGCCTGCTCCAGATGGGGATGCCCTTCCCGTTCGACCCACGCACCATTCGCCGGTTCGCCGACGGGGTCGACGAAGTGCTCGTCATCGAAGAGAAGCGGCCCACCATCGAGTCGCTCATCAAGGACACGCTCTATCCCCTCACCAACCGCCCGGTGGTGGTCGGCAAGTTCGACGAGAACGACGATCAACTCTTGCCCGAACACGGTGCCCTCGATGCCGATCGACTGGTACCCGTGCTGTGGAGCCGGCTGCAGGAGCGGTTGAGCGACCGCCTGACACCCCCGCCTCCCCCACCCCGGGAACGCATACCGATCGCCGGCCAGCGGGCCCCCTTCTACTGCTCGGGCTGCCCCCACAACCGCAGCACTCGGGCGCCCGAGGGTGCACTGGTGGGCGCCGGCATCGGCTGCCACACCATGGCGATGCTGATGGACCCGGACCGTTTCGGCGACATCGCCGGCGTCACGTGTATGGGCAGCGAGGGCGCCCAGTGGATCGGTATGAGTCAGTTCGTCGATCGCGACCACTTCATCCAGAACGTTGGCGACGGCACTTACTTCCACTCGGCCCAACTGGCCATACAGGCCTCGGTGGCGGCGGGCGTCAACATCACCTACAAGCTGCTCTACAACGATGCGGTGGCCATGACGGGCGGACAGGATCCGCAAGGTCAGCTGGGTGTCCCCGAGCTGACCCGGGTGCTGTGGGCCCAGGGTGTACGACGGGTACTCATCACCACCGACGACGTGTCGGCGTACGACGACGTCGAGCTGGTGGCCGGAACCGACGTGTGGCACCGCGACCGTCTCGATGAAGCCCAGCAGATCCTGGCCGCCACCGACGGGGTCACCGTGTTGATCCACGATCAGGCGTGCGCGGCCGAGCTCCGCCGGGCCCGCAAGCGAGGACGGCTGCCCACACCCACGACACAGGTGGTCATCAACGCCCGCATCTGTGAGGGCTGCGGGGACTGCGGCGAGAAGTCCAACTGCCTGTCGGTGCAGCCCATCGAGACCGAATTCGGCCGCAAGACGGCCATCGACCAGACCAGCTGCAACTTCGACTACTCCTGCCTGCAGGGTGACTGCCCGTCGTTCATGACCATCGACCATCGACCGCCGGGACGAATCGCCCGGCTGCTGGGGCGACCGGCGGAACCCACCGACACAACCGAACGCGTGACCCCGACACCACCACCGGTCGACGATCCGGTGATCGCCGTCGGGGTCGACGACTACGCCGTGCGCATCACCGGTATCGGCGGCACCGGTGTGGTGACCGTGGCCCAGGTGATCGGGACCGCAGCCATGCTCGATGGTTTCCACGTCGGCGGCCTCGACCAGACCGGACTGTCGCAGAAGGCCGGGCCGGTGGTGAGCGACGTGCGTCTCTCCCAGACCCGGCCCATTGCCTCCAACCGGCTGGGCCAGGGCCAGGCCGACCTCCTCATGGCCTTCGACCAACTGGTGGCGGCGTCCGACAAGAGCCTGCAGACCTGCGATCCCGAACGAACGGCGATCGTGGGTTCGTTGAGTGCCGTTCCCACCGGCGAGATGGTGAGCCACCTCGAAGCGACCATGCCCGGGGCCGCCGAGCTGGCTCGCCGGATCGGCGACGCCGGTCGACCCGATGGTCAGCACTGGGCCGACGCCCAGGCCATCACCACCGACCTGTTCGGACAGGCCACCAC
>JBPCTQ010000121.1:0-13559 GCA_051011595.1 Acidimicrobiales bacterium
GGGTGGTGTTCAAGGTGCTGCGAACCATGCTCGAGGGGGTGATGCGTATCTGGTTCCGGCTGGAGGTGCGGGGCAAAGAACACATCCCGGCCACCGGCGCCTTCGTCCTGGCGCCGGTGCATCGTTCGTTCGTCGACACCCCGCTCGTGTCGGCGGTGACCAGTCGGGTGATCCGCTACATGGGCAAGGAAGCGATGTGGGAGGGGTCGCGCTTCATGGCCTTCTTCCTCACCTCCATGGGCGGATTCCCGGTGCAACGGGGGACCGCCGATCGTGATGCACTCAAGGCCGCCCAGGAGGTCCTGGAGCGGGGTGAACCGCTGGTGATGTTCCCGGAAGGAACTCGACGGGAGGGTGTTGTGGTGCAGGCCGACCACATGCACGACGGCCCCGCCTTCATCGCCAGCCGCACCCAATCGCCGGTGGTTCCCGTTGGCATCGGCGGATCGTCGAGAGCTCTCCCGCTCGGTTCGTCGTTCCCCCGGCCGCGCAAGGTCGTGCTGGTGATCGGCCCGCCGATGATTCCGCCCGCGCTCGTCAACGGCCGGGCTCCCCGCAAGCAGGTGCGCTCGTTCACCGAAGACCTTCGCGGTGAGCTGCAAACGCTCTACGACGACGCCGAAGGTCGGGCGGGAGTCCGGTAGACGCCGTCGCCGTCGCGATTCACCCGGGTGAATCGGCGCGGCCGGCGATGGAGTGCGGCCGTCGAGCAAATAGTCTTCGTGCCGCATCACAGTTCGGGGAGGACGCATGGCCGAAGGCGGAAGACGGAAACGGTCCGGATTCCGGGCCGGCCTCATCGTCGGAGGCACCATCGGCGCGGTGGGGGCGGGGGCGGTGTATCGCCGCCAGTTGGTGTCGATGGCAGCCGGCAGGCGGCCTCACGACCGCGAGCCCTTGATCGTCAGCCGACCGGTGCTGATCGTCAACCGGTGGAGTGGGGGAGGAAAGGCCGAGAAGTGCGATCTGGCATCGGTGGCCGCCGATCACGGCATCGAGACGGTCATGCTCGAGCGGGGCGACGATCTCGTCTCGCTGGCCGAGACCGCAGTTCGCGGTGGGGCCGACTGTCTGGGTATGGCCGGGGGTGACGGCTCGCTCGGGTTGGTGGCCGGCGTCGCGGCCGAACAAGGCCTGCCCTTCTTCTGCGTGCCGGTCGGGACCCGCAATCATTTCGCGCTCGATCTGGGCCTCGATCGGAACGACCCGTTGGCTGCGCTGCAGGCCCTGACCGACGGTGAGGCGGTCACGATCGACCACGGTGTGATCAACGGTCGGCTGTTCCTGAACAACGTGAGCTTGGGGGTCTATCCCGAAGCGGTGAAACAGGAGGGCTACCGCAGCGCCAAGGTGGCCACGTTCCTCTCGGTGGCGTCGAATCCGGACCTTGCCTCGGGTGTTCGACTCCGCGACCCCGAGGGAACGTTGCACGACAACCTTCCCATGGTGCTGGTGTCGAACAACCCGTATGTGATGTCGGGCCCGCCCGATTTCGGTCGGCGCATCCGGCTCGACTCCGGTCGACTGGGGGTCATGGCCCTGCCGGTCGGTGAAGCGCCCGCCATGAACAGTGCGACGAGCACCCTCCGCGAATGGACGGCGTCCAATCTGGTGGTGGACAGCGATCGGGAGGTGGTCGACGTGGGCATCGACGGTGAGTCGATACCGATGGAGCCCCCGCTGCACATCGAGGTGCAGCGCCGAGGCCTTCGGGTGTTGGTTCCTGCCGGCACCCGCCCGGGTTACCGGCCCTCGCTGCGTCGGCATCGACCGGTCATCGACCATCTGGTCGATCTCTTCGGTGAACCCGACAGCTGACTGAACGGTGCCGGCCGGGACTCAGCCGGTCAGGGCCGATCACCACCAGATGTGGCCGAGGCATCCACCATCACCAGATCGTGCCACCACAGCTTCTCGAAGAGGGTGGGGTCATTCCCGGCAATCTCTCCGAGCGGGCGAGTGCCGTCGATGGCTTCGAACCTGTCCCGCTCGTCGGTGTCGAGGAACAGCACCAGGTCGCGGTCGACGTGGGCCCGGTTGAGAACGGCGGCCGCGGCGCCGTCGGGAAGCCGCTCCTCGATGAGCGTCGCCGTGCTCGGCACGAGCGGCACGTAGGTCGTCCACGTGGAGTCGTCCCAGCGAACACCGGGATCGGGCAGCGGCGAGTCATCTCGGTGCAGAACGGCCGAATGGCGCACCATGGTGCCGCGGAACAACTCGACTGCCGCGAACTGCTCGGCCTCGGGCAAGGACGCGATCCGGGAGCTGTGGGGGACTTCGGAGAGTGATCCGCATTGCGGTCGGTACGGAGCCTGGCGCACCCAGCGCCCGAATCGCAGGCCGGCGGTGGCCACCGTGTCGAGTAGTTCGGGGACGGTGAACGAACGCTCACGCGGATTGAGTAGGGCGTCGGCCAAGGCGTCGTCGTGCCCGAAGTCGGGTGTCGTGCGGAGCAGATGGCCGATGGGGTGTCCCTCCGGCTGCTCGCGCAGGGTGGCCACCAGGTCGTCGATGTCGGTGGTTGTCGGCTCGACGCCCAGGCGGCGGCTGTAGTCCTGCATCATCGAGATTCCGAGACGCCCGTAGGTGGCGTAGACCATCAGCTGCATGGCGCCCTGCGGAGCGAGCACGTCACGCAGCGCTCGCAGACCGACCCCGGGTTCGGCGAGATGGTGAATCACGCCGGTGCACACGATGTGGTCGAAGGACCGGCCGAGGTCGGCCACCGTCTCGATGGGGTGTTCGTGTACCTCGACGTTGGTGAGTTGGTGCTGGGCGACGAGCGCACGAGTGGTTGCCACGCTGGTGGCGCTGACATCGATGCCGACGATGTGGGCCCGCGGGTAACGAACCGCCATCTTGGCCGCCTGTGAGGTGCCACAGCCGGCCACCAAGATCGTGTGGTCGTCCCGGTACGGGAGCGTGGGCCACAGGCGATGGTGCTCCACTCGGTGCCGTTCCGGATCCTGCCACTGGGCCCGGTACTGATCGAGGTCGGCCACGGGAGGTGGATACGGATGGTCCCGGTAGAACGCCGCGATCTCGTCGGCCTCGCGTGAGCTCACGACTCGGCGAACACCGATTCCCAGTCGTTCTTGATGCTGGCAACGGTCCAGCCCAAGCGGGCCGCCGTGTCGGTGATGGTCTCGTCGGCGGCGAAAGTGCCGGCCACACTCTCGTAGGCGTATTCGCGTTCGCTGTCGTCGTGGTTCACCAGCAACGCCAGTGATGGCCCGTCGTAGGCGGTGGCGTATTCGAGCATCTCGGCGTCGCCGGCGGAGTTGCCTCCGGCCACACACGGGTGGCGACCGAGGATGCGCTGGATGTTCGGGGGTTTACCCGGGCCCTCGTTGGGCCCACTGGCCACCAAGGCATTGGTGCGCAGGAGCTGGGCCTGGCCGTCGCTGTCGCGCGAGAACTCGTAGTCGATCTGTGATCCCACAACACCTTCGGGGCTCACGCCGTAGAAGTCCTGGCTGATGACACGTACGAACTCGGCGCCCCCGGCGCTGACGATGTAGAAGTCGAATCCCCGTGATCGCAGCTCGTCCATGAGCTCGAGCATCGGTTGGTAGCGCTGCTGGCGATACGGGACACCGCTCGAATGCTGCTGTTCGGCGAAGAAGCGGGCCACCTTGTCATCGAATTGTTCGGGGGTGAGGCCGGCGAACAGGTCGAGGAAGGCCGTGGCCAGGTCTTCCAGGCCCATCTTTTCGATCGCGGCCATGTCGCGGTCGATGACGGCCCGGAATGCGGGTGTGTCGGCGAGTGACGGATCGGCGCCGATGGCCTGTTGCATCTCGAGCAGCCAGAACTCGACCTGGGTGTAGTTGGGCTTCTCGGCCCACATGGTGCCGTCGTTGTCGAACACGGCCACGCGCTCGGCCGGAGGGATCTCATCGACCTGGTCGAGGAAACCGGTGATGGCGTCTCGGGTGGCACCCGATCGCCAGGAGGGGAGAAGGTGGTCACTCATCGGGCTCCTCTCGTCGGATGGTGCGGAAACCGACGTGGCTCATGCCGGTATCGATCATCTGCGGTCGCCGGGCGGCCGGTCGGTAGCGCTGACAGTAGTTGTCGGCGCACAGGAACGAACCACCCTTGATGACCTTTCTGGGAACGTGGAACTGCGGTTGGGCCGGGTCGTAGCTGGCCCCGACCGCAGGGCCGCGTGGATTGGTCGGCACACAGCATGGTTTGTCCGGATCGGCGGGGTGACTGTCGGAGAACCAGTCGTCGGTCCACTCCCACACGTTGCCGGCCATGTCGAAGAGCCCATAGCCGTTGGGGGGGAACGAGCCCACTGGAGCAGTGCCGGCGTAACCATCGGCGCGACTGTTGCGGTGGGGGAAGTCGCCCTGCCAGAAATTGGCCAGATACTGGCCATCGGGCACCGCCTCGTCGCCCCACATGAACGACCGGCCGTCGAGACCGCCGCGGGCGGCGAACTCCCACTCGGCTTCGGAGGGAAGCGCCTCGCCCGCCCATCGGGCATAGGCTGCGGCGTCCACGTGGGCGATGTGCACCACCGGATGGTCGGGCCGGCGATCGACTGAACTCTTGGGCCCTTTGGGGTGGCGCCAGCATGCACCCGGTGTCCAGGTCCACCATTGGTTGATGTGGGTCAGGTCGACTGGGCCCGGAGTCATGGTGAAGACCAGCGATCCCGCGACCAGGTTCTCGGCGGGAGCGTCAGGGAAGTCGAGCGGATCGGGGATTCGTTCGGCCACCGTGAGGTAACCGGTCGCGTCGACGAACGCCGCGAACTCGGCGTTGGTGACGGTGGTGGGGTTGATCCAGAACCCGTCGACGGTCACCGTGTGGACCGGTGCCTCTTCGGGGTAGTGATCGTCGGAGCCCATGCGGAACGACCCACCGTCGATCCGCACGAGCTCCGACTGGGTGGTCACGTGGCGTTCACGAGCTGCCGACGCCGGCGTCCAGCTTGGCGATCACCCTGTCGATGCTGAAGCTCGGTGGTTCTTGGCGTCGGGGGAATTCTTTGAGGGATTCGAGCATGTCAGCCACGAAGAACTGGACCGGTCCCATCATGTAGGCGTGGTCGATGAACCAGTCTTCGTACGTGTTGGAGGTGAGGTTGGCTCGTTCGTAGGGGTCGGTTCGCAGGTTGAAGATCAAGGGGATACGTAGTTCGGTGTAGGGCTCGCGCCATACCTGGAGGGTGCCGGTGGCCCGTTGTTCGAGCCAGACGACCTTCCAGTGGAAGATCCGGGCCGCGCAGAGGTCGCCGGTGTCGGAGAAGTAGAGGTACTGCCGGCGGGGGCTGTCGTCGACCTCTCCTTTCCAGTAGGGCAACATGTTGTTGCCGTCGAGGTGGACTTTGTAGTGCTTGCCGTTGAGTTCGGTGCCGGCCTTGAGTTGGTCAGCGATGTCGTCGACGCCGGCGGCGGCGAGCATGGTGGTGAACCAGTCGAGGTGGCTGGTCAACCCGTTGAGTACGACACCTTCTTGGATCTGGCCGGGCCAGCGGACCAGGCAGGGCACGCGGTAGGCGCCTTCCCACATCGAGTTCTTCTCGTTGCGGAACGGGGTCATGCCGGCGTCGGGCCAGGAGTTCATGTGCACGCCGTTGTCGGTGCTGTACATGACGATGGTGTCGTCGGCTCTGCCGAGCTCGTCGAGGGTGTCGAGCATCTCGCCGATGCGTTTGTCGTGTTCGACCATGGCGTCGTGATATTCAGACTGCCAACGGCCGGCCTGGCCGCGGATCTCGTCTTTGATGTGGGTCCGGAAGTGCATGGCGGTGGTGTTGAACCACAAGAAGAACGGTTCATCGTCGGCGGCCGCGTCGCGCATGAACCGCTGGGCTTCGGGCACCAGCTCTTCGTCGACGGTTTCCATGCGCTTCTTGGTGAGCGGGCCGGTGTCTTCGATGCGCTGGGTGCCGTCGTCGTTGGCCCAGGTGTGCATCACACCACGAGGGCCGAACCGTTCGGACCAGCCCGGGATCTCTTCGTCGGTGGGGTAGTCGACGTTTTCGGGCTCTTCTTCGGCGTTGAGGTGATAGAGGTTGCCGAAGAATTCATCGAAACCACGGTTGGTCGGCAACGACTCGTCGAGATCACCGAAATGGTTCTTGCCGAACTGGCCCGTCCGATAGCCGTGCTCCTTCAGCGCGGTGGCGATGGTCGGGTCGTCCTCATGCAACCCGAACTGCATCCCCGGAAGGCCGACCTTCGACATACCCGTCCGATACACACTCTGCCCGGTGATGAACGCCGCCCGCCCCGCCGTACACGACTGCTCCCCGTAGTAATCGGTGAACCGAATCCCCTCATCGGCAATCCGATCGATGTTCGGGGTGCGATAGCCCATGATCGCATCCGAGTAACAACTCAGATTGGTGATCCCGATGTCATCACCCCACAAGATCAGAATGTTGGGTTTGCCGTTCGGCATGGGCCCGCTCCTTCGCAGCTGGTGGCCGCCGGCCGCGACCATTCGCCGAACCTAGATTGCTGGTCGGAGTTGCTCAAAGCGGCCGGGCGATGTTCACCCGGGGTGAATCGGCGCTCGGCATCGACGTGGCCCGACCTCGGTTCTAGTTTTCGGCTCGGACCGACAAGTTGTCGGTCGAAGGGAGCTCGTGCCATGGCTGACTACGACACATTCGTCCTCTTCGGGGCTGCGTACTCGAGCCAGGCGGCGGCCGAGCTCGACTACGAAGCGGTGAAATCGCTCTATTACGACTGGCAGCTCATCGACAACTTCGATGCGGCCATCGTCACCAAACGAGACGACGGCAAGGTCAAGATCCTCCACAAACACGAACAGCCCACCCGCAAGGGCGGCTGGCGGGGTGCCGGTATCGGTCTGGCCACCGGCGCGGTGATCGCCTTGTTTCCGGCCGCCGCCATCGGCAGCGGTTTGTTGGCCGTCACCACCGGTGGCGGTGCGGCCATCGGGGCCATCGCGGGTCATGTCTCCAAAGGCATGAGCCGCGGTGACCTCAAGGAGCTCGGCGAACAGCTCGACATCGGCGAGACCGGGTTGATCGTGGTTGCTGCGGCCGATGTCGAGAGCAAGGTGGAGGCCGCCATCCAACAGGCCTCGGGCATGATCAAGAAGCAGATCGCCGCCAACGAAGCCGAGCTGACCGACGAGGTGACCGAAGCAGCCGGGGAGGCCGACGCCTAGACCGCCGGTTGCGACGGCCTCCGGCACCGCTCGGATCTCGAACGGGCGGGTCCTGTCGTGCTAGAGAGGCAGTGATCTCGGCACCCTGGCCGTCGGTCACGAAAGGACCCCATGCCCATCGTTGCTGCCTTCAGTCTCGGCGACCTGATCATCAGCATGGTGGTGTTGTTCGGTCTGGCTCTGCTGCTCTGGTTGTTCATCACCGTGTTGATCGATGTCTTCCGCGACGGGTCGCTGTCGGGATGGGCCAAGGCACTGTGGACAGTGCTGGTCATCGTGTTGCCGGTCATCGGCGTGTGCGCCTATCTGGTGGTGCGGGGCGAGTTCATGCACGAGCGGATACAGCAGCGGAGCGGCACCCGTGCCGGGCTGGCCGACGAGCATCGTCACCACGCGGCCAGCCCGTCGTCACGAGCCGACGAGCTGGGGAAACTGAAGCGGTTGCACGACGACGGCGTGCTTACCGACACCGAGTTCGCTGCGCAGAAAGCCTGGGTGCTGGGAAGTTGATGCGGTTCGGGCCATGATGGCGCCAGTTCCTGATCAGTAGCGAGGAGATGTCATGACCGATATCGACGAGATGGGTCCCATCGATTGGTTGATCATCGAGTTCGATCGCCCGTTCACCGGTGAGGCCATCGGACCGCTGCTCGATCTGGTCGAACGTGGGTTGATCCGGATTCTCGACATCGCGGTGGTGGTCAAGGACGCTGACGGCAGCGTGGTGGCCATGGAGATTGCCGAACTCCCCGGCGACGAAGCACCACACCTGGAGGTGTTCGTTGGTGCATCGACCGGCCTGTTGGGCGAGGACGACCTGAACGCGGCCGGCTCGGCCATGGAGAGCGGCACCCGTGCGGTGATGCTGGTGTACGAAAACGCCTGGGCCGCACCGTTCGCGGTGGCCGTGCGCCAAGCCGGTGGTCGGGTCATCGACGACGGCCGAATTCCGGTGCAATCGATCATTGCCGCCCTCGACGATCTCGAGGCGGCCGAGGGCTGATCCGGCCCTCGACGAACCCCATCCGAAAGGAGTCAACGACATGCCAAGACGACGAGGTGGCCTGGTGCGTGGTGTGGCCCGCACCGCGGCAGTAGCCGGTACGGCCAGCGCAGTGAGCGGCCGGGTGCACCGCCGCCAGAACGAGAAGTGGTCCCAGGAGCAACAAACCTCGGTGGCCCAACAGCAGGCCATCTACGACCAGGGGGTGGCCGACGCCAGCGCGGCGCCGCCCCCTCCGCCACCCCCGGCCGACGACGGCGACGACCGCATCGCCCAACTGGAACGCCTGGCCAAACTGCGAGAACAAGGCATCCTCACCGACGACGAGTTCGCCGCCGAAAAGGCCAAGGTCCTCAACGGCTGAGTTCCCCGTTCCGGCGGGTCAGGTCAGAAGCCTCTAAAGAGGCAATCCGAAGATCAAGATGGTGGCCATGATCAGCCCGATGAGGGCGGAGAAGGCCACCATCTTGGGTTCTCCCTTGCGTCGGGCCAGGTACCCCGACAGGGCCGCCTGCACCATGAAGTAGGTGGCGAACACCCGCGAGGCCAGGTTGACCGCCACGTTGATGTCGGTGAACAGCAGCACGAGGATGGCCGGCAGCAAGATGGCCAGGAAGCTGAGTTTGCGCGGCACCTTGGCGGTGACGAGCATGTCGCTGCGCGACGACGTGGCGCCGATGATGGCGGCGGTCTGGCTGCCGATCGCGGCCACCAGCAGCAACCAGGGGAAGGCGTCGCCGATCTGTTCGGCGGCGAAGAAGATGGCGGTGCCTTCGGCCGCGTTGTCGCCGGGTGGCAGAAACAAGACCATCAGTGACAGCACGAGCACGGTGAACACCGCGGTGGAGATGTACTGGGCGAGACGCATGGTGGAGATCCGGGTCTCGGCTGCGAACCGGACCCCGATGTACCGGGCCGCCTCGAAGCCCTGGACCATGGCGAACAACCCGATGATCTTGCGTATGTCCTCGGTGCCCACGGCGGGCGACTCGCCGACTTCCCAGCGACCGCCCAGGAGTTGTTGCACGTTGTAGATCAAGAAGGCGACCAGCACACCGATCACGGCCGAGATGTTGAACGCCGTGGTTCGGTCGCCCTGTTTGTTGAGCCACGCCATTCCGCCGAGGTACCCGATGAGGGCGATGCCGCCGAGATACACCGCCCCCAGAAACGTCTGACGGCCCTGGGTGAATGCGTCGAAGGGCAACAACAGCAGCGCCATCAGCAGCAGCGTGTAGTACGCGATGTTGACGATGGACGCAGCCAGCAGCGCCCACTGGGCCGTTCGTTCGACCTTCTCGGCCGGATCGCCGGTGTCGCGCAGCGGTTCGTAGTTGCGGATGTTGTACGAGATGACGAAACCGGTGGCAATGGCCACCAGACACACACCGAGCATGGCCAGGGGAGCTGCGTAGCCGGCGAGCAACACCACGGCCGGCGACAGCATGATGAAACCGACGTCCATGATGTTGGCCAGCGGCACCACCATGGCCTGGTACCGCTCGGACCGCTGCACCCTGGGCCGGTACAGGGAGTAGGCGAGACCGAGGGCCACGAACATGCCCAATCCGACAGCCACCCACTGGTCGGCCTCGCTACGCATCCTCACCCCTCCCGCCGCGAAGTGGGGAAGTGGATCACCTCGCCCGGCGCCGAACGAGACTAGTGACGGAGGTGTGGGTCGAGCGATTCGACCTACACCGACGACTCAGTCGAGGCCGGCCAGCACATCGCTGGCATGGAGCTGACGGTCGTTGACCGGTGGCCGATCGGTGAGGGGACCACCCAACGCCAGGGTGGCGAAGTCATCGATGGCCCCGAGCAGGTCGCGAAGGTTGCGCGGGGGTGGGAAGTACTCGTCCTCGTCGGTGATGGATATCTCGCTGACACCATCAACCGGGGCGAGGGCGTCGATGACGGCGTTGACCAGTTCTTCGGGGGCCGAGGCGCCGGCCGTGACGCCGACGACACCGTCGAGGTCGGTTGGTAGTTCCTCGACGCCATTCACCCGATGCACCCGTGAGCAGCCGGCATCGACCGCCAGCTTGGCGAGCGCCACCGTGTTGGATGAGTTGGCCGAACCGATCACCACGACGGCATCACATCGGCTGGCGATCTCCATCAGTGCCGACTGCCGATTGGTGGTGGCGAAGCAGAGGTCGCTGCGGCCCGGCATCCACATCTGGGGGTAACGCTCCCGCGTGGCGTCGAGCACGTCCTGCCAATCTCGGTGGCTGAGTGTGGTCTGGGCCAGCAGCGCCACCGGGTCTTCGAATTCGGGAAGTGCGTCAACCTCGTGGGGGTGCTCGACACGGTGGATCGACTCGGGCGCCACGGCCATCGTGCCCACCGCCTCCTCGTGGCCCTCGTGCCCGACGTACACGATCTGGTAGCCCTTGCCCGCTCGAACCTTGACCTCGTGGTGCACCTTGGTGACCAGCGGACACACCGCGTCGACCACCGTGCCGCCGCCGGCTTCGGCTGCGGCCACCACCTCGGGAGCCGAACCGTGGGCCGACAACATGATGGGCGCACCGGGCGGCACGTCGGCGACGTCGTCGACGAAGATGACACCCAGATCCTCGAACCGCCGCACCACCAGTTGGTTGTGGACGATCTCGTGGTAGCAGTACACCGGCGGCTCGAAGGCCCGCACCATCCAGGCCAGCGCCTTGATGGCCATCTCCACACCGGCGCAGAACCCCCGGGGGGCGGCGAGGAGAACCTGCTGGGCGGGCACGGCTCAAGGATAGGCACCCACAGCGACGACCGGGATCCTCGGCCATCATTGCGTGGCGGGCTACATTGACGCCTCGTGAAGACGATCGACCAGACGGTCGAGATGCTCGACACCGAACAGCAACGGGTGGTCACCGCCATTCGTTCGTTGGGAGAGCGGGCCTGGACCGACACCTGCTTGGCTCGTGGCGCCCGGGCGACGTTGGCCGACCGCGGCCACTTCGCGCTCGACCCCGACGAGTTGGACTTCACCGCGCAGGAGATCACCGGTCATCTGTGCGACAGCGCCACGGTCTTCGGCGCACGTATCAAGGTCATCCGCGAGGTCGAGCTACCGAGCTTCGGCGATTTCGACACCGCGGCGGCCGGTCGGCGCGAACGGTACCGATCCATGAGCTTCGACGCAGCCCTCGACCGCCTGATCTGGACGTTCCAGTACCTGAGGGCCCAGGTGGTGCAGATCGACGCCGACGACTTCGGGCGCGAAGGCCTCCACGAGCACACCGGCGAGATGAGCATCGCCCAGATCGTCGAATTCCTCCCGGGTCACCTGGCCGATCACGTCGCTCAGCTCCGGGCGGTCTCGGCGTCGGCCTCTGCCTGAGGGGACTGCCCTCGGCCCCGGTCGAGTTGGGATCGGCGCCAGTATCCTCGGGGAGTGTCTGCTCCGCGCGTCATCGACCTCGACGCCCACTCCGCAGCAGCCCGAGCCGGCCTCGAGGTCGGCGACGAGCTGATCTCGCTCAACGGCGTGGTGCCGCGCGACGTCATCCAGTATCAGCTGCTGACCGACGAGCCCGAGCTGGTGGTCGACGTGAATCGGGGCGGGCTGGCGCTCACCATCGAGGTCGACAAGGGGGCCGGCGAACCACTCGGCGCCGTCGTCCATTCGGCGGTGTTCGATCAGGTGCGGACCTGTGACAACCACTGTGAGTTCTGTTTCATCTATCAGTTGCCACCGGGGCTACGTGAGAGCCTGTACCTGAAGGACGACGACTACCGCTTGTCGTTCCTCTACGGCAACTACACCACGCTCACGCGATTCACCGAGGCCGATCTCGAGCGGGTGGTCACCGAAGCGCTGTCGCCGCTGAACGTGAGCATTCACGCCACCGATCCCGAGGTGCGGGCCGACATGCTGCGCAATCGGCGAGGCGCCACCAGTCTGCGCTGGCTTCGTCAACTGCTCGATCACGGCATCGAGGTGCACGGCCAGGTAGTGGTCTGTCCGGGGCTGAACGACGGAGATGTGCTCGACAACACCCTCGCGGGGGTCCTGGCCGACTACCCCGAGCTGGCGTCGCTGTGTGTGGTGCCGCTCGGGCTCAGCCGCTTCAACACCGAGAGCCGGATGCGGGCCCACAGCCAGGCCGAGGCGAACGCGGTGGTCGACACCATCACGACCTGGCAGCAGCGGTTTCTGGCGGCCCTTGGGCGGCGGGTCGTGTACGGCGCCGACGAGTACTACCTGCTCGCCGATCTCCCGTTCCCCGCGGCGGAGGCCTACGACGGATTTCCGATGCATGAGGACGGTGTCGGGATGGCCCGCACGTTCGAGCGCGAGTTCACTGGTGAAGTCGACACTGCAACCGGCGTTGCCCCGGGCTTCTTCGCCTGGGTGGAGGGTGCCCCGGCTGACGGTTACCGGAGCCCTCGGCCCGGTCCTGCACAACCGGTACGCCTGCGTCCGTCGCGCTCGGCGCCAATCGCGGTGCTGACCGGCACCTTGGGGGCTCGGGTCATCGAGCCGCTGGTGGCCGAGCTCGGCCACGACGACGTCCGCGTCGTGGCCGTCGACAACCAGTTCTTCGGCGGCAACACCGGTGTGGCCGGTCTGCTCACCGGCGAGGACCTCACCAGGGTGCGCGACGCGGAGCCCGATGGTCACCGCTACCTCTTGCCCGATGTGTGCCTGAGCCGTGGGCAGTTCCTCGACGGGGGACGGGTGGACGACCTGCCGCGGTCTGTCGAGGTGATCGGCAGCGACGGGTTGTCGCTGCGGCGAGCATTGGGAGCGAATCGATGAGCACCGTCGACAGCCCGCCCACCGTTGCCATCGTCGGGCGACCCAACGTGGGCAAGTCCACACTGCTCAATCGGGTGCTGGGGCGTCGCGAAGCGATCGTGGAAGAACGCCCAGGAGTGACCCGCGACCGCAAGATCGTGGAGGCCGATTGGATCGGTCGGTCGTTCCTGCTCATCGACACCGGGGGCTGGATGGCCAGCGGTGACGCCCTCGACGACAAGGTCAGCCTGCAGTCCGAGCAGGCCATCGCCGATGCCGATGTGGTGGTGCAGGTGGTGGATGCCCAGGTCGGGCTCACCGACGACGACGCCCGAGTCGCCACGTTGTTGCGCAGCCTCGATGTGCCGGTACTGGTGGTGGCCAACAAGGTCGATGATCAGGCCCACGAAGCCGCCATCTGGGACTTCATGGCGTTGGGCCTGGGTGACCCGATCGGCGTGAGCGCCCTCCACGGCCGAGGGGCCGGTGACCTGCTCGATGCCATTGTGGCCGTCCTGCCTCCCGCCACCGACGCCGTCGACGAACCCCTCGATGCGAATGAGGGGCCCCGGATCTTCTCCGTCGCCATCGTCGGTCGCCCCAACGTGGGGAAGTCGACCTTGTTCAATCAGCTGATCGGTGAGGATCGGGCGG
>JBPCTQ010000122.1:0-21682 GCA_051011595.1 Acidimicrobiales bacterium
CGCGAAGGGGCCGGCAGCGAGATCGACGTGGTCATCGCCGACGAGTTCCACTTCTACGCCGACCCCCAGCGGGGCTGGGCCTGGCAGATCCCGCTGCTCGAGCTGGCCGACACCCAGTTCCTGCTGATGTCGGCCACGCTGGGCCCGACCGACTTCTTCCGCACCGCCCTCACCGACCGCACCGGGCGCCCGTCCGTCGAGGTCACCAGCACCGAACGCCCGGTGCCGCTCGAGTTCGAGTACCGCACCTCGTCGCAGCACTACTCGCTGCGGGAGCTGCTCGACCTCGACCGCACCCCGGTGTACATCGTGCACTTCACCCAACGGGCGGCCACCGAAGCGGCCCAGGCCCTCACCAGCCTCGACGTGCTCACCAAGGACGAGAAGGCCCGCATCACCGACGCAATCGGCGGTTTCCGCTTCGACTCCCCCATCGGCAAGGACCTCCGCCGATGGATCACCCACGGCATCGGTGTGCACCATGCCGGCCTGTTGCCCCGCTACCGACTCCTGGTGGAGAAGCTGGCCCAGCAGGGGCTGCTGAAGCTGATCTGCGGAACCGACACCCTCGGAGTCGGGGTGAACGTCCCCATCAAGACCGTGCTGTTCACGCAGCTGTGCAAGTACGACGGCATCAGCACCCGGCTGCTCACCAATCGTGAGTTCCAACAGATCGCGGGCCGGGCCGGACGGCGCGGCTTCGACGACATCGGGTACGTGTGGGTGCAGGCCCCGGCCCACGTGGTCGAGAACCTCGAAGCCGAGAAGAAGGCCGCCACCGACACCAAGAAGCGCAAGAAACTGGTGAAGAAGAAGCCACCCGATCGGGGATTCACCCACTGGGACGAACAGACCTTCGAGAAGCTGCGCGACGGTCGACCCGAGCCGCTCCGTTCCAGTTTCGTGGTGAGCCACCACCTGCTGCTCGAAGTACTGGATCGGCCGGGTGATGGCTGCGCCGACGTCCGACGGCTGCTGGTCGACAATCACGAGACTCGCCACCGACAGCGCAACCACATTCGTCAGGCCATCGGGATGTATCGCTCCCTGATCGACGCCGGCATCGTGCAGCAACTCGACGCACCCGACCACGAGGGCCGCCTGGTCCGCGTGACCATCGACCTCCAGGACGACTTCGCCCTGCATCAACCCCTGTCACTCTTCGCGGTGGAGGCCATCGAGGCCCTGGCCGAGGTCGGACCCCTCCCCGCGGACGACGAGATCGACGCACCCACCGATCGATCAGACGAGGAGCACGCCCTCGATGTGTTGTCGGTGGTCGAGTCGGTCCTCGAGAACCCGGGAGTCATCCTCGCCGCCCAGGTCAACAAGGCCAAAGACGCCTTGATGGCCGAGATGAAGATGCAGGGCATCGAGTACGAGGAACGGATGGACAAGCTGGCCGAGGTCACCCATCCCAAACCGTTGTCCGACTTCTTGTACGCCGCCTTCGACACCTTCCGGGCCCATCACCCCTGGGTGGGTTCGGACAACGTGCGGCCCAAGTCGGTGGTGCGCGACCTGTACGAGCGGGCCATGACCTTCCGTGAATACGTCAACCACTACGGCCTCAAGCGGTCCGAAGGCGCGGTGTTGCGGTACCTGTCCGACGCGTACAAGGCCATGGTTCAGAACGTGCCCGAACCGGCCAAGACCGGCGCGGTGTACGACCTCACCGAGTGGCTGGGCGAGCTGGTGCGTCAGATCGACTCGAGCCTGCTCGACGAGTGGGATCGGCTGCGCAATCCCGATCCCGACGAAGCTGAGCTCGACGAGGTGCGACCCCCTGGCACCGACCGCACCGACGTCACCAGCAACGCCCGGGCCTTCCGGGTGATGATCCGCAACGAGTCGTTCCGGTGGGTCACGCTGCTGTCGCGCCGAGCGCACGGCGAGCTCACCGAACTGTTGCACGAACACGGCGACACTCGCTGGTCCAATGAGAGCCTCACCGAGGCCATGGCCCCCTACTGGGACGAGTTCGACCAGATCCTGCTCGACGCCGATGCCCGCAGCACCGCCAATGTCATCGTCGACGACGTTCGTGAGCCGTGGACCGTGACCCAGCTCCTCAGCGATCCCGATGGCCACCGCGAGTGGCGCCTGGTCGGTGAGGTCGACATGGACCAATCGCGCGAGCGGGGCGAGGCCGTTCTGCGCCTCGACGCCATCACCCGCCTCTGACCTGTCACCCGGTGGTGGGTGTCAGTCCCCCGTCGATCTTGATGATCGAGCCAGTGGTGTAGGAACCGGCATCACTGGCCAGCAGCAGGGCCGCCCCCACCACCTCGTGGGCTTCGCCACCACGCTGGAGCGGAATCAGGCGCCGAGCCGACTCGTTGAAGGCGTCCATGTCCCACGCGTCGGCGATGTCGGTGAGAAACGGTCCGGGCATGATGCAGTTGACCCGAACGTGGGGTCCGTAGGCCCGAGCGAATCCTTTGGTGAGGTTGTTGAGGCCGGCTTTGGCCGCGCCGTACGCCACCTCACCGGGGCTGGGCGACACGGCGGCGACCGAGCTCACGTTGATGATGCAGCCCGACCCGGCGTCGACCATACGCTGGCCCCCGTAGGCCGACAGGCGGAACGGACCCTGCAGGTTGACCTGCAGGACCTTCTCGTACAGCACCTCGCTCACGTCGACCAAACGGTCATAGACCGGCGACATCCCGGCGTTGTTGACCAGCACGTCCATGCGCCCGAACTCGTCGTACACGCGGTCGATGAGCGCGTCACATTGATCCCACTGACCGACGTGGCACGCCACTCCCAGGGAGCGGCGGCCGGTGGCGGCCGCTATCTCGGCCGCCACCGCCTCGCAGTTCTCCAGTTTGCGACTGGCCACCACCACATCGGCGCCGGCCACGGCAAACGCTTCGGCCATGGCCCGACCCAGGCCCCGGCTGCCGCCGGTGACAACGGCAACCCGGCCGCTCAGATCGAAGATCTGGTCTGGTGTGGGGAGCGGGCTCAGCTGTCGAGCACCCGCGCCTTGGCTTTGGCGTATTCGTCGTCGTCGATCTTGCCGTTGGCATGCAGATCGGCCAACGAAGCCAACTGGTCAGACGGCGATGACGAACCGGCGGTCTGGCGAATATAGGACTGGAAGGCCTCTTCTGACTGCTGGGCATTGGCGGCGGCTCGTTCGCCCATCTGGCCACCCCGCACGATGAGGTACAAGAAGATGCCCAGGAACGGCAAGATGATGATGGCGATCGCCCACAGGGCCTTGCCCCACCCACTCAGGTCATCACTACGAATGATGTCGGCGAAGATCGAGATGACCAGCCAGATCCACAGGAAGAACAGGAAGAACCAGAAGATCGACCACAACACCTGACCGACCTGGAACTCTGCAAGAACACTCACGACGTCTACCTACCCTCTTGGCACCACCGACGCACCGTGCGCCGAAGTAGCGAAATCCGTCTTCAACAATATCCGAGCGTGCCCGACATGGGCCAAATGCCGTTAGCGTGCCGGTGTGCTGATTCTCGGAATACTCGGTTTTGGAATGCTCGTGGGCGGCGGTGCGCAGTGGGTCCTGGGTCGTTCGGGCTGGAAGATCGACTGGGGTATGGCGCTGATCGCCGGGCTGGTCGGATCGTTCGTGGGTGGCCTCTTGGTGAGCCTGTTGTCGGGCGACGGGTTCGACCTGGCCCCCAGCGGGTTGATCGGGTCCTTCGTCGGGGCGCTGATCGTCACCGCTGCCTGGTTCTACTTCGACAAGAGCAAACAGTCCGAGGCCAAAACCGACCGGCGCCGCTGATCGCTCAGGTGTAGCGGCCGGCGGTTTCGGCGGCCGCCATCAACTGGGCCCGGTTGCGGTTGACCACGGCGACCGCTTCGTTCACCAGGGTGGGATCGGTGTCGGGATCGGCCCGTAGCGACGTTGCGGTGTCGAGCGATGTCGACACCGCGCCGATCGAGGTGGCCACCTGTTGCCACACCGGCGCCGCCTCTCCGGTGGCCAGCTGCTGGGCCTCGATGGCCATGTTCTGCACGCGGATCCGGTCGGCCGCCCACCGCTGTTGAGCTTGTGCTCCCGGAGCAGCCAACAACTCGAGGGTGAGCTGGTCGTGCAGCCAGCGAACATTGCCGAGGAGTTCCGTCTGGGGAGTGGATCGTCGGGCCACCGGTGCCGCCGCCTTGGGAGAGGATGACCCCCGACGGCCGAACAACATGGCGGCGATGATGGCGATGGCGGCCAGCGCGATGATGGCGACCAACACGATGGTGCCGCTGTTGGAGTCGCTGTCGCCACCCTCGGAATCGGTTCCGCTGTCGGTGGCTCCGTCGTCGGCCGGCGGCGCCTCGGTGGCCGGTGGGTCGGTGGCTGGGGTTTCGGTGGCCGGTGGGTCGGTGGTCTCCTGGGCCGCGGCGGCCATGACCGGGCCGGTCACCAGACCGGCAACCACCACCAACAGAACGGCCAGGCGACCCGGCCTCACTGACCACCGCCGTCGTGCGGTGGAGGCGGCGCGGACGCGACCGGTGGAGGGGTGGTGACCGGCGGGGGCGGGGTCACGGGCGGCGGCACGGCTGCGGGAACCGTGGAGGCCGGTGCGTACGCGGCGGCATCGGCCGCCGATTCGGCGAGGCGCTGGCGTTCGATGCGGTTCAATCGGTACGTGAGCCAGTCGACCAGAGCTCGGATGGCCACGATCAGCACCAGGTACACGAACATGGCGAAGAGAATCGATGTGTCGAGTACGGCGTCACCGTTGAGCTCCACCGGAGTGAATATGCCTCTGAAGGGCTCCATGGCCCGCTCGAGGCTGCGATAGGCCCACTGCACGTAGCCGGTGTCGGGGTTGGCGCCCAGCAGGCGTAGTAGGAATCCCTGCACCAGGATCAGCTGGGTGATGATGACGTAGGCGTAGGCCACATAGGCGAGCGCCCTGACCAGCCAGACCGTCACACTCTTGGGATCGGATGTGTCCACCACTGGGCCTCCAGGTTTCGCCGGTGTCCGAGGATCATAGGGCCACCGACCGGTTTTGAATCCAGATGACCGCGGCGGGCCGGTTGGTCAGCCGAAGCCGAGTTGACGCGAACAGTTGGGCCAGGCGTTCCAGCCCTGGAGCTCGAGGATGTCCTCGGCCCGCATGATCTGTTCTTCGCGCGTGGTGTTGTGGGGCAGGCCGAATCCGCCGACTCCCTGCCACGTGGACTCCTGTATCTGGAGCCCGCCGTAGTACCCGTTGCCGGTGTTGGCCGACCAGTCGCTGCCCGACTCGCACTGGGCCAACGCGTCCCATCGCTCGACCTGCTCAGGCGGCAGGGTGGCCACGAAGATCTCGGCCTGGGCCACACTCAGCACACTCGAACTCCCCGTGAGTCGCGAGACGACGAAGCCGGCCATCAACACCAGCCCGATGAGCACGGCGGCGGCGATGATCCGGCGGGTGCGGACCGTCTGTTCCCACCACCACGCGGGCAGCGGGGCCCGCGCGGGGGCGTCGTCAGACCCGTTCGGTGTCGCCATCGGCCAAGACATAAAGGGTCATGGCTTCGCCGTCGAGGGCCACCACGTCCTGCGCCGGACGCAGATCCCAGGACGGGTCGGCGGCCAACGACATGGTGGGAGCATCGACGAGCACCTCGTCGGACCGGGACAACGCGCCGATGGCGAGGGCCCGCCGCACCGGTTCACCCCAGGCCGCGAAGGTGAGGCTGCCCCGCTGGAGCACACCGGTGGCCACCGGGCCGGTGGACATACCGATGTGAATCGACACCTCGACCCCTTCGGTGGCCGAGATGGCTCTGATCCGGTTGACCAACTCACGGGCGAACCCCAGTGCCTCATCGGCACCGTCTGCATCGATCCCCTGTCCGGCCAGCACGAGAAAGCGATCAGCCGCCGAACGAACCCGTTCCATCGATCCGGAGTGGGCCAGTTCCTCGGTGGCGTCGGCCACCTGGCCCAGCACGTCGGCATGATCGACGCCGTCCTCGGCCAGATCGACCCCGACCGAGATCACCGTCACGATGTCGATGGCGTCACCGTCGGTGGACACACCACCGTCGGAATCGATGATTCTCGGCGGCAGGACGGTGAGCAACAGCTTCCGTGTGCTCTCGAACTCTTCGGCCAGCTCGGTCTCCTGCTGCTCGAGCTGTCGGGCCATCACTCCCAGACGACGAGCCAGATCGCCGAACTCGTCGTTGCCCAGGTCGGCGACGTCGGGATGGCGCTCGCCATCGGCCACCGCACGGGCGGCCGACACGAGCGGCGGGATGGGTCGGGTGAGACGGCCGGCCAACCAGATGCCGATGAGCGCAGCAAGGGGCACGGTGATGAGCATCACCAGTCCCAGTCGCTTCGCGTAGTCGAACAGCGGGCTGCGGGCGTCGGACAGGGATACCTCGGCCACCGACACCCATGCGGTCCCCTCGATGTCGATGGGGGTGGCGTAGGTGTAGGTCTTCTGCCCGAGGTAGTTGCGGGCCTCACCCTCGAAGACACGCCCCCCAATGGCTTCGTTGACCGGCTCGGTGTCGACCGACTGGACGCCGACCGGTGACCCGAAGAGCTCGACCAGCTGCGCCGTGGTCTCGTCGACCTTGTCGAGATAGGCGTCGGGATCCTCGAGCCAGAGTCGGCTCTCGCTCTGGAGGGTGCGGCCCGACGCGGCCACGACGTAGCTCTCGCCATCACCCAGCCCGGCGGCCTCCCACTCACCATCCGCAGTCGTCAGGGCCGACAGCGACTCGGCCGGAACCGCGACGACGAGCGAGCCGATGACCTCGGTACCGGACCTCACGGCGGCGGCCGCGAACGCCACCGGCCTGCCGTCGGCCGGGAAGTAGATGGAGTAGTCGCCGGTGACCCCTTGACCCAACGGTCGGACCGGCAACTCGTCGAGCACCGTGCCGGCCAGTTCGCTGTCGCGGCGCAACTCGTCGCCGAGCTCGACACCCAGGTCGATCCGCTTCTGATTGCTGTACACAACGGTGCCCCCGTCGGACACCAACAGGAGATCCTCCACGATCATCGATTCGACGAGGTCGGAGAGGAAGGGGTGGGCCTCGACGTGAGCCTCGGTGTAGGTCGACCCGTCGCCCGGATCGAGGACGGCGCTGCGCTCGTCGGCACCGATGTTGGCCGTGTAGTGGTACTGGAGATACGCACCGGCTTCGGGCGGCTCGATGTCCTCGACGCTGACAGGGCCCAGACCGGCCGCGTTGATCGGTCCGACCACCTCGTCCTGGTAGAACGCGTCGAGCTCGGCCTGTTGACCCGCGGTGAGGGCCTCGTCATCGAGCTCGGCGAAGGTGTCCTCGAAGCGTTGGAGGGCGTCGGCCACGGCCAGGTCGGCGGAAGCGGCCGCCACCTGCGCCAGCAGTATCTCGACACCGGCCTCCAGGCTGCGGGCCTGCGACTCGCCGGCGCTGACCAACTGTTCCTGGGTTCCTTCGTCGAGCAGTCGACGGGCGGCAACCCAGTTGAGGACCCCGACCAGCAACACCGACGCGAGGGTGGCCAGCACCAGTGCTGCGGCCAGCACCCGCTTCAGTTGGCGAGGTCGATTCCACCACTCCGACAGACGACTCACGAGTCGGTCTCCGTCTCGGTCTCGGTCTCGGTCTCCGGCTCGGGCTGGGCGCCCCGTCGCGCCTCGACGACCCGCTCCAGGCGGCGGCGCCGAATGGCCGAGCTCCGGTTGATGGCCGCGGCCAATTCGGAGTTGCGGCTGCCGACCTCACCGAACACGTTGCGATCGACGGTCAGCACCTCGCAGTCCGACACGGCACGGATCATCACCGGCAGCTTGAGGCCGCTCCGGGCCGCACTCTCGAGGATCCCGGTCACGTCGCCCGGCCCCAGCTCGCTGATCGTGACCTCGGTCTCGCCGTCGAGGGCGACGATGTGCGCCCGACCCTCGATGATCACCGAGGGACCGAGCTGATCGGCATCAGGCGCGATGAGCAACTCACCGACCGCGAATCGTTCGCCGGTTGTGGCATGGGCCAGTCGATCGAGATCTTCGTCGGGCAGCGAGGCCAGCAGCGGCGACAGGCTGAGCCCCTCGCGCAACTCACCGGCGGTGGGCAGCTCCTCGATACCGGCGGCGACGCCGTCGTAGAGGTAGAGATCCTGGGCCGGGCTCGGCAGTGGCACCCCGTGGCGGTGCGACTGGTACCAGACCAAGGACCCGAAGTCGCTCTTGGACCGAGGCTCGTCGCGGTAGTCGTCGATCCACATGTCGACCTCGTAGGTCATCAGCGGATCATCGATGGTGACCACCCGCACGGCCGGGGGCGGGTCGAGACGAACGCCGGGCGTGCCGCGAGCGGCGTCGAGCAACATGGCCTTGGCCAGCGTCGGTGGGTTCTTGTACGCCACCTGGACGGTGACCACCACCCGGTGCACGTTCTCCGGCGCCGAGAAGTTCACGATGGCCGAGCCGGCCAGCTCGCTGTTGGGGACGATCATCATGTCGCCGTTGCGGGTGCGGATGCGCGACGTGCGCCAGTTGATGTCGACGACCATGCCCTCGGACTCGCCCACCCGAATCCAATCTCCGGGTTTGAACGGCTGGTCGCTGAGCAACAAGACACCCGACGCCAGTCCGCTGAGCGTGTCCTGGAGTGCGAAGGAGATGACCAGCGACGTGACACCCAGCGCGGTGAGTGCAGCCGACAGGTCGATGTTCCAGATGCTGTCGATCAGGATCCAGCCGGCGACGATGAACACGGCGATCCGTGGCAGGGCCAGCAGCAGCTCGGGGGCCGAGCGCCGCTGGCCGGCGCGGGCCCGCTGACGAACACGGTCGACGATGACCCTCAGCACACTCAGGGTGGCGATCGTGATCGCCACGAGCATGCCCGAGGCGGCCAAACGAACCGGTAGCGACTCCTGGTCGACGCCAAGCACCGGAGTGAGGAGGGCCCAGATGGCGAAGAACGGGAGGGCCCAGTTGCGCAGGATGAGGACCGCGCCGCGGAACTCCGACTCTCGTTGACGGAGCCGCTCGTCGAGCTCGGAGGCGGCGATGATGCCGAGGGGCAGCACCAGCACGACGATGATGGCCCACGTGGTGCTCACCGACCCGCTCATGGGTTGCCTCCCGCGTTGACCGGATCGACGCTCCAGGACTTGGGACCGTCGGTGTGGTCGGTCTCGACCCTGGCGGTGGTCTCGGGCAACATCTTGGCCGTGTCGTCGGTGATCAGGATCTCACCCGCCAATGCCCGTCGGGCGAGATGGTGCGCGGTGGTGACGGTGGCCCCCCACACGTCGTAGACCATCCGATCGCCGCCGGCCATACCCACCGTGACCGGTCCGGTGTGCACACCGGCCGCGGCATCGAGTCCACCCGGCGCATCGACCCCCAACTCACGCACCCCGTCGCGGGCATCGGCGGCAAAGGCCAGCACCCGAGGGGCATGGTCGATGTAAGGCCGATCGTGACCACAAGCGGCGAAGTAGGCGTCGCCGACCACCTTCACCCGCTCGAGCCCGTGACGGGCCGCCAACTCGTCGAGCTCGCTGTGCAGCCGGTCGACCGTGTCCCGGTCGGCCCCGTCGCCCTCTTCGCGTACGAGGGCTCCCAGTCCGAGCACCACGATGACCGCCACTGTCGCCAGCGGAACCTCGTCGAGAGACTCCACCTCACCCGCCGCCACCCGGTCGGCCATGGCCGGAGGCAGCATCTGACGCAGCACGTCGAGACGGTGCTGGCGGGCTTCGCCGAGTTGTTCTTTGTGTTCGGCCAGCGCGGTGGCCATGGAATCGAAGCTGTCGGCCAGGCGATGGAACTCGAGCGGGCTGCGGGCCGGCACCTCGATCGTGCTGGTGTCGGTGCTACCCGAGCTGACCCGGTCACTGATTCGACGGACGGGCCGAACGATCCCGTTGGCCCACGACACCACCAAGAAGGCGAGCGCCACGGCGAATATGGCCGTGCCGACGATGAGGAGCTCCTCGAAATCGGCCAGGTCGTCGGCCGCCAGGCTGCGGTCGATCTCGGACACCACGAACCACTCGACACCATCAACATCGACTCGCTCCACCGTGCTGATGCCCGACGTTCCTATGGGTGTGACTCGGCTGGCGCTCGACGTGTCGCCGGTGGTGGCCGCGTTCACCAGGTCTTCGGACGCCGACTGGACGAGGATGGTCGAGCCACTGAGCTCGATGAGGGCACGGTCGTCGTCGTCGATGGTGCCCGTGTCACTGGCAGCTTCCACGTAGAGGTCGGGTGCCTCGATGAACCCACGTGGTTCGGTGCGCAACAGGCCGTCGCCGCCCATCATGAAGGTCTGACTGCCGGACGGGAACCCGGCATCGTCCCAATCGGCGTCGGCGGTCAACGAGGCGTTGAAGACGGCGGCGTCGTACAGGAACACCACCACACCGACCAGCTGCGATCCGTCCATGATGGGACTGGCCACGGCACCGACCGGCTCCACCAGGGTGGGGATGTAGAACGTGAAGTCGGTGAACACCGGCCCCGCGGAGGGATCCTCGATGACCTGCTCGACCGCGGAGGCGACCAGCGATCCGCTGAAAGGCCCGATCTCGAGGCTGGTGCCCAGATCGGGACGTTTGTTCACCGAGTAGACGATGGTGTGGTTGTCGGGTTCGACGAGGAACAGGTCGGCCAGCTGGAGACGGTCGACCACATCGCGGTAACCCGGATGAACCTGCGCGTGTAGCTCCGACCAGGCGCTGCCGTCGTTGGCGTCGTCGATCGCCGACGGTTGCCGGATCACACCCGTGTCGATGGCGTAGTGGTACTGCAGGTACAGGCTGGCGGTGTTGGAGCCGGCCACGTCACGGATGTTGACGTCGAACCCGACGGCCTCGAGCGGTTCGATGTAGCGCTCCTGGTACACCTCCACCAGTTCCTCGATCTCGGAGTCCAGCTCGGCCGAGGGGGTGGCCAGCAGATCGGCGTGGGCCTCGTCGAGCAACTCGACGGCGGCCACGGCCTGAGGGCTCCCGGCCAACGCCTGGTTCGAGCGGAGCAGCCCGTTGGCGATGATCTCGACGTCGATGGCGGCCGAGGTCCGCAGGGCCACCAGTTGGTCGTCCTCCAGCTCGTCGCCCAGCTCACGCCCGGTGATCACGCCCACCACGGCGGCGACCAGCAGCGACAGCAGACTGATGACCACGATCACACCGGCGAGTCGGGTTGCGACGGACGCGAGGCTGCTCAATCCCCGCACCTCGTCTCCCGCTGCCTGCGCTCCACGGCTGTCGACGTTACCGTCACCCTCCGTCCGGGGCTGCATCCACCCGGGGTGACACCACCGTCGATCTAGGGTGAATCCCATGACCGAATCGATCGCCGGGGTCGACCTGGAGGCACTGGCCGCGTGGATGGACCGCCAGCACCTGGGATCGGGCCCGCTGTCGGGCGCCACCCAGTTGACCGGTGGAACCCAGAACATCCTGGTCCGGTTCGTCCGCGACGAGACGGCATACGTGTTGCGCCGGCCGCCAGTGCACAAACGCGACAACAGCGACGAAACCATGCGGCGGGAAGCCCGCATCCTGCGAGCCATCGCCGACAGTGAGGTACCTCACCCGGCGCTGATCGCCGCCGAACCCGAGCTCGACACCATGGACTGCGCGTTCTACCTGATGGAGGCGGTCGACGGCCGCAACGTGCAGGCCGACGGCTTGTCCCCGACCCAGGGCGCCGACGCCACCGTGAGGCGGCGGATGGGGCTGGCCATGGTCGATGCCGCGGTGGCCCTCGGAGCCCTCGACCACGAGGCCCTGGGGATGGCCGACTTCGGCCGACCCGACGGTTGGCTCGAGCGCCAGGTCGACCGTTGGCGCAGCCACCTCGACGGCTATTCGGCAGTACCCGAGTACACCGGTCGCGACGAGATCCCCCACGTCGACGACGTGGCCTCGTGGCTCGAAGCCAACCGACCGACCAACTGGTCGCCAGGTCTGAGGCACGGCGACTTCCACTTCGGCAACGTGTTGTTCGAACACGACACCGGGGAGCTGGCCGCGGTGGTCGACTGGGAGTTGGCCACCGTCGGCGACCCGCTCATGGACCTCGGCTGGCTGCACGCCACGTGGCCCGATCCGGAGCTTCCCGGCATCACCGGATCACTCCAACCGTGGGACGGGTTCGCGTCGATCGACGATCTGAACACGCACTACGCAGGCCAGAGCACCCGCGACCTGTCGTCGGCCACCTGGTACGGCGTGATGGCCTGCTACAAAATGGGCATCATCCTGGAGGGCACCCACATGCGGGCCCAGAGCGGCAAGGCATCGAAGGAGTTCGGTGACCTGCTGCACTCCACCACCATCGGCCTCTTCGAGCGGGCCACCGTGTTCATCCGGTCCTGCTGAGCTGTCACCCGGGGGACGGTCACCGGCGGTCTTGGAGGAACGGGAATCGTTCGCGCACCGACTGCTGGTGTTCGAGGTCGATGTCGGCGGTCAGGATCTGCTCGGCACCCCCCTCGCCGTCGGCCAGGACCTCGCCCAGTGGGTCGATGATGAGGCTGTCGCCGGCGTAGTCGATGCCACCCCCGTGGCCCACCCGATTGACCCCCACCACGTAGGCCTGGTTCTCGATGGCTCGGGCCACCAGCAGCGCTCGCCAATGGGCCCGCCGTTTGGCCGGCCAGTTGGCCGGTACCAGGTAGAGGTTTGCGTCGGGGCCCAGCGTCCAGAATTCGTCGGCGAAGCGCAGGTCGTAACACACGAACAACGCGGTGCGGACTCCGTCGATCTCGATCACCACGTGCTCGGTTCCGCCCCGATAGTGCTCGTCCTCGCCGCCGTAGCTGAACGGATGGATCTTGTCGTAATGGTGGAGCTCGCCGGCCGGACCGGCCACGACCAGGCGATTGACGGCCAGGTCGTCGCCGGGGACCGCCGTCGAGATCGAGCCCGCCGCCCACACACCGTTGGCCGCGGCCTGCTCGCCCAGCCAGATGGCCGTGGGTCCGTCGGGCGGTTCGGCGATGCGGTCGGTGGCCATCGAGAACCCGGTGGCGAACATCTCGGTCAAGACCACCAGATCGGCTCCGCCGGTGGCGGCCTGCTCTATCGATCGGGCCAGGTGAGCACGATTGGTCTCGGGGTCCTCCCAGGCGATGTCGTGTTGCACACCCGCCACTCTCATGTCCCGCCTCCCAGCGTCCGCAGTCGATCGACCGCCTCGTCGAGCACGTCGGACTCCTTGCAGAAGGTGAACCGGACCAGCGAACGACCGATGTCGGTGTTGTCGTAGAACACCACACTCGGCACGGCCACCACCCCACAACGCTCGGGCAACGAACGGCAGAACGCCAACCCGTCTGACTCGCTGATGGAGCTGATGTCGATGGTGACGAAGTAGGTACCGGCGGTGGGCAACACATCGAAACCGGCCTCGGCCAGGGCACCGGACAGACGGTCGCGTTTCGCTTCGAGCCCGGCCGCCAGGTCGGCGAAGTACTGGTCGCCCAGGCCCAGCCCAACGGCGATGGCCGGCTGGAACGGCGCACCGCCGGCGAAGGTGAGGTTCTGTTTGACGGTGCGGAGGGCGGCGATCAGCGGCGGTGGCGCACACGCCCACCCGATCTTCCAGCCGGTGAAGGAGAACGTCTTGCCCGCCGACGAGACGGTGATGGTGCGGTCGCGCATGCCCGGGAGGCTCGCCATCGGCAGGTGCCGTCGGCCGTCGAAGACCATGTGTTCGTAGACCTCGTCGCTCAACACGACGACATCGTTCTCGATGCACAGTTCGGCGATGAGCTCGAGCTCGTCCCGGTCGAAGACCTTCCCGGTGGGGTTGTGGGGTGTGTTCAGTATCAGGAGACGGGTGGGGCCCTCCAGGGCAGCCCGCAACTCCTCGGGGTCGAACGACCAGTCGGGCTGGTGCAGGGTGACCACCCGCCGTTCGGCGCCGGCCAGCTTGGCGTCGGCGGCGTAGATGTCGAAGTAGGGCTCGAACATGGCCACTGCAGAACCGGGCTCACACAGGGCCAACACCGTGCTGGCGATCGCCTCCGATGCCCCCATGGTGACCTGGATCTCCCCGTCGGGGTCGTAGTCCAGCCCGTAGAAGTGCTGCTCGTGCTCGGCGATGGCCTGGCGCAGCACCGGCATACCCGGCAAGGGCGGATACTGGTTGAGGTCGGCGGCCATGGCGGCGGTGACGGCCTCCATTATCTCGACCGGGCCGCTGGTGTCGGGCATCCCCTGGCCCAGGTTGATCGATCCCGTTTCGGTGGCCAGCGCGGTCATCTCGGTGAAGATCGTGGTGCCCATCCCCTCGAGGCGGGAGACGAGGTAGGGGTTCTCAGCCGTCATGGCTTCAGGCTGGCACATCCGTCGCCGTGGGCTCACGC
Source organism: Acidimicrobiales bacterium (assembly GCA_051011595.1). Lineage (GTDB taxonomy): Bacteria > Actinomycetota > Acidimicrobiia > Acidimicrobiales > SHLQ01 > JAOUEE01. The sequence continues at coordinate 14,320 of JBPCTQ010000122.1, forward strand.
CGGTACCCTCGGGCCGATGAGCAAGCCGGTCTACGTGCCCACCGTCGCCGAGGCTGCTCTCACCGTGGACCGACCCACCGCGTGGGCCGCCCTGATCGCCCTTCTCGAAGTTGGTGAGCTGGCCGACACCACCCGCCGCCGGCTCGGGGCGGTGCCCGTGGTCGAGTCGGTCATCAGCCTCGAAGCACCGTGGCGGCTGGTGCTCGACGCCGACACACCACCGTGCACCTTCCATCAGGAAACGATCGTGCTGGTGCCCGATCAGCGGGGATGTCTGGCCATGTGGTCGGCGCTCGTGCTGGAACCGACCGATGCCACCGCCGCGGAATACGCCGACGCGGTGGCCGTCGAAGTACCACGGCGACTGGCTGATCTGGTCGATCGCGCCACCTGATCGGGGTCATGGGCCATTCGACCCATTTCTTCTCTCAAGACCCCCGGGGTTGTGGTCGATGTACAGGGTGTGAAAGCACTCGCCCGACGAATCGGATCCAAGGTCCACTCCGGCCCGCGGCTCCCCGGCCCCAACGACCTCGAGGGTTTCCTCGCCCAGGAGCTCCGCGAACCGGGGCGAGGCAACGTGGCGTTCTTCATGGTGGCCATCGAAGACCTCGGCCGGATCACCGACGAGTTCGGCCGCAGTACGGCCAAAGCCATCACCGCCGGAGTGGCCGAGGCCTGCCAGTCGCTGTTGCGCAACGACGATCTGGCCGCGCCGATCTCCGATGACCGGGTGGGCATCGTGCTGACCGCCCTCCCCAACGACCTCCGGGTGCTCGACACCATCGCGGGGCGTATCCAACGGCGACTGGGCGAGTCGGTTCGGGCCGGCGGCAACCACGTGGTGGCGCGGACCCGCATCGGGATCGCCACCGCCGGCGCAGTGGCCACCCCGGGTGAGCTCCTCCAGCGCGCCCAGATGGCGCTCGACCAGGCACGGTGGACGATTCGCCCCTGGGCTGTCGACAACGGCGAACTGCACGAAGGTCCCGTGGACGCCGACACGACCGACCCGGCCGTGCTCCAGTGGCTGATCACTCCTCGGCTCGAACTGGCCACCAGCACACTCACCACGGCCGAGGTCATGGTCGACACCGGGAGTACCCCCGAAACCCTCTTCGACGGTGGGCTCTCGGCGCTGGCCGACGCCCTCGATCTCGCCCTCGGGGCACTGGTGCGCATCGCCGCCAGCGCCGAAGGCCAACGGTTCCACCGTCTGTGGTTGCCCATTCCCGCTTCGGTCATGCGGGTGTCGGGTCTGGGTCGTGACGTGTTGTCGGTGGTCGACGGCCTGGGTGTGACTCCCGACCGGGTCGGCCTCGAACTGGTCGGACGCGACGGCAACAGCGACATCGTGGCGCTCGAGGACCGGCTGGAGAATCTCGAACGCACCGGCATCGCCGTGCGGTTGAGCACCGTGTTCGATCCGTCGACCACGCTGGCCGACATGACCGACCTCCAGACCGACCTGTTGCGTCTCGGTCCCGATCTCACCGGCAACATCGCCAACGATCGGGCCCGCAGCCAGCTGGTGGCGGCCGTCACCGGCCTGGCCCAGGCGCTGGGTGTCAAGACCCTCGCTCACGGTGTGCGCCTGGTCGAGGACCTCGACGTGTTGACCTCGCTGGGTGTCACCTATGCCCAGGGCATCCTCATCGGTGAACCCCGGGAAGCCTCGATCTAGCCACGGTCGAACGGAGCGGACCTAGAACACGGTGTAACCACCGTCGACCACCAGGCTCTGCCCGGTGTGGTACGTCTGGGTCGGATCGGCCAGGAAGACCGCCGCCGCGCCCATCTCCGACGGCTCGGCCCACCGCCGCACCGGTGTGCGGCGCACGGTGGCGTCGCGGAACCGGTCGTCGGCGTAGCCGGTGGCCGACAGTCCGGTGATCGTCCATCCGGGCACCAGACAGTTGACCCTGATCCGGTGGCGAGCCAGTCCGACCGCCATCGAACGAGTGAGGCCGCCCAGTGCGGTCTTGGAAACCCCGTAGGCGTCGTTGCCGGCCGCACCGTGGATCGACGACGTCGATCCCACCGCGATGAGGGCACCACCCGACCCTCGTTCGATCAGGTGGCGAGCACCGGTGCGCAGGGTCAAGAAGGCACCGTCGAGATTGGTGGCCATGACCTGGCGCCATTCACCGAGCGTGAGATCGGTGACCGGTTTGACGATGCCGCCGTGGGCAGCGTTGGCGAACACGATGTCGACCCGGCCCAGATGATCGACGGTCCGGTCGAACGCTTCGACGATCTCGTCCTCGACGGCCACGTCACACACCGTGGCGAAACTGCGACGGCCGAGGGCTTCCAGTGCGGCCCGAGCGGTGTCGTTCTTCTCGGCGTCACGACCCCAGACGGCCACGTCGGCGCCGGCGCCGGCCAGCGCCTCGGCCATCCCCAGTCCGATGCCGCCGTTGCCGCCGGTGACCACTGCCACCAGGCCGTCGAGTGTGCCCATCGGGGCGACACTACGGAGTTGAGCGGACGGCCGCACCCGCTCGGTCCGGATCTTGTTGTCTTTCCGCTTGTTCCCCCCGGTCGCCGGGGCAGGACACCGCCACGGTCGGCCCATCGGCGGCGGCCCCGAGCAGTCCGAGCCGGGCGGTAGATTCGGCACGGTGTCGGGTCGCTACGCCCCCAGCCCCACGGGTGACCTCCACGTGGGCAACCTCCGCACCGCCATGGTGGCGTGGTTGTTCGCGCGGCGCACCGGCCGTGCGTTCCTCATGCGGATGGAGGACCTCGACGACACGGCCCGACGCGAGCTGGGTGGGCAACAACTGCGCGACCTCGAAGCCCTCGGCATCGATTGGGACGGCCCCATCGTGTACCAGTCCGATCGGCTCGACCACTACAACCACCACATCGATGCCCTGATCGACACCGGCCTCACCTATCGGTGCTACTGCAGCCGCCGCGAGATCCGCGAAGCCGCCTCGGCGCCTCACGGCGATCCCATGCCCGACGGCGCCTACCCGGGAACGTGTCGCAACCTCGCCGAGGCGGAGTGCCGCCGTCGAGAGGCCGACGGCAGGGCCCCGGCCCTTCGGCTGCACGCCCAGGTCGACGCGGTCGATTTCGTCGACGGTCTGGCCGGCTCCAGTCGAGCCATGGTCGACGACTTCGTGATCCGCCGTCGCGATGGCGTCCCGGCCTACAACCTGGCCGTTGTGGTCGACGACGCCGATATGGGTGTCGATCAGGTCGTCCGGGGCGACGATCTGTTGCCGTCGACCCCACGTCATCTGCACCTGGCCGATCTGTTGGGCGTCGACCGGCCCGAGTACGCCCACGTTCCCCTGGTCCACAACGACGCCGGGGAACGATTGGCCAAACGAGACGGCGCCGTCACCCTCACCGAGCTGGCCGCCATCGGCCACCCCCCATCGGCGGTGCGGGCCTGGTTGGCCCACTCGTTGGGCTTGGCCGCCGCCACCGAACCCGTGTCGATGGCCGACCTGCTCGATCGTTTCGACCCTCAGCAGTTGCCTTCCGAACCCTGGGTCTTCACCCGACCACCGGATAGGTTCGAACCATGATCAAACTCGGTCTCCAGATCCCGTTCTTCGACTACCCCGACGTGGGAGTCGAGGATCTGTTCGAGACGGTGGCCACCCAGGCCCGCACCGCCGAGGCCTCCGGCTTCGACACGGTGCTGGTGATGGATCACTTCTACCAACTGCCGGGCCTGGGGGAACCCGACGATCGCATGCTCGAGTGTTACTCGCTGCTGGCCGCACTGGCGGCCCGCACCGACACCATCAAGCTCTCGTCGCTGGTCACCGGCAACACCTACCGGAACCCCACCCTGCTGGCCAAGACCATCACCACCCTCGACGTCATCTCGGGTGGTCGGGCCATTCTCGGCATCGGCGCCGGTTGGTTCGAGCTCGAACACGACAGCCTCGGTTTCGAGTTCGGCACCTTCACCGACCGGTTCGAAAAGCTCGAGGAGGCGCTCCAGATCATCATCCCCATGTTGCGGGGAGAACGGCCCACGTTCGCCGGCAAGCACTACTCGGTGGATTCGGCCATCAACGAACCGCCACCCATCAGCCGGGTTCCGGTGATGATCGGCGGCTCGGGCGAGAAGAAGACCCTTCGTTTCGTGGCCCGGTACGCCGACGAGTCGAACCTCACCTGCGGCCCCTCGGAGATCCCCCACAAACTCGACGTGCTGGCCGAGCACTGCGCCACCGAGGGCCGCGATCGGGCCGACATCTCGGTGTCGTGGCTGGGCACGCTGGGCATCGCCCCCACCCAGGCCGAAGCCGAGCAGGCCCGCAACCAGTTCTTCGCGGCCAAGGGGTTGGACTGGGACACCCTCGACGACGACTTCCGGGCCGCCTTGATGGATCGCATCATCATCGGCGGCCCCGACGAGGTGGCCGAACAGGTCCAGACCAAACTGCTCGACCACGGCCTCGACGGTCTCACCCTCAACATGCCCGTCAACGGCCACGACCCCGACATCATCACCCTGGCCGGCGAGACCCTCCGGCCGCTCCTGGGCTGACCGGTGACGAGCACCGAAGACCTGCGCGAATGGTCGTTCGCGGTCGGCGACGCACCCATGGGGTTTCGGGTCCATGGGGCGACGTGCTGGGTCATGAACCGCACGCTGCTGCCCTATCTGCGAGTGACCGTACGGGGTCGCCACCGACTCGACATCCCCGGCCCCCTGTTGATCGCGCCGGTTCACCGCTCCAACCTCGACTCGCTCATCGTCGGTTCACTCAGCGGGCGACGGATGCGGGCCATGGCCAAGGAGTCACTGTTCAAGGTCAAACCGCTGGCCTGGTACATCTCCGCCGTCGGGGCGTTCCCACTCACCCGAGGCACCGCCGACCGCGAGGCCATGAAGGCCGCCCTCCTCGTGCTCGAACGTGGCGATCCGCTCCTGGTCTTCCCGGAGGGCACCCGCCAGTCGGGCACCGAGGTGGCCGAGCTGTTCGACGGCACCATGTGGTTGGCCAACAAGGGTGCGGCCCCGGTGGTGCCCATCGGCATCGCCGGCACCGAAGAGGCCATGCCCCCGGGTGCCCGCTTCCCCCGCCGCAGCCACGTGGCGGTTGTGGTGGGCGAACCACTCACACCCCCCGAGGGGCGGGTCTCGCGCCGTGAGCTGTCGGAGTTGACGGCCGAGCTCCGGGCCCGCATGCAACAGGCCAACAACCAGGCGCGCCGCGACAGCCAGGAGGCAGCATGAGCGACAGCCAGACCGTTCTGGTCGAGATCACCGGCCCCGACCGACCGGGCATCTCGGCCGGTGTGCTGCGGGTGCTCGAGGAGGTCGACGCCGTCGTGCTCGACATCGAGCAGGTGGTGATTCGCCGCCACCTCACCCTGGGTCTGTTGGTCGATGTCGCTCCCGACCACGACGCGCTGAAGGAGCTGCTGCTCTTTGGATGGAAACACGGCCTCGACGTCGATTTCGACATCGTCGACGAACCCCCCACCGAACCCCGTCCGGGCCACGTGGTCACACTGCTGGGCCCCGATCTCACGCCGACGGAGTTGCTGGCTGCCGCCGAAGCCATCGCCGAAGGCGGCGGCAACATCGACCGCATCAACCGGCTGTCGAAGTACCCGGTGATGAGCTACGAGCTGACGGTCGTGGGTGGCGACCCCGACCGCATTCGCGGCGGCCTGCTCGAGGCCGCCGCTCGGTATCCGGGCCTCGACGTCGCCCTGCAGCGGCAAGGCATCGGCCGCCGGGCCCAACGGCTGGTGGTACTCGATGTCGACTCCACCCTCATCCAGAACGAGGTGATCGACCTGCTGGCCGCCGAAGCCGGCTGCGAAGCCGAAGTGGCCGAGCTCACCGCTCGAGCCATGGCCGGCGAGTTGCCGTTCGAGCAGTCGTTGCGTGACCGGGTCCGCCTGCTGGCCGGACTCGACGATGCCGCGGTGCAGCGGGCGGGCGAACGGCTGGAGCTCACCCCCGGGGCCCGCACGTTCATCCGAACCCTGCATCGGCTGGGGTTCACCACCGCCATCATCAGCGGCGGATTCACCGTGTTCACCCAGCGACTCGCCGACGAGCTGGGGATCGGCTACTGCCGAGCCAACGAGCTCGAGATCGTCGACGGTCGCCTCACGGGTGAGGTGGTCGGCGAGGTGGTCGACCGCGAAGCCAAGGCCCGCTTCCTGCACGAGGTGGCCGCCGACATCGGCGTGGCTGTCGACCAGGTGGTGGCGGTCGGTGATGGGGCCAACGACCTCGACATGTTGAACGCCGCAGGCCTGGGCATCGCCTTCAACGCCAAACCGGTGGTGCGCGATGCCGCCGACACCGCACTGCGGGTGCCATACCTCGACGCCATCTTGTTCGTGCTCGGTGTCAGCCGCGAAGAAGTCGAGGCGGCCGATGCCGCCGATCCGGATGTACCGGCCACCGAACCTCCGCCGGTGCGCTGAGCGGTCGTCCGGGGCTCCGCGGTGACGACCCGTTCACCGACGATCAGCGGCTGACTCGCTTCAGTTCCGGAGTGAGATCACCGGCGCCGCCGTAGCTCACCGAATCGGCTCCCACGAACTCGGCCAACCGACCGAGGGCCTCGGCCAGGGGCGGTGCCACATCGGCTGGTTCGACGCCGGGTTCGGCGTAGGCGGCAATGGCCCGCAGCACACCCGCGTCGCGGTCGGTCTTCACGTCGACCCGCCCCACCAGCCGATCACCCAACAGGAAAGGCAACACGTAGTAGCCGTACTGCCGTTGGGGTTTGGGTACGTAGATCTCGATGCGGTACTCGAAGTCGAACAACATCTCGGCCCGGGGCCGGTTCCACACCACCGGGTCGAACGGCGACACCAGGGTGGCGGCGTCGATACGCCTCGGAATGGTGGTGTCGGGCAACACGTACCCGGGCTGCTTCCACCCCTCGACATCGACCTCCACCAGCCGCTCGTCCTCCACCAGCTCGGCCACCTGCCGACGGGCCTTCGGCTTGGGCAGCCGGTAGTAGTCGACGAGGCACCCCACCGTGCCCACGCCATGGGCACGGGCCGACCGCACGAGCAGTTCCTTCTGGGCCGTGTCGGGGTCGGGTGTTGCGGTGGCCGTCACCTCGGGCGGCACGATGCGGTCGAGACGATCCCACTCTTTCTCGAAGTTGCCGACCCGACGGATCCCCACCTGGCCGATGCGGAACAACCAGTCGAGCGCCAGACGGCCCACGGACCGCCCGGCCCACCAGTCACCTTCACGAGGTCGGGGATCGGACAGTTCACTGGCCAGCAGCGGACCGCCTTCGCTCACCTCGTCGAACACGGACTGCACATACGCCGGCTCGCGTTCTGCCAGCTCGGCCAACCCCCGCCAGGTCTCCCCGTCGAGGGCCCGCTGCTTGGCCCA
>JBPCTQ010000123.1:0-6591 GCA_051011595.1 Acidimicrobiales bacterium
AGGCTTCCCGACCGCGTCGGCCACAGCGCGGCTTCGTCACCGAGCACCAGCAGGGCGGCCGCCGACAATCGCTGGGTGAGATCGGTCCAGGTCAGCTTGATCCAGCTCGACTCCGGTCCCGGTTCGAAGCCCTTCCCGAGCCGAGACAGGGTCCGCCAATTGTGCAGGCGGAGCAGGCGCAGCTCGACCATCGACTGCGCCAGGGCGTCGGCCACCTCGGGGTCGTCGAGCCGCCCCCGGCGGTCGGCCTCGCGATACAGCTCGTCGAGGTAGATCTCGTGCACCACCTGTTCCTTGAACGGGAAGTTGGTGCCCCGCTCGTGGGCGAGTGTGGTGTTGGCCACCGCCCAGCCGTCGTGCAGGTCTCCCACCAGTTGATCGTCGGGGACGAACACCTCGTCGAGGAACACCTCGTTGAACTCGTACTCGTCGGTGACCTGGCGTATGGGGCGAATGTCGATGCCGGCGGCGTGAAGGTCGATCACCACATAGGACAGTCCTCGATGTTTGCCGGCCTCGGGGTCGGTCCGCACCAGGGCGATACCCCAGCGGGCGAACGTGGCATAGGAGGTCCACACCTTCTGCCCGGTGACCAGCCAGCCGCCGTCGACGGGTTCGGCGACGGTTCGCAGCGACGCCAGATCGGAACCGGCCTCGGGTTCGCTGAACAGCTGGCACCAGATCTCGGAGGCGTCGAGGATGGCCGGCAACCATCGCTGTTGTTGTTGGTCGGAGCCGCGGGCCAACAACGTGGGCCCGGCCAGGTTGATGCCCACCCGGTTCACCGGTTGGGGCGCGCCGGCCCGGGCGTACTCCATGTTGAACAACGCCACCTCCACCGGACTGGCGCCCCGTCCTCCGACCGCTTCGGGCCAGGCGATGGCCATCCACCGATCCCGCGCGCACCGGGCCTGCCAGGCCCGGCCCCAGGCGATCTCTTCGTCGAGGTCGGCAAACGCCGGTGGGGGTTCGAGATTGGCGGCCAACCACGACCGAACCTCGGCAGCGAAGGCCTGCTCGGCAGGTGACAGGGCCAGGTCCACAGCGCCGGTCCTAGCACACAGCCCCCGCCCGACGGCTCCCAAGTACCATTCGGCCATGACCAGCAACATGCGAGCGGCCGTCTATCGCGGGCCCGGCACCCTCGAGGTGACCGAGGTGCCGCGGCCCGAGGTCGGCGTCGGCGACTGTGTGGTCGAGGTGGAACGATGTGGCATCTGCGGCACCGATCTGCACATGGTGCTCGAGGGTTGGGGACGGCCCGACAGCATCGGCGGCCATGAATGGGTCGGCACCATCGTCGAAGCCGACGACACCCAAATGGTGGGGCGGCGGGTGGCCGGAGGGCCGGAGGCGGCCTGTGGTGGCTGTCGTCATTGTCGGTCGGGCCGCAGCAGCCTGTGCATCAACCGCGACGCCCCGGGGGTCACACCCACCCAGGGAGCATTCGCCGAGTACATCAAACGACCCCTCGAGAACCTGGTGGTGGTCCCCGACGGCCTCGACTCACATCGGGCGGCACTGGCCGAACCCCTGGCGGTTGCCCTCCACGCCCTCACGCTGGGTGGCGTCAAGGCGGCCGACCAGGTGTTGATCTCCGGGGCGGGTCCCATCGGAGCGGCGCTGGTCGCGCTGCTGGTACACCGCGGGATCACTCCTGTGGTCGTCGAACCGGCAACAACCAGGGCGGCGCTGGCCACCGAGCTCGGTGCGCTGGTCATGGCCCCCGACGAGCTGCAGTCGGCCGCCATGCCGATGGATGTCATCGCCAGCCCGTTCGGCGTGGTGTTCGAGTGCTCCGGGAAGGTCCAGGCCATGGAGACCGGGCTTCAACAACTCGATCGGGCCGGCCGGCTCGTCCTGGTCGGCACCGGCATGGATTCGCCCCGATTCGATCCCAATCGGATCCTCCTGAACGAACTGGTGATCACCGGAGCGTTCAACTACGACGACGGCGGGTTCACCGCGGCGCTGGAGCTGCTGGCGAACGAGACCTTTCCGGCCGACCAGCTGATCGAACCCGAGGCCATCGGACTCGACGACCTGCTGGCCACCATGCAACGGTTGGCCGGCGGCCAAATCGCCGGAAAGGTGATGGTGAAACCGTCATGACCGAACCCTTCGTCGGCCCGACTCGCTTCAACCACGTGGCCATGAGCATGCCGGCCGACTCCCTCGACGAGGCCGGCCGAGCCGACATCTGCTCGTTCTACGGCGAGGTGTTCGGGTGGGAGGAGTTTCCCACCATGACCCAAGACCGACACCGCCTGGTGATGGGTGTGCATGCCTACGACCAGTTCGTGTTCCTCATCGCGTCCGACCAACCAATGGCGACCGATCCGCTCGACCACTTCGGGATGTCGGTCGACAGCCGCCACGAACTCGATGCCACCCTGGCGCGGGCCCAGTCCCGGGCCGACGGCGACGACCGTGTTCGGATCATCGGTCCCGACGTCGAAGATCACGAGGTGCTCAAGCTGCACTCGTTCTACGTCGGATTCGTCTTGCCGCTCATGGTCGAGGTCCAGTACTTCGAGTGGGCCTGAACGGTCACCCGTCGGCTGCGGCCACGTCGGCCGCCCAGCGCCGATCAGCCTTGCCGTTCGGCCCTCGTTCGACCTTGGCCACCACCACGAAGGCCTTGGGAACCTTGTAGCCGGCCAGCGACCCTCGGACATGTTGGCGAATCTCGTCGAGGTCGAGCTCGGCGTTGCACGCCACCACGGCCACCACCTCGGATCCCCACCGCGGCGATGGTCGTCCGACCACGATGACGTCGGCGACTCCGGGGTGCGAGCCCACCGCGTCTTCGACCTCTTCGGCCCAGACCTTCTCGCCCCCGGTGTTGATGCAGGCCGAGTCGCGGCCGAGCAAAACGATGGCTCCGTCGGCGTCGACTCGGGCTCGATCGCCGGGCACCACGTACCGGACCCCGGCCACCTCCGGGAAGGTGGCGGCTGTCTTCTCGGGATCGCCGAGGTAGCCCAGTGGGATTCGTCCCGACCGAGCCAGCCACCCGGTTTCGTCATCGCCGGGTTCGAGCACGCCGGAGAGGTCGTCGCTGAGCACGCAGGTGCCGGGTCCGGGTTCGAATCGACCCGAAGCGATGTTGGTGCCGCCGCTGACGTGTCGGCCCTGGGCGCCGGTCTCGGATGCGCCGACCACATCGATGATCCGTACGTTCGGGAGCCGCTTCAGCAACTCGGCCTTCATCTGCTCGGTCATCGCCGCCCCGCCGGTGCTGAGGAATCGCAGGGCCGACAGGTCATACGGGCGCCGATCGAGCTCGTCGATGAGGGGTTGGGCGAAGGCGTTGCCGACCAGCGTGGTGAACGCAGCCCGCTCCCGCTCGGCGGTGCTCAACAATGCTTCGGCGTCGAGGCGGTCGGTCACCGGCGACAGGAGCACCGGGTTACCGGCTGACCAGGCCAGAAAGGCAATCCACAAGCCGGCGGCATGCATCAGCGGTGCCGATATCAGATAGGGGAAGATGCGGTCACTGCGGGCGGCGTCGGCCACCTCGGCGAGATCGGCCTTCTCTCGCCCGTCGGCCGGGTCCGAACCGCCCAGACCGGCCATGTACATGTCGGCCTGCCGCCACATCACGCCGCGGGGCAGGCCGGTGGTGCCGCCCGTGTAGGCGATGTAGAGGTCGTCACCCCGCACGTCGGGGTTCGGCTCGGGTTGGTGGGCGGCCAGGAACGACTCGTAGTCGACGGCGTCGGTGAGTAGCGGCTCTGCGCTGGCGTCGGCCACCTGCAACAACAGCCGCAGCGTCGGGACCCGATCGCGCACTTCGGCCACCACGGGGGCCAGGGCGGCGTGGAAGATCAGGGCCTCGGCGCGGGCGTCGGTCAGCAGCGCCGTGAGCTCGTCGGACACATAGCGATAGTTGACGTTGACCCCGACGGCACGGGCCCCGGCCGCCCCCACCAGTCCCTCCAGGAACTCGGGGCCATTGTGCAGGTACAGCCCCACGTGGCTCTGCCCCGACTCGTGGGCGGCCAGCTGGTCCCGCTCGACTCGACAGCCGAGGCCATGGGCCCGCAGCCCGGTGGCCAGCCGTCGACTGCGGTCCCGAATGTCAGCGAAGGTGAGCCGACGGTCGCCCACCACAACCGCTTCGCGTTCGGGCACCGCGTCGCAGATGGCCTCGACCACGTCGACCAGCGCCGCCTCCAAGGTCACGAGATGATCGACTGGCCGGCGGACAGACGCTCGCGAACCATCGCACCCAGGGTCTGGCGGTGATGGCTGGCGTCGCCGAAGCTGATCTGATCGAGCTGCGCTCGTTTCAGGTAGAGATGGACATCGGCTTCCCACGTGAAACCGATGCCGCCGTGGACCTGCAAGGACGACTCGGCGACGCGGAGCCCGGCATCGCTGCACCAGCATTTGGCGGTGGCTGCCGCCAGCGAGGCCTCGTCGTCGTCGGCTCCGATGGCCCATGCCGCGTGGTACACCGCCGACCGCATTCCCTCCACGTCGACCAACATGTCCGCACAGCGGTGCTTCACCGCCTGGAACGAGCCGATCGGGCGCCCGAACTGCTCGCGCTCGTTGGCGTAGGCCACGGTCAACGCCAACAGCGCATCGGCCCCACCCAGCATCTCGGCGGCGTGGTACACCGCGCCGCGTGCCAAGAAGGCGGCCGCGGCCTCACCGTCGCCCACAATCGTGGCCGGTGTCTGGGCCAGCTCCACCCACGCCAGCTGCCGGGTACCGTCCATGGCCGGTTCCGCAGACCGCTCGACCGCAGTCAGATCGACCGCAACCAGGGCGTCCTCGGTCGGTACCACCAACACGTCGGCCAACGCTCCGAAGATGACCGGTTCGGGCCGACCCGACACGGTGCCGTCATCGTCGAGACGGACAGGGCGTCGGGCCACGGTGGCGATTCGCTCGCCAGACAAGAGATCGTCGGCCCAGACCGTGTCGTCGAGCACCGACAGGGCCAAGAGTTGTTGCAGGAACGGCACCGGCGCCAAATGAGCGCCACTCTGCTCGAGTAGCACTGCGGCCTCGACGGTGCCGAGCCCCAGCCCACCTCGATTGGTTGCGGCGGCCACCCCCAACCAGCCCTGGTCGACCATGCGACTCCAGAGGTCTTCGTCGTAGCCGTCGATGTCGAGCATGCGGCGAACGGCGCTGGTTGAACAGTGATCGTCGAGTAATGATCGGGCTGCGTCGCGTAACGCTTCCTGGTCGTCGGAGAGGTCGAAGTCCATCGCCCGCCGACCCTAGTTTGGCCATTCGGAGCGGGCGGAAACGGCGGGCGGCTCGGCGCGCGAGACTCGAACCGCCGTGGATCTACAGCCAACCGTCGAACAGACCCGTTTCCGCGAGGAGTGTCGCCAGTGGTTGCGCGACCACCTGCCCTGGGAGTACGGCGTCGGTTTGCCGCCACTGTTCGACGACCTGGCCGAAGAGGTGGCCTTCCTGCGGGGCTGGCAACACCAGCTGGCCGAAGCCGGAATGGTGGGGGTGACATGGCCCCGCGCATACGGAGGGCGCGACGGCGGACCGCTGCTCCACTACATCGTCCAGGAGGAACTGGCCCGGGCGCGGGCCCCCGAGCTGGTGGGAAGAATCGGGGTGAATCTCGTCGGCCCCACCGTGCTGGCCCACGGCACCGACGAACAGAAGCTGCGATGGTTGCCCCGCATCCTCCCGGCCGACGAGCTGTTCTGTCAGCTGTTCAGCGAACCAGGTGCCGGCAGCGACCTGGCCGCGGTGCGCACGACTGCGCAGCGCGTCGAGGGGGGCTGGCGCCTCACCGGGCAGAAGGTGTGGACCTCGTATGCCCAGTTCGCCGACTGGGGTATGTGCCTGGTGCGGACCAACCCTGACGTGTCGAAGACACGTGGCCTCACCATGATGATGGTCGACATGCGGGCCGAGGGTGTCGAGGTCCGTCCCCTCCGTCAGATCACCGACGAATCCGACTTCAACGAGGTCTTCTTCGATGAGGCCTTCGTGCCCGATACCGACGTCATCGGCGACGTCGACCAGGGCTGGCAGGTGTCGGGGTCGACCCTGGGGCACGAACGGGGCACCAACCCTCGCCAGCTGGTCATCCACGCCCAACTGCTGGAGGAGCTGTACCGGTTGGCCGAACAGACCGGGCGCCTCGACGACCCGCGGGCATCCCAGGCCCTGGCCCAGGCATTCGCCGAGGTTCGCATCTTCCAACTCCAGAACTGGCGATCGCTGTCGAAGCTGGCCCACGGCCGACCCCAAGGCGCCGAGGCAGCCACCGCGAAGCTCTATTGGAGTGAGATGAGCCAACGGCTCCACCACACCGCCATGACGGTGCTCGGCGACGCCGCACCCCTGTGGCGGGGAGCCCAGGACAATCCCGGCGATGGCCGCTGGCAACGATCGTGGCTCTACTACCACGCCGCCTCCATTTTCGCCGGCACCAGTGAGATCCAACGCAACATCATCGGCGAACGCACCCTCGGCCTACCCCGCGAACCCCGCTGATTGGTCACCCCGCCACCCCGAACTGGCGGTCCAGCGCGTCAAAGGTGACGCGTTCCACCGCCAGTTCGGACCGGTAGCGGTTCTGGCGGTACAGCGCGTCATAGG
>JBPCTQ010000124.1:0-26182 GCA_051011595.1 Acidimicrobiales bacterium
GCCGAATGCAACGAGTCGGTGGTGTACACCGGCGCCGAGCACCCTTCGATGTAGTGCACCTTGGCCCCCTTGTCGGCGATGATGAGGGTGCGCTCGAACTGGCCGGCGTTCTCGGCGTTGATGCGGAAGTACGCCTGCAGCGGCAGATCCTGGACATCGCAGTTCTCGGGTACGTAGATGAACGACCCTCCGGACCAGACCGAGGAGTTGAGGGCCGAGAACTTGTTGTCGTTGGGCGGGATGATCTTGCCGAAGTACTGCTTCACCAACTGGGGGTACTCACGCAGGGCGGTGTCCATGTCGCAGAAGATGACACCTCGTTCTTCGAGGTCCTCACGATTGCGGTGGTACACCACTTCGCTCTCGTACTGGGCGGTCACACCGGCCAGGTACTTGCGTTCGGCCTCGGGGATGCCGAGCTTCTCGTAGGTGTCCTTGATGGCGTCGGGAACGTCTTCCCAGTCGTCGTTCAGGCCGCCCTTGGGTTTGATGTAATAGAAGATGTTGTCGAAGTCGATGCCGCTCATGTCGCCGCCCCAGGCCGGCATGGGCCGACGCTCGAACCGCTGCAGCGACTTCAGCCGGAAGTCGAGCATCCACTGGGGTTCACCCTTCATCCACGACATCTCCCGCACCATGTCGGCATCGATTCCGCGGCGGGGTTTGAAGACGTAGTCTTCCTTGTCGCTCCAGCCCAGCTTGTAGCGGCTGAGATCCAGTCCGAGTTCGTCGACCGACATGACGGTGCGCTCCGTTCTCCGCAGGGCTTCTCCGCGGGGCCGCCCACCCCGAGGAATTACCACTATCTGTATAGGAACAATACCACCGGCTGGGCCGAATCGACTCGCCCGCCTCGGCCCATCGGCCGCCCTGGTCAGCCTGGTCTGGTCAACACAGCGCAGCAGCCAGCAATCTCCACTCGGCGAGGGGGACGGTGGACCGCGGGGCCACGACCTGCACACACACGTGGTCGGCACCGGCATCGTGGTGAGCGGCCACGGCGGCGGCAATGGCCGTCTCGTCGCCCCACGGAACCACGGCGTCAATGAGCCGATCACTGCCACCGTCGGCGAAATCGGCGTCGCCGAAGCCGTGGCGCCGAAGGTTGTTGGTGTAGTTGGGCAGGTCGAGGTAGGTGGCCAGGTGCTCACGGCCCGCGGCCCGGGCCAGATCGGCATCGGTCTCGACGATCACCGCCAACTCGGGTGCGAGCATCTTGTCGGGGCCCAGGATCTCTCGAGCCGCGGCGGTGTGTTCGGGTGTGCCGTTGTAGGGATGGGCGCCGTCGGCGTGTGTGGCCGCCAGGGCCAACATCTTGGGACCCAGCGCACCGATGACCCGACGAGGAGTGCGGTCGGGGGCGGCTCCCAGGTACAGCGCCGCGTCCATGGCTTCGAGATAGCTGCGCATGTAGGCGAGCGGCTTGTCGTAATGATGACCACGTAGGCCCTCGACCATCGGCTGGTGGCTCACGCCGACGCCGAGCACGAAACGGTCGCCGAAGGCTTCGGTGAGCGTCTGGTGACCGGCCGCCATGGCCATGGCGTCGCGGGCGTAGACCGACGCAATGCCGGTGGCCACGCGGATCGACGGTGAGGCCTCGAGCAGCATGGCCGCATGCACCAGGGGGTCCTTCCCCACTGCTTCGGGCAACCAGATGGCCCCGTACCCCAGTTCGTCGAGCTCGGCCGCCAGTTCGCGGGCCGCGGCGATGGGTTGTTGGTCGAGGGCGAATGTCCAGATGCCGACCCGGCCCAGATCGTCGGCCGGCACGGTTCAGACCAGGGCGGGTGCCCGCAGCACCTCGACCGACGAACGACGAATGGGGATCTCCGGTTCGATCACCGGCTCGGGAACCGCGGCGTCGGTGGCCGCCGGTTTGGTGGCGTACTCGTGTACGTATTCCTGCCCGGACAGTTCGCGGATCTCGAACATGACCTGGTCGATGATCTGGCGCAGCACGGTGCGATCGTCGGCCCGGTCGAGGTAGGGCGTGGGATCGATGGGCGATCCGAAATGCACCTCGGCTCGCTGGAAGGGTTTGGGAAAACGAGCGTCGGGCGGCTGGATGTCGCGCATCCCCCGCAACCCCACCGGCACGATGGGCGCTCCGGTGCGCAGGGCCAGGCGGGCCGGCCCGGTGTGGCCTTTGTGCAGCTTGCCGCTGCGTGACCGGGTGCCCTCGGGGTAGATGCCGAAGAACTGGCCGGAGTCGAGCAGACGGGCCGCGGCCGACAACGCCCGTTCGGCCGCATCACCACCGGTGCGGTCGATGGGGATCATCCCCAGCCCGGGGAACAGGTACCGGGTCTTCCAGTCGTCGAGGTACTCGGCCTTGCCCACGAACGTGATACGCCGCGGCAACGTGGCCGGCAACATGAACGAGTCGAGCACCGAGGTGTGATTGGGACACAGGATGGCCGGGCCGTCGACGGGCAGGTTCTCGCGGCCGGTGATCTCGATGCGCCACAGCATCTTGAAGAACGGCAGCACCACCGTGCGGGCCGCCCCCTGGAGGTGACCGATGCGAGGGCCGTCGTCGGCGCGAGAACTGGGCATGGGGCCATTCTGCACCACCGCGAGGACATCCTTCACGACCAATTGGTCCAAGCGGCCGAGCCGATGGGATGCCGCGTCTTCGAACAGGAGCGGAGCGATCCTGGTACATGACCCGAACCCGTCCGCCGATTGGCGCGCCCTAGGGCCCGGCCAGATCGATTCCCAGCAGTGACGCGGCGGCGCCGATGGGGCCGCCCTGGTCGGCCACCCGATCGATCTGGGACAGGGCCGACGGGGTGTCGAGATCGTCGTCGAGGGCGGCCCGAACACCGTCGAGCAACACCTGTTCGGTGTCGTCATCGGCGCCCAACCAGCAGGCCAGCCGCGCTTCGGCCTCGTCGAGTACGGCCGGCGCCCACGTCCACGAACGGCGGTAGTGGTGTGCGAGCAGCGCCAGACGCAGCGCCCGCGGGTCGTGGTTGTTTCGCAGGTCGCCGACGAACACCAGGTTGCCCCGTGACTTCGACATCTTCTCGCCGTGGTACCGAACCATGGCCTGGTGCATCCAGTGGCGCACGAACACCTCACCGGTCACCGCCTCGGACTGGGCCAGCTCGCATTCGTGGTGGGGATAGATCAGATCGGTGCCACCACCGTGCAGGTCGATGGTGGTGCCCAACTCTCGCAGCGCCAAGGCCGAGCACTCCACGTGCCAGCCCGGTCGGCCGGGCCCCCAGAGCGAGTCCCACGACGGTTCGTCGGGGGCCGACGGTTTCCAGAGGACGAAGTCGAGTGGATGCCGCTTCGCCGGGTCGTCGGGATCCTCACCCCGCTGGGGCCCGAACCAGCGCATGGTGTCGGGATCGAGGTGGCTCAGCGTGCCGAATCCCGGGGCCGACGACACGTCGAAGTACACGGCACCGTCGACCACGTAGGCGTTGCCCCGATCGACGGCGGCACCGATGAAACCGCGGATGTCGGCGATGGCCCAGGTCGCCCGCGGCTCGCTCCAGGGTTCGAGGTTGCCCAAGGCGGCCATGTCGTCGTCGAAGGTCCGGATCTCGGCCGCAGCCAGATCGAGGAAGTGGACCCCGCGGGCCCGCGCCACCCGCAGGATGTCGTCGTCGACATCGGTGATGTTGCGCACCATCCGGACGTCGTGGCCACGATCGAGCAATCGCCGGTGCAAGACGTCGTAGGTGACGTAGGTCGCGGCATGGCCCAGATGGGTCGAGTCGTACGGGGTGAGCCCGCACACGTACATCGAGACGGTCGGGCCGGGCTCGAACGGCACCACTGCCCGCCGAGCCGTGTCGAAGAGCCGCATGGCTCCGTCGATCATTCCGGGGTGTCGATGCCCGTGAAGCTGACGGCCACGCGGGTCCGGTACCGCTCGTTCAGCTGGAGCAACACGGCGGTGAAGGCCTCGATGGCCGTGGCGTTGCTGAGCTCACCGGCGTCGAGGGGGCGAAGCCCGGGGATCTGCCGGATCACATCCGACACCTTCTCGGTGGCTTCGGCATGGTCCGAGCACACCAACACATCGCTGTGCACCGGTTCGTCGATCGCGCCCAGCTCGGTGGCCGGCACGTGGTGGAGCGACGCCACTACATAGGCGGACCGAACCTCGGCCTGCACGCTGGCCGCCACCGAACCCCGGGGCGGAACCAGCGGCTGGAACTCGCGGCCGACACGCGACAGCGCATTGGACATACACACCACCACTTTCGACTGCAGTTGTGGGGCAACCGAGGCCGCGGTCTCGGCGGCCGCGTCCCACGGTGTGGCGATGACCACCATGTCGGCGCTGGCCGCGCCCGCGTTGTCCGAGGACGAGATGGGCAGGTCGTGCCCGGGCCACTTCTCCTTGAGCCGGTCGGCCACCTCCAGCGCCCGGTACTTGGAGCGACTCCCGATCACGACGTCGTATCCCACCGAGGCCAGCCGCACCGCCAGGGCACTTCCGGCCGGTCCTGTTGCTCCCAGCAAGCCGATCTGCATCAACCCACGGTAGGGCGCGGTGGTCGGGATCGGAAAAACCGGCTCACCCGATCACCAGCAGTAGGGTGCCCGGACATGGGTCTCCTCGACGGGAAACGACTGCTCATCACCGGCGTGCTCACCGATGCCTCCTTGGCTTTCGGGGTGGCGCGTCTGGCCATCGACGAAGGGGCCGAGGTGGTGCTCACCGGCGCCGGCCGAGGGCTTCGGCTCACGCAACGGACGGCCCGCAAGCTGCCCGTCGAACCGGACGTCCTCGAGCTCGACGTGACCGATCCCACCCAGGTGCAGGCCGTGGCCGCGGACCTGGCCGAGCGGTGGGGGCGGGTCGACGGAGCCCTCCACGCCATCGGCTTCGCCCCCGAGGTCTGCCTGGGCGACGACTTCATGGCGGCCGAGTGGAGCGACGTGGCGGTCGCCATGGAGATCTCGGCCTACTCGCTCAAGACCCTGGCCGAGGTGGTGGTGCCACTCATGCCCGACGGCGGATCGATCGTCGGCCTCGACTTCGACGCCACATCGGCGTGGCCGGCCTACAACTGGATGGGGGTGGCCAAGGCGGCCCTCGAATCCACCAACCGCTACCTGGCCCGCGCCCACGGCCCATCGGGCATCCGATTCAACCTGGTCGCCGCCGGACCCATTCGCACCATTGCGGCCAAGTCGATTCCGGCCTTTGCCCAGTTCGAGGACACCTGGGACGGGCAGGCGCCGCTCGGATGGGACGTCAACGACTCCAGCGCAGTGGCCAAGGCCTGTGTGGCCCTTCTGAGCGATTGGTTCCCGGCCACCACCGGATCGATGATCCACGTCGACGGCGGCTACCACGCGGTGGGTGCCTGAACCGCGCGCCATGGCAGATGTCGCCGGTCTTCCCGCCCGCTCCCTCGTCATCGGCGGGACCGGGCTGCTGGGCCGGGCCCTGCTGCGCCAGGGCCCGAACCGTCCGGCCTCGACATGGAACCGCAACGACCCGCCCGAACCGTCATCGGGGTGGCACCATCTCGATTTGGCCGATCGCCCGGCGATCGACGAGCTGATCGACCGGCTGGCACCACCGGTCATCGTGAACGCGGCGTACTCCCGTGGCGGTGACGATCTGGAGTCCGTCACCGCCCAGGCGCCGGGCCACCTGGCCGCCGCGGCGGCCCGCACCGGCACCCGGTTCGTGCACCTGTCCACCGACGTGGTGTTCGCCGGCGACCGGCAGTCGGCGTATGTCGAATCCGACCGGCCCGACCCCGTTCACCAGTACGGACGAGCCAAGGCCGACTCCGAAGGTGCCGTGGTCACCGCCCATCCGAATCCGCTGGTGATTCGGACCTCACTGCTCTACGGGTCGGTCGACGGTGTGCAGGAGCAACTGGTCGCGGGAGCCGAAGCGGAGGGCACCGTGTTCTTCACCGACGAGGTGCGAGCTCCGGCTCACGTCGACGATCTGGCCGCCGCCATCGGCCGGTTGGTGGCGGCCGAGGTGACCGGCACCGTACATCTGGCCGGAGCCGACGCCGTCGATCGTCTGCGTTTCGCCCAGCTGTTGGCGCCGACGGTGGGCGTCGATCCCGACACCCTGCGGGGTGCGGTCAGCGACCCCGAGCTGATCCGACCACGCCACGTGGTGCTGGCCAGTGAACGCCTGGATGTGGCCGGGGTGACACCACTACCCGGGTGCGGCGAACGGTTGGGCGCCGAGCGGCCCTAGCAGGCCGCGCGCGTGGCCGGATAGGGGTTCACGGCGTTGCCCTGCCCGCCCGGGTGGATCTCGAAGTGGAGATGGGGGGTCGAGGCATTGCCGGTCTGACCCACGTAGCCCACCACCGAGCCGGCCGGCAGGGTTCCGGCCGAGCCGTACCCCGACAGGTGGGTGCCGTAGTAGTAGGTGCCGTTGTTGCCGTACAGGTGGAACGAGTTGCCCCCGAGGCTGTTGCCCCGGTGCTCGACGACCCCGGCCACCGGATTGACCACGGGGGTGCCACTGGCCGCCATCATGTCGACGCCCTTGTGGGTTCGGCCGTTGCCACGAGGTGCACCCCATGTGTCGGTGAAACTGGTCGGTCCTGCGACCGGGCAGGCCATGGCACCGGTGGGCGGAGGTGGCGGGGGCGGAGCCGGCGGGGTGGTGGGGGCAACGGTCGAGGGCGGTTCCCCCGGTTCGCTGGGTTGGGCCGGGGTGGTCTCACCCGGCGCCGCGGTGGTGGGCGCCTCGCCCGGGGCGGCCGGTACAACAGGGGCCGGTTCGGGCGGAGCGGCCGCCGCCGCGGCAGCAGCTGCCGCCGCCAGCTCGGCCTGGATACGAGCTCGTTCCTCGGCTTCGAGCCCGGCGACGACGGAGTCGATCCGGTCGCGTTCGGCCTGCATTCCCTCTAGCGAGGCGTACACGGTGTCCTGCGCGGCGCTGAGGTCGGTGAGGGTGAGCTCCTGCTCGGCCCGGGCATCGCTCAACGCCGCTTCGCGATTGGCCAGCCTCGACGTGGCCGCCCGGTAGTCGTCGAGCACGTCGGTGGAGGCGCCGGTGGCCAGATCGACGAGGAACTCGGCGCGGGCCGACTCGTTGATGTCGCCGCGTGACACCGCTTCGAGGTCGCCGGCTGCGGCCACCCCGGTGAACTGCTGGATGGCGACCAGCTCGAGTGCACCTTCGAGTTCGGCCACATCGGCGGCCACGTCGGCCACCTCATCGACCAAGAGATCGATGTCGAGCTCGATACGACCGAGCTCGGACTCGGCGGTGTGGAAGGCCTCGGTGGCGGCATCGGCGTCGGCTTGGAGCTCGGTGATGCGACTCTCGGCGTCGGCCAACTCGGCTCGCGCCCGATCGAGCTCGGATTGCGCCGAGAGCGGGGCCAGTCCGAGGCTGAGCACAGCCGCGACGACCACAAAGAGAAGAAGTCTCCGCACCGCCTGGCAATCTAGTCGCGATCGGGCCGATTATTGCGATTCGGTGACGAAACGCCGAGGTTCAGCGGTCGGATTCGTCCTTGATCTCGCCGACCAGCTCCTCGAGCACGTCCTCGAGGGTGACGATGCCGATGGTGCGTCGCCCACCGTCCTGGACGACCGCAAAATGCAGACGCGACTGGCGCATCTGCAACAACAGATCCTCTAGCTTGCGAGGGCCGGGCACCTTCAGCATCCGTCGAATGGCCTCGAGCGGTACCGGTTCGTCGTGACCGTCGACGGGAATCCTCAACAGATCCTTGGCATGGACATAACCCAGGACGTCGTCGATCCCCGACCCCAGAACCGGCAGGCGACTGTGACCGCTGCTCACCAGCACCCGCTCGACCTCGGCCAACGACATCTGGCGGTTCACCGACACCACGTCGTCACGAGGCACCATCACCGACACCGCGGTGAGATCACCGAAATCGAGGGCGCCGGCCAGCAGGTTGTGGTCGAACTCCTCGATCTGGCCTTCATCGCGCGCACCCCGCACGATCACCCGGAACTCCTCGGTGGTGTGAGCCGAACGAATCTCCTCGGTGATCTCGAAGCCGAGCGCTTTCACGATGACCACCGCCCCGACGTTCACCAGCCAGATGAGCGGCCGGGCCAGGTTCACGAAGACCCGGTGCGGGCCGGCGAGGGCCACCAAGGTGCGCTCGGGCTCGGCGATGGCGACGTTCTTGGGCACCATCTCGCCGATCACCATGTGCAGCATGGTCACGATGGTGAGGGCGATCACGAACGAGATGGTGTGCAACAGCCCGCTGGGCAGATCGGCGAATCCGAGCACGTCCTCGATGAGGACAGCCAGGGCCGGTTCGGCGAGGAAACCGAGGATCAACGAGGCGATGGTGATGCCGAGCTGCGCACCACCGATCTGACGCGAGAGGTCACCCATCGAAGCCAGGGCGCGACGGGCCCTCCGGCTGTCTTCGGCTTCGGCCTCCAGGCGGGGGCGTCGGCTGGTCAACAACGCGAACTCCACCGCAACGAAGAATCCGTTGATGGCGAGCATCACCACCGACGCCACCAACGCGAACGCGGTCATCGTGGTGCCTCCGGGGCCGAGGCCGGATCGAACGGTGCAACCACCCGCACGGTGACGATGCGGTGTCGCTGCATGGCGACCACCTCGATCCGCCACCCGTCATGGGCCACGATGTCGCCCGGTCGGGGGATCTGGCCCATGCGGTCGAGCACGAAACCGGCCAGGGTCTCGTACTGGCCGTCGGGCATCTCGAAACCGGTGGCGTGGGCCACCTCATCGGGATGGAGGCCGGCCGAGACCACATAACTGCCGAACTGTTCGACTCGGGTGGTGTCGGCGCCCACGTCGTATTCGTCGTCGATCTCGCCGACGATCTCCTCCAGCAGGTCCTCGAGGGTGACGATGCCGGCCGTTCCCCCATGTTCGTCGACGACCACCGCCATGTGTTGGCGATCGGACCGCAGATCCTCGAACAGGTGCTCGAGCTCGCGGGTCTCGGGCACGGCGAAGACGTCGGTCATCAACGACGACACCGGCGTGGAATCGCGAGCCTCGACGGGCAAGGAGTAGACCGACTTCACGTGCACGACACCGCGCACGTCGTCGAGGTCATCCCCGACCACCGGGAACCTCGAGAACCCCGACTGCAACGATTGCTCCACCAGATCGGCGACGGTGTCGTTGCCGTCGAGGGCCACGACCTCGACCCGGGGCACCAGTGCGTCGGCGGCGTTCTTCTCGCTGAAACGGATCGACCGGGTCAACAAGTCGACGTCCTCGGGGTCGAGTGTGCCCTCATTGGCCGAGGACTCGATCATCAGACGCAGCTCTTCGAGCGACGGCGACGACTCGATGTGTTCGGTCGGCTCGATCCCCAGACGACGGACGATGGCGTTGGCCGCGCCGTTGAGCAGGGCCACCAACGGCTTGACCACCACACCCCAGGCCAGCACACCGGTGCTCAGCAGCATGGCGACGGGTTCGGGCCGGGCGATGGCCAGGAACTTGGGCACGATCTCACCCAGCAGAACCTGGAAGAAGGTGGCCAAGGCGAGGGCCAACACGATCGAGAGGCCGGCCGCCGACGACTCACCGAAGATCTGTTCGAGCAGCGGCTCCAGCAGGCGAGCCACCGTCGGCTCGGCGACGAAACCAAGAGCCAGAGAGGAGATGGTGATACCCAACTGGGCCGCCGAGAGGTGGAACGAGAGCCGCTCCCGAATCCGTTGCACCCGCCGCGCGGCCCGGCTGCCGTCAACGGCCAACTGCTCGATGCGGACGGCGTCGAGCGCCACCAGGGCGAACTCGTCGGCAACGAAGAACGCGTTGACCGCGATGAGCGCGAAGAACGCAACCAGTCCGAGCATGGGGAGAGCCGATCGTACCGCCGCTCACCGCCAGCCGAGGCCGATGATGAGAGACCCTGATTGTTCGATACTCGAAGTATTCCGCTAGCGTCTCCTGATGGCCCGCACCGACCCTGTTCCCGATCTCGGCCTGGGCCGCATCGTGGCGTGGATGGGTCGACCCCTCACCCAAGCCCTCCGGTCGCTCGATCTCAGCGATTCCCAGTACCGGCTGCTGGCGTTCCTCGCCGACGGCGAATCGGCCAGCACGGCCCTGGCCGGACGCCTCGAGGTCACCCGGCCGAGCATCACCGCCCTGGTCGACGGTCTGGTGGGCCGTGGTTTCGTCGAACGCCAGGCCGACGATGAGGACCGACGGCGGATTCGGCTCACCCTCACCGAGGCCGGGATCGCCGCTCTGGCCGAAGCCGACCGGGTGGTCGATCGGCAGCTGGGCCACGTGCTCGACCAGCTGTCGGCTTCCGAACGAGACCAGGCCATCGCCGCCACTCGACTGTGGGGCGATGCCCTGCGGGCGCTGCGAGACGGCCGCCGATGACCACCACCGCCCCCGCCCCGAACGCCGAGCACCACCTGCAAGCCGAGCCGAGCTCCCCGCCGCCAGCGAGCATCGACCCCGACCCCACCAAGGGCTGGTTGCGGCGGCTCCGTCCCCTGGTCGGCGCCCACCGGGTGGCGATGTCGGTCGCCGCCGTCGCCGGGCTGGTCGGCCTGCTCATCACCACTGCGGTGCCGTTGGTGGTGCGGGCCACCATCGACCAGGCCCTCGACGAGCAGTCACAGCCCCTCACGCCGTACATCGTCACCCTCCTGGTGATGGCCGCCGCGCTGTTCGGGCTGCGCGCCACCTACCGATACCTGTTGTTCTCCACGGCCTACTCGGTGGAGACCGACCTCAGAGATCTCGTGTATCGACACCTCACCGAGCTGTCGTTCTCGTTCTACGACCGCACGCCGTCGGGTGAGCTGATCTCGCGGGCCAACTCCGACATTCGGTCGATCCAGGTGCTGTTGGCCTTCGGTCCGCTGGCCGTGTTGTCGTCGTTCAGTTTCGTGCTGGCGCTCATCGTGATGCTCAGCATCCACGTCGGGCTCACCATCGTCGCCGTGGCCACCATGCCGTTGGTGTACGTGATCGGCGTGCGTATGCGGGAACGCATCTTCCCCCTGATGTGGATCACCCAGTCGCGTATGGCCGACGTGGCCATGGTCGTCGACGAGAACATCAACGGCACCCGGGTTGTGAAGGCCTTCGCCGCCGAGGAGACCGAGGTCAACAAGTTGGCCGATTCGGCCCAACGCCTGCGGTGGGCCGCGGTGGCCACCGTCGATGCTCGGGCCCGCTTCTCCCCCATCATCGAAGCACTACCTCGGCTGGGGGTGGCCGGCATCTTGTTGTACGGCGGTTGGTTGGTCATCGAAGGTGACCTCACCATCGGCACCATCGTGGCCTTCAACAGCTACGTCATCATGATCGCGGTGCCCTTCCGATTGCTGGGTTTCCTGCTCATGCAGACCCAGCGGGCCGCTGCATCGTGCGGCCGGATCTACGAGATCCTCGACTCCGTTCCCGACGTCGTCGACGCCCCCCACGCCACCGAGTTGGTCGAACCCGACGGAGCCGTCGAGTTCCGCGACGTTCGCTTCCGGTACCCGGCCTCGGTCGGCGGCGACGACGCCCGACCGACGGTCCTCGACGGGCTGTCACTGGTGGTGGCACCGGGAGAGACGCTTGCCATCGTCGGTCGCACCGGCAGCGGCAAATCGACGGTGATCCGGCTGCTGCCCCGTTTCTACGACGTCGACGAGGGAGCGGTGTGTATCGACGGCCACGACGTGCGCGATCTCACCGTGCAGAGCCTGCGCCGCCACGTCGGGGTCGTCTTCGACGAACCGTTCCTCTTCTCGTCATCGGTTCACGACAACATCGCGTTCGCCCGCCCGGATGCGACACCGGCCGAGGTGGAAGCCGCCGCACGCGCCGCCCAGGCCCACTCGTTCATCACCGACCTCAGCGACGGCTACGACACCGTGGTCGGCGAACGGGGCTACACCCTGTCGGGAGGCCAACGCCAGCGCATCGCCATCGCCCGCACGCTCCTGGCCAATCCCCGGGTGCTGGTGCTCGACGACGCCACCTCGGCCATCGACGTGCAGGTCGAAGAAGAAATCCACCGGGCGTTGGAGACCCTGCTGGCCGACCGAACCACCATCTTGATCGCCCACCGCCTGTCCACCATCAGCCTGGCCGACCGCGTGGTGCTGGTGGAGAACGGGCGAGTGGTCGCCGACGGTACCCACGACGAGCTGCTCGCCGCCGAGCCGCTCTACGCCCAGGTGTTGGCCCAGGCCGAATCCGAAGAGGAGGCCGACTGATGGGTATGGGTATGCCGGCCGGCGGATTCTCGATCGGCCCGTCGTCGGTGCAGTCCAACGCCGAGGCCGGGCTCCCCTTCGCCAACGTGCCCGGCGATCTGGCCGACAAGGTCGAACGGGAGTTGGCACGCGAGCCGGAGCACCCGCCGGCAGCCGTCTCCTTCGACCAGGTGGTCGGGGCCGATCGCCCCTTCAGTCTGCGGTCGTTCCTGCGCCCACACAGCCTGTGGCTGCTCGGCGCCGCCGTGTTGATGTTGATCGAAGCGGCCCTCATGAACGTGGGGCCGCTGCTCACCCAGATCGCCATCGACGACGGCATCAGCGCGGGCGACTTCGACGTGGTCGTGCGGGTGGTCATCGTCTACGTCGGTGCCATCGTCGTGTCGGCCGCCGCCGGGTTCGTGCGCACGTCGTTCACCGGCCGCCTGGGTGAACGGCTGATGTTGACCCTTCGGGTCCGGGTCTTCTCCCATTTCCAGCGGCAATCGCTCGACTTCTTCACCACCGAGAAGGCCGGGGTGTTGATGACGCGGATGACCAGCGACATCGAATCGCTGAACACGCTGTTCCAGGAGGGGCTGGTCCAGTTCGTGGTGCAGTTCCTCACCCTGGCCGTCATCACCGTCTACCTGTTCATCCTCGATGTCCGGCTGGCCGTTGTCACCATCGTCCTGGTCGTACCGGTGACGGTGGCGCTGTCGTTGTGGTTTCGGCGGGCCGCGAGCATCGGCTACCTGCGGGTGCGCGATCGCATTGCCGACGTGTTGTCCGATCTCCAGGAGAGCCTGGCCGGGATCCGCGTCATCCAGGCCGCCAATCGCCGGAGCCGCAACGTCGATACCCATCACCGAGTCGTGCACGAACATCGCCAAGCCGAACTGGCCACCGCCCGGGCCCAGGTGATCTACGGCCCCGGCACCGAAGCCCTCGGTGTCGCCGTGCAGGCGCTGGTGCTGTTGATCGGTGGCCGCATGGTTCTCGGCGGCGACCTCACCATCGGCGAGATCCCCGCCTTCGTGTTGTTCCTCACCCGCTTCTTCGCTCCCATCCAGACCCTCGTCCAACTGTTCAATCAGTACCAACAAGGTGCGGCGGCCATCACCAAGCTCCGCGACCTGTTGGCCACCGTCCCGTCGGTGCCGGAGTCACCCGATGCCGAGGAGCTGCCCCCGATCGAGGGCGGGATCGTGCTGGACGGCGTCACCTTCGGGTACGACCCCGACCAGCCGGTGCTGCGGGATCTCGACCTGCGGATTGAACCGGGAGAGGTGCTGGCCGTGGTAGGGCCCACCGGTGCGGGCAAGTCCACGGTGGCCAAGCTGATCACCCGCTTCTACGACCCGCAGCAGGGAACGGTCAGCATCGACGGATGCGACCTCACCGGGGTCACCCTGCACTCGCTGCGATCACAGCTGGGCGTGGTCCCCCAGGAACCCTTCCTGTTCAACGGGTCACTACGCGACAACATCGCCTACGCCCGACCGGGAGCATCCGACGCCGACATCGCCGCCGCGGTCGACGCTGTCGGACTCGACACGCTGGTCGATTCGCTCCCCGGGGGCGTGGACGCACCGGTCCACGAGCGCGGGACCTCCCTGTCGGCTGGTGAACGCCAGCTCCTCGCCCTGGCTCGTGCCTTTCTGGCTGCACCCCGCGTGCTGGTACTCGACGAGGCCACCTCCAATCTCGACCTGGCCAGCGAGACGGTGGTGGAGCGGGCGCTCGACAACGTGCTCGAGGGTCGCACCGCGGTGATCATCGCCCACCGGCTGGCCACCGCACAGCGAGCCGACCGCATCGCCGTCATCGACCAGGGCCGCCTGATCGAGCTCGGCAGCCACACCGATCTGCTGGCCGCCGACGGTTTCTACGCCGAGATGTACCGCACCTACGCCGGACAGGGTGCCGCGTAGATGCCGAAGCCGGTCCTCGAGCTCGACGGTGTGAGCCGAGTGTTCGACGGTCGAACGGTGCTCCGCGACATCGACCTGGTGGTGAAGCCCGGCGAGCGCTGGGTGGTGCTCGGACCCAACGGCTCGGGGAAGTCGACCCTGGTCCAGATCGCCGCACTCCTCCTGCATCCGTCCACGGGCACGGTGCGCGTGCTCGGCGAGGAGTTGGGTCGCACCGATGTACGCCGGCTCCGCACCCGTGTCGGCATCGCCAGCCCGTCGCTGGCCGCCCAGCTCCGCCCCGCCCTACGAGCGGTCGACGTGGTGGTCACGGCCCGCCACGGCGCCCTCGAACCGTGGTGGCACACCTACGACGAGTCCGACTACGACCGGGCCCGGGACCTCCTCGACCTGGTCGGTTGTCGACACCTGGCCGAGCAGCGTATGGGTCTGCTGTCGTCGGGTGAGCAGCAGCGAGTGCAGCTGGCCCGTGTGCTGATGCCCGATCCGGCCTTCATGGTGCTGGACGAACCGACGGCGTCGCTCGATCTGGCCGGGCGCGAGGAGCTGGTGAGGGCACTCACCACCATCGGCGGGACCAACGCTCCCCCCAGCCTCTTGGTGACCCATCACGTGGAGGAGATCCCCGACAACGTCACCCACATGCTCTTGCTGCGCGACGGTCAGGTGATGGCCCAGGGACCGGTGGAGGCCATCCTCACGGCCGACAACCTGTCTCGGTGTTTCGGCCTGCCGCTGCGGCTGGCTCGTCGCGACGGTCGCTGGACGGCCTGGACGGCGCGGCGCTGAGTCAGCCGGGCCGGATCACCAGAGCCACCCCGTCGGTCACCTCGACCTCGGCCGGCGCTTGCCCGATCAAGTTGCTGAGGCCCCGTCCACTGGTGGCCTCCAGCCACTCGTCGTCGAGGGTGTACACCAGCCCGCGGGTTCGCAATCGGGCGGGACCACCGATGGCGAGCAGGGTGACGAGGTCACCGGCTTCACCCCCGATGGTGCGTCGATCCCGCACGACGGAGATGGTCGTGGGGCCGGCCACCGCGTCGATACGGGCCGACGCGAATGCCGGGGCAGCCAGGACATGACAGGCCACCAGGAGATGATCGAGGCGCCCTCCCGGATCGAGATCGACCTGGATCTCCGTGGCCCCGGCGGCCACGGCCAGATCGAGGGCCAGCTCCAGATCGGTGTGGTCCTTGTCGGGCCGGTGCCGGTGGATGGCCGCGCCGTGATCGGCGCAATAGGCCTCGGCCTCGGCCGACACCGAATCGAGATCGCCGACCAGGTGGTGAACGGGCCAGCCCGCGGCACGGATGCGATCGGCCCCGCTGTCGGCCGCCACCACCACGCTGGAGGGATCGGGAAGGGGCAGTCGAAGCGGGGGCGACGATCCGCCGGCCACCACCACGAATCGGCTCATGGCCGGTTCTCGACGGGTGGCCGGTTCAGTAGTCGAAGTCGAGATCGAACAGCTCGCGTTCGCGGTATCGCACCACCGAACGCAGCCCGATCCCGGGTTCGCCACACACCCAGCACGGTGACTCGGCCGAACCCGACCAGGCCACATCGCAGGCCGTGCAGCGCAGACGCACCGACGGGCGCGGCTCGAGTTGACGTACCGAGATCGCATCGCTCACCGCTATGTAGTCGGTCGTTGGCCGCTCCGGTTGAGCCCGACCGACGATCGATCCCGATCACGACTTGCTGGTCGACTTCTTCTTCGCCTTCTTCTTCTTGGCCGCCGCCCGATCGGCGGACTCCTTCTGGTCGGCGGCCGCCGACAGCTCGTCGAGAGCCGGTTGGACCCGGGCCGCCACGTCCCACGGGTCGGGCACCATCTCCGGACAGGTCAAGAACCCGAAGTCCAGCCGGTCGGCGCTCGAAATCACCGTGAAGTTGATGCCCGAGCCGAAGAGCAGCGGCCCCATCGGGAACATGGCTTCGATGCGGGCGCCGCACATGTAGAGGTCGAAGGGTGGGCCGGGGACATTGGAGATGATGAGGTTGAACACCGGTGGGGTGCGGGCTTCGAGCCCGGCCCGGGTGACCGTGCGGGCGGCCAGGCTGATGATGGCCGGAGGGGTGGCATCGGTGAGCCCCATGATGTGCTGCGCCGACAGCGCGGTACGCATCTCCTTGGCGCTCTGGGTGCTGTCGTGCACCGCCAGGAGGCGGTCGGCGGGGTCGTCGAGGTCGGTGGCCAGTGAGGCGAACATGGCCGCCACCTTGGTGCCGACCTCGGACCGGTCGTCGTCGGTACGGATCGAGACCGGGACCTGCGCGATGAGTGGTGTGGTGGGCAAGTCGTCGCGATCGTCGAGGTAGGACCGCAGGACACCGCCGCTGAGCGCCAGCACGACATCGTTGAGCTTCACCCCGAACACGTTCTTCACCCGCTTGACCTCGTCGAGGGAGACACCGGCGTAGGAGAACTCACGGGTACCGGTGAGA
This sequence comes from Acidimicrobiales bacterium, assembly GCA_051011595.1. Classification (GTDB taxonomy): domain Bacteria; phylum Actinomycetota; class Acidimicrobiia; order Acidimicrobiales; family SHLQ01; genus JAOUEE01. The sequence goes on from JBPCTQ010000124.1 coordinate 16,539, forward strand.
CGCCCGTTGAGTGAGGTGCGGGGGGCCTGGAACGGTTGTACCGGCGCCTCGTCGCGCAGCGCGTGGCGGGCCACGGTGATGCCCTGCTGGATGACCTGGCCCGAGTACTGCATGGTGCGGATCGGCCAGGCGGCCAGCGATCCGGCTGCCTCGGCCGCCATCCGAAGTGACGTGGGGGGCGGGTCGGGAAGATAGGGCGGCGGTTCGGGGTCGGGTTCCGGGGCGGGTTCGAGGTCGAACAAGATGGTGGCCAGGTCGCTCCCGGAAACACCGTCGATGATCGAATGGTGGATCTTGGACAACAGGGCGACCCGGCCGTTCTCGAGACCCTCGATGAACCACATCTCCCACAGCGGACGGAACCGGTCGATCTTGAAACTGACGAGCTGACCGACCAACTGACCGAGCGCCCGTTCGTCGGCCGGCGCCGGGATGGCCACGTGACGGAGGTGATGATCGACGTCGAAATCGGGGTCGTCGACGAAGACCGGCCGGTCGATGCCGGCCACCTGGGTCATGAGTTTCCACCGGAACTGCGGCACTCGATGGATACGACGGCGCAACGCCTCGCGGACGGCGTCGATGCCGAAGTCATCGCCGGCGTCGGCCGGATCGACGATGACGACCGCCGACACGTGGAAGTGCCATTCCGGTCGCTCCCCGTAGAGGAACGCGGCGTCAGGACCGGCCACCTTGTGCACGAACGATTACCTCCGAGTTGGCTGCGCGGAGCCTAGTGGGGAGCGTTCAGGCGGCGGGAATGCGGGTGGCCAGCACGTGGGCCACGAAGGTCTCGACTCCGTCGACCGCGACCGAGGAGCGGGCCGAGTTGAAGGTGTCGAAGGCGTGCTGGGCGCCGGGCACCTCCCAGTAGACCACCGACTGCTGGGACACTCGCCGCAACTCGTCGGCAAAGCGCCGCGTCTCCTCCCGGTACACGAGGACGTCGTTCTCACCCTGGATGATGAAGAACGGCGGTGCGTCGGCGCGCACGTGGCTGATGGGCGACACCTGGTCCCAGAGGCCGGGGTCGACGTCTCGGGGTCCGGGCATCACCATGCGCTTCAGAAACGGCTCCATGGCGGCGAAGCGACCTCGGATGCCGTAGCGGTCGCACATGTCGGCCGGGCCGTAGAACGGCATGCACCCCACCACCGTGGTGTCGGCGTCGGCGAAGCCGGGCTGGAAGTCGGCGACGCCGGCGGTGAGCGCTGCCAGGGAGGCCAGATGACCGCCGGCCGAACCACCGGTGAGGAACACCGTGTCGGGATCGCCGCCGTATTCGGTGATGTGCTCCTTGACCCAGGCAATGGCCCGCTTCACATCGACGATGGGATCCGGGAAACGGGCCTTCGGTCCGAGGCGGTAGTTGATGGCCACCCCCACGTACCCCTGACGGGCCATGCGATGGAGGAGGGGTTGACCCTGTTGTTGTTTGTGCCCGGTGACCCAGGCGCCGCCGTGTATCTGCACGATGACGGGAGCACGATCGCCGGTCTGAGCCGGGCGGTAGATGTCGAGCAGGTGGCGTTTGGGGTCGTCGCCGTAGGAACGGTCGTGGTCGATGACGATGCCGGCCCGATCGAAGTGAAGCGGCAGTCGCGACCAACCGCCGTCGGGCTCGTCTCGCAGCGACTCACGACGATCGGGTTCGAGCTCTTCGAGGTACCGCGGGCCGAGTTCCTGCTCGAAGGCGCCGGCCATGGTGGGCCGGGCCCGCCGACCGATGCGGTACACCTGGATCAGACCGACCCAGGACACCAGCGAGATGGCGAGGCCCACCAGGCCCACGGTGTTGTCGAAGGCGCCGGCGAAGGCGAACCCGACGGTGGCCAGCACCTGCCAACCGATGTGGAACAACGGCCATTCGCTGGTGGGCCAGGCCACCATCAGGATCGGGAAGCTCAGCTGGGGGAGCCAGCGGACGCGAAACAGGGCCAACAGAGTGGCCAGCGCGCCCCAGCAGGCGAGGAGAAGATACAGGGTGGGCAAGACGGTTCAGGCGTGGTGAAGGGTGGGTGCCAGAGGACGGTAGCCGAGCTCGACCCGGTGGGCGACGTCGAGGCACGCGTCGGTCACCTTGCGTCCGAAGTCCTCGTTCACGCAGGCCGCGTGTCCGTCCGGGATACGACTGATGTGGGCCCCCGATATGGCCAGGGCCATCCGGGTCTGGGCTTCGGGTGACACGGCGGAATCGTTCTCGGTGACGATGACCGACGTCGGAACGTCGATCTCGTCGACCCAACGCCGTGAGCTGAAGTTCACGATGGCCTGCACGGCCTCGAACATGGTGCGCACGCTGTGGTAACTCATCTCCTTGCGGGCCCACCGGGCCAGACCGCCCGGATTGCTGCGATCGAGCTCCATTCCGAACAGGCGGCGCGTAACCAGGCCGGGCAAGAAGCTCGCCGCCATGCCCAGACGGGTTGTACCGGCCGCCGCGGTGCCGAAGGCGGAGACGGCATAACGCTCACGATTGCCGCGGACGAACTCGGCGCCGGTGGCGACGAGGACCAGCCCGTCCACCAGGTGCGGGTGGCGCCGCCACAGCAGCTGGGAGATCGGGCCACCCATGGAGTAGCCCACCGCGATCACCGGCCCGAGGCGTTGCTGCTCGATGAGCGCGGCGACGTCGTCGGCACAGTCAGCCAGCCGGAAGCGGCGGGCTGAGCGGATCCCTCGGCCGTGGCCCCGCATGTCGGGGGCCACCACGTTGAAGTGTTCGCGCAACGGTTCGAAACAGCGGAACCAGTTCAGGGCACCGGTGGCCAACAACCCATGGGACAACAAGATGGTGGGAGCGTCGGCCGGGCCGTCGGCATACCGCACGAACGTGGTGCCCCGACCTCGCAGGCGCACGGTGGCGCCCGGTGGTACGGCGGCCCCGAGGTCGCGCAGATCGACCTCGTCGCGGTCGTTTTCGTTCATCCCCATGATGTTCGACAGTACTCCGGCCGAACTCGGGCCGGGAGGGCCAGAAGTCCCCTTTCGGGGCCCGGCTCAGACGGCGTCGGCCTCGTCCTCGTCGTCGTCGGTTTCGTCGTCGTGGTCACCGTCGTCGGGTGCCTCGGCCAGGCCGAGCTTGACGAAGATCTCTTCGCGCCGGGCCTCGAAGTCCTCGGTGGTGATGGCTCCGGCCGCGTGTTGCTCGCTCAGCAGCCGGAACTGCTCGTAGAGCTCGGCTTCGTCGTGTTCGGGGTCGCCGGCTTCTTCGCGCTCCCGTTTGCGTTCTTCGCGCTGGGAACGTTTGGCCGCCTGCTTCTCCTGCTTGAGGCGTTCGCGTTGACGTTTGGCAAAACTCTGGGGGCTCTTGGCCATTTCAGATCACCTGGACATTCGTGGCTTCGGGGCCTTTTTGGCCTTCGCCGACTTCGAACTCGACCCGCTGGCCGTCGAGCAGTGAGCGACGCCCGGACCCCACGATGTTGGAGTAGTGGACAAACAGATCGTCGCCGTCCTCACGGCTGATGAATCCGTAGCCCTTCTGGTCGTTGAAGAACTTGACGGTGCCAACTGGCATGCGGGGACTCCCCTGCTCACGGAGCCCCGAAGGAACTCACTTCTCGGATGCCACGATAGGGGCTCGACGGGGCCGATCGGTGTCTCACGGGGAGATCGGTCGATCTCCACCACGACGCTACTGTCGACCCGGTGAACGAAACGACCACCTGGGTGGGGCTGCTGCGGGGTATCAACGTGGGCGGCCACCGACGCCTGCCGATGGCCGATCTCCGAGCCCTGGTCGCCGACCTGGGCCACCAGCGGGTCCGAACCCACAAGCAGTCGGGCAACCTGGTCTTCGAGAGCGAGAACGCGGGTCCGGCGGCCGAGCAACGCACCCGGCTCGAGGCCCACATCGAGCGCACGTTCGGCTTCGGGGTGACGGTGATCGTGCACCGGGCCGACCACTTCCGTACCATCGCGGCCACCAACCCGTACCCCGGGCCGCAGGCGGACCCTGCCACGGTCGGCACCGTGTTCCTGGCCGAGCGCCCCGATCGGTCGGCCGTGGCCGGTTTCGTGCCGCCCGTCAGCGGCGACGAGCAATGCCACCTCGACGACGACGCCGTTCACCTGTGGTGCCCGGCGGGGTTCGGCCGCACCAAACTCACCAACAGCTACGTCGAGAAACACCTCGGCGTCAGTGCCACCACTCGCAACTGGGCCACGATCCTGTCGGTGATCGAACTCACCGAACCCGACTGAGAGGCCGAGCGGATCCGACGCCGCGTGTTCGTTGGCCGCTGATGGTTACCGCTCGGCCGTGGCCCGAGCGGCCCGTGAGCGCAGCGAACAAGAGCGGAGGTGATCCTCGTGCATGACACCAAGCCGTCCACCTGTTCGCGCGCGTCCTGATCGACCGGCTACTCGTCGTCGCAGACCTCGATCTCGACCTCGAACCCGTACTCGTCTTCCACGGTCTCCATCCGGCAGTTGTCGCCCGTGGACTCGTCACCGCCGTCGGTGGACTCGACCGTGGTCTCCGGGGCCTGATTCCCGCCGTCGTCGCCGTCACCGTCGCCGTCGCTACCACCGCAGGCCCCGATCACCAGGGCCAGAGCGAGCAGAACCGCCACCACCCGGCTGCGGGAACGAACTCCATCGAATGACATCTCGGGGACCTCCAAGCCCTCCAAGGAACCACACCGACCGGCCCGCGACCAGTCGGGCCCGTTCCGATCGGGGCCACTTCGCTACAGCTGCGGGCGAAACGGCCGACAAACAAATGTGGGAACTCCTGGGCCCGATTGGCAACGAATCCTCGAGTGGTACGACGAAGGCGGCGCTTTCGCGGCGGTCGTCGACGACGAATTCGTGCTCCGAGCCGCATCTCCGCGAGCGCAGTCGGCCACCGGCTGGGTGCTCGATGAGGTGACGGGACAGTCAGCCGCGGACCTGATCCATCCGTCCGACCTCGAACGGGCCCTCCAGGCCTTTGGTGAGCTCCGACGATTCGACGGTGTCCGTCCTCCCGACGTGTATCGCATCATCGATGCCGCCGGCCGCTACGTCCCCTACGACGTGAGCGGGCGAAACCTCGAGGACCCGCCCGGCACCGTTGTTTTCCAGCTGCGCGAGCTGTCCGACCGCCGACGGGCGGAGATGTTGGCCGTGGAGCAGATCGAGCTCATCGAGCTTCTGAGCTCGGGCGCCGGCGTCGACGACTGCCTGGGCGCGCTGGCCAACCTCACCGAGCGTCACATCGATGACTGCATCGCCTTGTTGGTGGTGGGTGACACCGTGGCCCACACCCCGGACTGTCCGTCGGACTTCGTGGTCCGCCACCGCGATCGCAACGGACCGATGCGAGCCAACCGCGACGAGTCGTGGGATCGAGGACTGTCGTTCGTCGAATCCGACCTCGATCAACTCGAGCACTGGCAGGGGGTCAGCCACGCACTACGCGTCGAAGGTCTGCAGTCGGTGGTGACCACGCCGATCATCAGCTCGGACGGCACGCCGCTGGGCCACGTCGAAGTGTTGCGTCGTTCGGTCATGACCCCCACCAACGCCGAGTTCAGTGTGCACGAGCTGGTGGCTCGTCTGGCCAGCCTGGTGGTCGATCGCCACCAACAGACCCAGAAGCTGCTGCGGGTGGTCCACGAGGATCCGCTCACCGGGCTGGGCAACCGCCGCCAGCTCGACAAGCGGTTGGCCCAGGTGGCGGTGCAGGGTCGGCGTTACGCCGTGGGTGTCATCGACCTGGACCAGTTCAGCTGGGTGAACAACAACCTCGGCCATCGCCAGGGCGACAGGGTGCTCTCGACGGTGGCCGATCGCCTGGCCGACGTCATCGGGCCCGGCGTCGATCTCAGTCGTTTCGGCGGCGACGAGTTCGTTGTCATCGTGACCGGTCAACCCAGTCCGGAATCCCTCGTCGCCCTGGGCCAGAACATTCTCGACAGCCTCGAGGACGCCATCTCGCTCACCAGCGGACCACGACGGGTGACCGCCTCGATCGGCTTCTCCATCGCCACCCTGCCCGGCGAGAACCCCCACGAGGTGCTGGTCCGAGCCGATGCAGCCATGTACGCCGCCAAACGCGACGGCGGCAACGGCATCCGGGTCTACGACGCCGACGTGGGCCGGACGGTTCGCCGACGGATGTCGCTCGCCGACGAACTCCCCGGTGCGCTGCGTGAAGGACAACTGTCGCTCGCCTACCAACCCGTCTTCGACCTCGATCGCCACATCCTCGTCGGCGTGGAGGCCCTGGTCCGCTGGCAGCACCCCACCCACGGCCTGGTCGGACCGGACGAGTTCATCCCCATCGCCGAACACTCGGCCACCATCGTCGACCTCGACCATTGGGTCCTGCAGACCGCCTACGACCAGCTGTGTGAATGGCAGCGGGCCCGGCCACCCCACAGCCCCCTCGGGATGTGGGTCAACGTCACGGCCCGCACCCTCGAGCAGAACGAGTTCGTCGACCAGATGCTCACCCTGAGCGGCGGCGACCCGACCCCGCATCTGGGCATCGAGGTGACCGAACGCACGGACTTCCGTGACTACGCGGCCGCGGCCAGGACCGTTCGCGAGCTCCGCCAGGGCGGATTCGGAATCGCCATCGACGACTTCGGCACCGGCCAGGGGAGCCTGGAACGCCTGGCCCAGCTCGACGTGACGCATCTCAAGATCGACCAGGGATTCGTGGCCAACATGACCCAGAGTCGGCGATACATGACCATCGTGCAGGCCATCTTGTCGCTGGCCGCCAACCTCGGTGCCGGCATCACCGCCGAGGGCATCGAGACGGCCAAACAGCTCACCACCCTGCGTGCCATGCACTGCTCCCACGGCCAGGGGTTCCTCTTCTGCCATCCCGAGATGGCCATGAACCTCGAAGCCCGCTTCGGTGACGGTCTCCACGATCCCTGGCAACCCACCACCGACGCCGCCGAGCTTCGGTGGCGGCGTCGACCCCAGCTCGACCCGGTGGAGTCGGTGTCGCCGGCCTGACTCAGTCGGGGGCGTCGAGCCCCCGGGGTGCGAGAACCAGTGGTTCGGCGGGCGGATCCGACTGGTGTACCTCGAGCCGTTCCCCGACGCGCAGGGTGCCGCCCGTGCTGACCGCCATGTAGCTACCGAACAGCAACCCGTTGGTGTACCGGTCGGTCGCCTTCTTGCGGTAGTCGTTGAGCACCCGAATCACATCCTTGCTGGGACGCTGTCCGGTGTGCTGGTCGGTGGTGATGATCGCGCAGCGCTCGCAGGCGGTGACGTGATCGAGGACGACCGCCTGACCTCGCAGGGTGGAGATCGTGTCCTCGGCGTAGGCGGGCAGCCCGCTCACCACGACGTTCATCCGGAACCGGTTCATGGGCACGGGAACATCGAGGCGGGTGTTGAGATCGTCGAGTGACGCCTGGTTGTTGACCAACAGCGGCGCCACGCTGGTGAAGCGGTCGGCCGGGCGGCCGTCGACCAGGGCGAACTGTTCGAGCGGGACTGACCTCACCCACGGATCACCGACGCGTACCAGCCGGGCGGAGGTGCCCAGCACCCCGGAGAACCATTCCGCCGCTTCGTCGCCCTGATCGACCGTGGTGACGCGGTCGAGGGTGACGCCGACCTCGAGGGCGGCGCCTTCGAGGGCGGGGCGGTGGGTGAACGGTGCTCGATCCGGATGGGTGAATACGAGCTGGTCGTCACCGACGGGATCGACACCGATACGAGCCAGCTTGGGCCACTTCACCTGGTCGAGGGGTGTGCCTTCGTCACCGACGATGGCGAATTCGCGGTCACCACGCAGGCCGGTGGGTGTCACCTCGGCGGCGTCGACGGCCACGGCGCGTAGTCCCTTGACCGGGTAGCGGAACAACCCGGTGACGATGGCCTCGGATGTGATGCCCACGGTGGTGACCTGCCTTCAGCTCGGCGGCGCGAAACGGCGACCACCACATCGAAGTCCCCCCAGCCACGCGGCGCCAGTTCAGAACTGGAAGTAGATGAAGTCACCACCGCCGAACGACTCGAAGAAGAACACCGAGTAGAAGACCCCGACGGCCAGTCCCCCACGGAGGGCCTTCGACCGGTTGAAGGCGGCCATGGCCTTGCCCTCGCGCTCGATGGCCAGGTCGACGACGAACAGGATCCCGATCACCAACAGCGACAGGACGAATTCGGACCGGGTGACGCCGAGCACACTCAGCCCGGCGGCCGACGGCAGGCTGGTGGGAATGAGGTGGCCCACGATGTAGAACGCGTCGCCGATCGAGTCGGCCCGGAAGAACACCCAAGAGACCAACACCACGGCGAAGGTGATGGCGATACCCAGGCCGTGCGAGACCGTGCGGTTGCCGGCCGCGTAGGTGGCCCGCTCGGCCCCGGGGCCCCAACCCCGCCACTGGCGTTCGAGCAGGAGCCAGGCACCGTGGATGGCACCCCAGACCACGAACGTCCACGCCGCTCCGTGCCACAACCCGCTGAGTATGAACACCACCATGGTGTTGATGGCCACCCGCCGCGCCGTGCCCTGGTTGCCCCCCAGCGGGATGTAGACGTAGTCGCGGAACCAGGTCGACAAGGTGATGTGCCACCGGCGCCAGAACTCGGTGAGGCTGGCCGCGAAGTAGGGCTGTACGAAGTTGAGCGACAGCTCGTAACCCATGATGCGAGCCAGGCCCCGAGCCATGTCGGTGTAACCCGAGAAGTCGCAGTAGATCTGGATGGCGAAGAAGAAGGTGGCCACCAGCAGGTAGACGTTGCTGGTGGCGCGCGGGTCGGCGTAGACGGCATCGACGAGGTTGGCCAACAAGTCGGCCACCACCACCTTCTTGAACAGGCCCCACCCGATGAGGATGGCCCCCTGACGGGTGCGCTCGAAGTCGAAACGATGGATGGTGTTGACCTGGGGAAGCAGGTGCCGGGCCCGTTCGATGGGGCCGGCCACCAGCTGCGGAAAGAACGACACGAACACCGCGAATCGGCCGAGGTGGGGTTCGACCGGGCAGCGGTCGCGGTACACGTCGATCGTGTAGCTGAGGGTCTGGAACGTGTAGAAGCTGATACCCACCGGCAACAAGATGTTGCTGGCCGGCATGGTGATCGAGAATCCGAGACCGTCGAGGGTCGCCTCCAGCGAGTCGAGGAAGAACCCCAGGTACTTGAACACGAACAACAGACCGAGGTTGAGGGTGAGGCTGGCGATGAGCCAGCGCTTCATGACCGCCCGATTGCTGCGGTTGGCCTCCATCTGTCTGCCGGCCGTGTAGTCGAGCGCCGTCGACGCCATGATCAGCAACAAGAAGGACGGTTTCCATGCCGCGTAGAAGAGGTAACTCCCCACGAGGGTGACCGCCCACTGATGCCGCCCTCGCACCAAGAAATAGACGTTGATGAAGACGGAGAAGAAGGCGGCGAACTGGAGCGAGTTGAACAGCATCGGATCAGCCGCCCCCACACACCGTGTCGTCGACCAGGTCGCCGAGGTAGGCCGACCAAGTGGCCGCCCCGTCGGGGTTGAGGTGGACGGGGTCGGCGAAGTTGGCGTTGGGGTACAACACGGCCTCGGGACCCGCAACCGACAGCCCCTCGATGTCGGCCAGATCGTCGACCAGCGGCGACTCGGGCGAAGAGGCAGCCCAGGCTCCCTCTCGCTCGGGGTTGGGCACGAAAACGAACCGCACACCGGCCTCGATCAG
>JBPCTQ010000125.1:0-14163 GCA_051011595.1 Acidimicrobiales bacterium
TCACTTCGAGGTGGCCATGGAGGCCCAATACGAGCTCACCAAACGGTTCACCTCCGAGTTCAGCATCGGCCGCTACCTCGACGAGTACCCCGACGCCACGCTGGCGGTGCTGCACCAGTGGGCCACCGACCCCGACCTCCATGTACGGCGGTTGGTCTCGGAAGGCAGCCGTCCTCGTTTGCCGTGGGCCCCTCGCCTCCGGTCATTCCGCGACGACCCCACCCCCATCATCGAACTCCTCGAGCTCCTCAAGGATGACCCCGAGGAATATGTTCGACGTTCGGTGGCCAACAACCTCAACGACATCAGCAAGGACCACCCCGACATCGTGCTGACGGTGGCCCGACGCTGGCAGACCGGTGCCGACGACCAGCGTCGCCGCCTGCTACGCCACGGCCTGCGCACCCTCGTCAAGCAGGGCGATCTCGAGGCGTTGTCGGTGCTCGGCTTCGAAGCCGACACCCCTGTCCGGGTGGGCACCGTCAGCATCGAACCCGACCGACCCCGCATCGGTGGTCGCATCCGTATCGAAGTCGAGCTGGTCAATCCCGACCATGGCGCCCGTGGTGTCCTGGTCGACTTGATCGTGCACTTCGTGAAAGCCAACGGATCCACCAGCCCCAAGGTGTTCAAAGGAGCCGAACGCATGCTCGAGCCGGGCCAGAGCAGCGTCGTCGCCAAGACCGTCTCATTGGCCCAACACTCGACTCGCACCCACCACGCCGGTACCCATCGGGTGGAAGTGCAGCTCAACGGCACGGTGGTGCCTGCCGGCAGCTTCGAGCTCCTGGCCTGAACGCAGCCCACACAGACCCTCAACCACCAATCCCCCACCGTTGGCCGGACCACTTGCCGGAATATATTCGGATAGATAATATCCGAATATGCGATTGGGTGACGGAGTCGAGTGGTCGTTGCACTGCTGCTCGGTGCTGGCCACCCTGCCCCCGCACGAAGCCATACCCGCAGCCCGGTTGGCCGAATTCCACGGCGTAGCGCCCGCGTACCTGGCCAAACAGCTCCAAGCCCTGAGCACCGCGGGCATCGTCACCACCCGACGGGGTCGGCGCGGCGGCTACCACCTGGCTCGACCACCGGCCGACATCACGTTGCTCGACGTGGTGCTGGCCGTGGAGGGGCCGGGGCCGGCGTTCCGGTGCAGCGAGATTCGTCAGCGGGGCCCCAGCGCCGTACCCGCCGAGCGTTACCTCCGACCGTGCGGTATCGCCCGGCGAATGGGCCGAGCCGAACAGGCCTGGCGCAACGAGTTGCAGCGCACCACCTTGGCCGACCTCACCGACGAGCTGGCCACCAGCGTCGATCCCGAACAGCTCGAGCGAGCGTTCGTCTGGTTGGTCGACGTACTCGCCGACCGCGAACGAAAGGACTGACGTATGCGCTTCTTCGTCACCGGAGCAACGGGAGTGCTGGGCCGCAGGCTCATCCCCCGGCTGATCGGCAGCGGCCACGAGGTGACCGCGCTGGTCCGCACCGACGCCAAGGCCGGCGAGGTGAGCGCAACCGGTGCCCACCCGGTGATCGGCTCGTTGTTCGACGTCGACGCCATGACCAAGGCCGTCGCCGGCCACGACGGCATCTGCAATCTGGCCACCAACATTCCCACCGGAGCCGCGGCCGGCACTCGCCGTGGCTGGCGCACCAACGACCACATCCGTCGCGAGGGCTCGACGGTGATGGTCGAGGCCGCCCTCGCCAACGGGGTGGGCCGTTTCGTGCAGGAGTCGATCACGTTCCCCTACGCCGACCAGGGCAATGAGTGGATCGACGAGACCTCACCCATCGAACACCACTGGGGAACCGAGACGGTGGCCACCGCCGAAGCCAACGCCGCTCGACTGACCGAAGCCGGGGGCAACGGCGTGGTGTTGCGAATGGCCATGTTCGTGGCCGCCGACAGCGCTCATGTCGGCAGCTTCCGCACTGCCATCCGGCGGGGGTTCTTCCCCATTCCCGGACCGGCCGACGGGTACTTCTCGATGCTCGACGCCGACGATGCCGCCGCCGCGGTACTGGCCGCGCTCGATGCGCCGGCCGGTGTGTACAACGTGGCCGAGGACGAACCGGCCTCCCGGGCCGATCTGGCCACAGCCATGGCCGTCTCGGTCGGCCGCACGAAGCTGCGCAGGCTGCCCGATCGAGTGGCCCGCCTCGGGGGTCCTCCGGCGCGGGGCATGATGCGTTCGATGCGCATCAGCAATCGCCATCTGCGAGACACCACCAACTGGCGACCAGCCGTCGGCTCGGTCGCCCGACACTGGGAGGACTACACATGACCCGCACCACCTGGCATCGCCTCGGGCTACTCGTGATCTTCGGCGGATCGGTGGTGGTCGGATTCTGGGCGCAGCTCGCTCCCCAGTCGTTCTACGACAGCTTCCCCGGTGCCGGCCGGGTGTGGATCGCCATCGATGGGCCCTACAACGAACATCTCCTGCGCGACGTGGGAGGCCTCAACCTGGCCCTGGCCCTGGTTGCGTTCGTGGCCATGCTGCGACCCGAACCTCTCCTGGTGGCCACCGCGGCCGGTGCCGCTCTCGTTTTCGGCGCACCCCACTTGCTGTATCACCTGGCCAATCTCGACACGCTCGACACCGGCGATCAGGTCGGACTGATCGTCTCGTTGGGTGTGGCCGTGGTGGTGCCGGTGGCCCTGCTCATCGACGTCGCCCGCAACACCGATCTGAGACAGCCGGTCTGATCGTCAGCCGAACCCCACCATGGCAATGGCCAGACCGGCCACCCCCAGACCGAGGATCTGGACCCGGCCGATGGGTTCACGAAGCACCACCCACGCCAGCACCACGGTGGCCGCCGGGTACATCGACGAGAGCACCGACACCACCGTGATGTCGCCCTCACCGGTGGCGAGCAGGAAGCTCAGGTTGGCCGCGGCGTCGAAGATGCCGGCGGCGGCGATGATCCACCAGGTGTTGCCGGTCGGTCGGCTGGGTTTCACCCGGAGGGCCACCACCAGGACCAGCGACGTGGTGAGGGCTCGAGCCCCGACGATGGGCCAGGGGGCCGAGGCGTCGTCGGCCAGATCGAGAAAGATGAAGAACGTGCCGAATCCGGCGCCGGCGAGGAGCGCTTCGACCACCGTGCGCACCTGCACCGGTGCTCGGCCGGCCATCTGCCGTTCGGCGCTGACCAACACGATCGAGACCAGTCCCAACGCCAGCCCGGCGCTGGCCAGCAACGACAGTCGTTCACCGTCGATGAGCCCCCACACCAAGGGCACCACCGCCGAGCTCACGGCCGAGAGCGGGGCCACCACCGCCATGGGGCCCCGGGCCAGCCCTCGGTAGAGCAGCACGATCCCGGCCAGTCCGAACAGCCCGCCGACGGCCCCGTAGGCCAGGTCGTCGCCCGACGGCGGTTCGGCGAAGAACGGGGCCACGAGCAGTGCCCCGACCAACCCGATGGCGTGGGACCACAACACCACACTGACCAACGAGGTGCGTCGGGAGGCCAGGCCTCCCGAGAAATCACCCGTGCCGTAGAAGAGGGCCGTGAGCAAGGCTAGGAAGATCGGCACGGTCAGGCGGTCTTGCGGTCGAACAGGTAGCGCGTTCGCACCGCGAGGCTCTCACGGATCTCGCGGGTGATCTCGGCCCGGAACTCCCGCCGGTAGGCCTCGTCGTTGATGGCCGAAACCGCGAACTGCAGCCCGCTGAAGCTGGCGATCAGGGCCGACACCACCACGAGGGGTCGGGTGAGCACCACTTCGTGGCCGAAGGGCTGGGCTCGCCACCACACGTCGACCTCGGCCAGCGTGGTCCATTGCACGATGGTCGGCTCGCGCACGGTGAAGAGTCCGAAGGCCACATAGAACAAGCCGATCATCAGTGCCACGAGCAACACCTGCGTGATCTGGGCCACGAACAACAACAGGCCCAGGTTCAGTTTGGCGCCACGGGTGAGCGGGTCGGGATCCGGATCGTCGCCCGTCGGCGGGTCGACCGCGGAGTAGGGCGAGGCGACACACAGGTCCTGCACCTCACGCCAGGACCGAAATCGGTTGAGGTCGTCGAGGGTGTTGCGCAGGGCCAGACCGATGAAACCACAAGCGAGCGCCAGCAGGCTGAGGACAACAACCACCACGAACACATCGGGGATGTCCGTCGCGACCTGCCAGATCTCGGCATTGAGGAACAGGAAGGCCGAGAACAGCAACAGCAACGGCAGGGACTTGACGATCAGGTTGACGATGTCGCCGGTCTGACGCCACAGGTGGCGGCCGGCCCACACCAGCATGGGGAACAGCCCGAAACTGGTGACCACGTAGGCGACCCCCAGGATGGCCAGGTTCACGAGGATCCACTGCCACAGGTCGTTGGCGTCACCGGTGGCGATCACTCGCACCACCGGCGGCACCACCACAAAAACCAACAACTCGAGCGGCCCGATGTCGGTCGGCAACTGGAACCAGCGTCGTCCTCGGAGGCGGTTCACCAGCATGAACGCACCCACCAATAACACGACCCCGATCAGGAAGACACCAGCCTGGGCCCAGCCGGACACGTCGGGGCCGAAGGCCAGGAAGAGCTGGACGAACACGACCAGGGCCAGGAAGGGAAAGGCCCGAGTGAAGATGTCCTCGGTGGCCGAATAGTCGTCGATGAGGTGCGGCACACCCCGATGGATGAACCACCGCTCCACCTGGCGGCGACCAACCGAGGGCGGAGGCCCCGTCGGGTGCGAATCGGACATCGCCACGACGATAGTGACGCCGTGCAACTGGAGACGACATACAACACCGCATCCACCACATCGCGCACTCCCGCCAATCGCCGGCGGGGCTGCCACCCAACGGCCTGATTCTCTTGTGCCACCAACGGCACCCAACCAAGAGGCCGACGGAGGAGGCCCCGGGTCAGCGCCTCCGGCGCAGCCCCGTCAGGAGCGCCGCAGCAGCCACTAGTTGAGACAACACGCGACAGCCGCCGCAAGACCGAAACCAAACAAGAAGAAGCGGCGCGAGTAGGGGGAGCGAAGCGGACAACACCGCGAGCGACCGGGTCGCCGCCTCCGGCGCAGCCCCGTCAGGAGCGCCGCATCAAACAACAGACCGAGACGACACCTCGTCAGCAGCCGACGCATGCGGCCACGTCGTCTTCGCGGCGCGAGTAGGGGGAGCGAAGCGGGAAACACCGCGAGCGACCGAGTCGCCGCCTCCGGCGCAGCCCCGTCAGGAGCGCCGCAGCAGGCAACCACCAAGACCACTCACAGCAGCCACCCGCGCGTGCGGCTCCCAGAAAACGAAGCGGCGCGAGGAGGGGAATGTGAATGTGTCAGTCGTAGCTGGCTTCGACGGTCCAGCGGCCGGCTTCGAGGCTCACCAGGCGGGCGGCACCGTCTCGGGTGACCACCTGGAACCGGGCCCGGCGCCGATGGCGGTCGGGGTCCCACCATCGTTCGTCGATCAACCAGGGACCAGCCCAGGTGTCGATCTCCACCCCCGGCCCCTCCCCCACCAACAAACGGTCGGGGGCCGCCGAGGCCAGTCCCCGCCCGGTGACGGTGACGGGATCACCCTTGTCGTCGAGCACCATGGCGTCGGTCGCAACCGGATGCACCAACGCGGGGGTGGGGGGAGGGATTCGGCCCGGCCAGGGGGCATCGACCTGATGGCGGTCGATGGGCCAGATCGACCGCTCGGCCAGATCGACCACCGCCAACGACACCAACTCGATGTCGTCGCCGGCGCTGCGGCCCCCCCGTCGCTCGGGAACATGAACCGAGTCGGGACCGAGCAGCCCCTGTACCCGGGCCAGAGCACGGGCCGCCCGCTCGTCGGCAGCCGATTCGCCACCCCAGAACCCGAGTTGGCGCCCCTTGGCCGGCACCACCTCGTCGGGGATGAGGGCCAGCCGAATGAGGGCTCCCGACGGGCGCGTGGCCGGAGCGGCGTTCAACCAGCCGTCGAGTTGCCAACGAACCCGATCCGAGATGGCCCCCGCCGACAACGCCCCTTCGTGGCGCCAGAGCCGCAAGAGGGTCTCACCGTGTTCGGTCTCGGCTTCGATCGCCACCCGAGTGCAGGCGATCCCGTCGTGGTCGAGGCGGCCATGGAGCTGTTCGGCCATGGTGCGGGCCACGAACGCGGCCTGATCGACCCGATCGATCGGTGGGTCGAGCTCGGTGCTCACCACCAGATCGGGAGGTGGATGACGAGCATCGGGGGGCTCGGGGTCGAGTCCTCGGGCCAATCGGTGCGCCGCCAGACCCGACGGCCCGAATCGGCCCAACACGTCGGTGGCGGGCAGGGCGGCCAGGTCACCCAATCGGCGCAAACCCAACCGCAACCAGACGTCGGTGAGCTCGGGGGCCTCGAGAGTGGTGATGGGCAGGGGCGCCAGAAAGCCCGGAGTGGCACCGGGATCGACCACCCATCTGCCGGTCGTGGCCGCCTCGGGGGCGCGCGCCGCCAGCCCGGCCGCGAAGGGGCCATCGGCCACCCCGACCCGGCATTCGGAACGTTCGTCGAGCACTTCACCCACCTGCCCGATGATCGAACGGGCCAGGGCCTCGTCACCCCCGAAGTACCGAGACGGGCCTCGGGTGGCGAAGGCACAACGACCGGGCCGGGTGATCTCGATTCGGGGGGTGAACGCCTCGATGGCGGTCACCACGGCCTCGAACATTCGTGCTTCTCGGGCCCGGTCCCGGTCGATGAGCACTCCCTGTGGGCAGCGTCGTTGTGCTTCTCGGCGGCGCAGGCCTCGTTGCACCCCGTGGCCCCGAGCAGCCCTCGATGCCGCCACCACCCGACCGGCCTCCATCACCATGGCCGGCTCGTCAGGAGCAAGACCGGCGGCCACCACCGGCCAATCGAGGCACCACACCACCATGGTGCGGACGGCAAAGTCGGTCGTGGTCATCCCACCGAAGGGAAAGGCACGATGTCGGCATCGGTCGAGGTTTCTCCGGGTCGGGCCGCGACCAGGTCGTCGATGTCGGCACCGGCATGGTGATGGTGTTCATCGATGGTGTCGTCCATCACTCGAACCCGGCCGTGGGCATCGGGAAGCCACAGGCCGAGCTGGACGGGACGGGTTGCGCCGCGGCGACCGCTGGCTCTGATGACCACCGAGCGGGCCTGGAGGTGTCCGTGCCCATGGCCCAGACCGTGCCACTGCGAGTCATCGACCAGGAACCGCAATTCGGCTTCCCGGCGGATCGTTTCCCGGTGTCGCCCGCCTCCCACCACCGTCAACACCGATCCCCGTTCGCGGGCTCGAGCCTGGAGTCGTCGCAACTCGGTGGGACCGACCCGGGCCGGGGCTCCCACCACCACCATCTCGAACGAACCGATGAGCGCGGCGACGACTGTGGCCCACTGATCGGGTGCGGGCCGTTCGACCACCGCCACCCGTTCGAGGGCCACCCCCAGTTCGGCCGCCGCGGTGAGGTCGAGCCCGGGTAACCCGACATACACCGCCCATCCGCCCTGCTGGGTGAGCGCGGCCGACAGGGCCAGGGCCAACGAACGAGCCCCACCGGCGCGCGACCCGATGTCGATCAGGGTGCCCCGGGCCAATCCGCCGGCGGAGAACAACCCGGCCAAGGAATCGAGGGTGGGCACCACCTGGTCGCGCGCCAAGGTGAGCGGTTCGACCAGGGCGAGTTCGGCCAAGGCTCCGTCCGATGCCATCGACCCAGTATCGAACATGTGTTCGAGTCACGCAAACGCCGGTCGGACTCTTCGGGTTCCCGAAACCCGAAGAGGGCTACAAGCGGGGCAGCACGTGGCGGGCCACCAGCTCGCACTCCTCACGGTGTGGGTATCCGGACAAGATGAACGTCGAGATCCACACATCCCGATAGGCCTCCAGCTTGGCGACCACCTGGCCGGGATCACCCACGATGGCCGCCCCCGCACCGCTGCGGGCCCGACCGATGCCGGTCCACAGGTTGGCCTCGGCGAACCCGTCGTCGTCGGCATCGTCACGCAGGGCGGCCTGGCGCTGCACCCCGACCGACGCCGAGTCGAGCGATCGCCCCCTGATCTGGGCACCAAGGTCGTCGTCGAGGCGACTCACCAGCCGCTCGGCTGCGGCCATGGCCTCGGCTTCGGTCTCTCGCACGATCACGTGGCTGCGCAGCCCGTATCCGAGCCGGCGGCCGGCGGCTTCGGCCCTGCGGTTCATGTCGTCGACCGTCTCGGCCACCGCACCCACCGTGTCGGGCCAGGTCAAGAAGACATCGGCGTGAGCGGCGGCGGTGTCCTTGGCGGCGTTCGAGAACCCACCGAAGTAGAAGGGAGGACACGTGCCGCTGACGGTACGGATCCGCGGCGGATCGATGGTGAGGTCCACGAAAGAGCCGTGGAAATCGACGGACTCACCGTCGAGCAGCTGGCGGAGCACGGTCATCCACTCGGCGGTGCGTTGATAGCGGGGCGCCGAGTCCAACTGCTCGCCGGGGATGTCGCTCGAGATGATGTTGATGGTGAGTCGACCACCGGCCATCTGGTCGATGGTGGCCAACTGGCGAGCCAGCTGCGGCACCCACATCTCGCCCATACGGACGGCCAGCAGCATCTTCATCTGGTCGAGTTGGGGCGCCAATCCGGCTGCGAACGACACCGCGTCGATACCGAGCCCGTACCCCGAGGGCAACAAGATGTTGTGGAACCCGCCGGACTGGGCGGTCAGCGCGATGTCGCGACAATGCGGCCAGTTGCTGAGCCGGGACGGTTCGGGCACTCCCAGGAACTCGTAGTCGTCGTCACACAGCGCGGCGAACCAGGCGACCTCGAGCGGATCGCTCACGGCAGCGGCACCCCTTCGGAGGACTCGATGATGTCGTAGACATCGCGGCGATCGAGATGGACGTCCAAGGCCCGGCCGGCGGCCGCCACCCGAGCCGGATTCTGCGAACCGATGATGGCTACGGGCGCCGACGGATGAGCAAGCACGAAGGCCAGCGCCACCGTGGCCCGATCCTGCCCCTCACGCTCGGCCAACCGGTCGAGCACGGCCAGCAACTCCGGCGCAATGCCGTCGCCCGAGACCAGGCGGCCACCGGCCACCGGGCTCCAGGCCAGCGGCACCAAACCGTCCCGCATGGCGCGGTCGAAGGTGCCGTCGCGCAGCGGCTCCAGATGGGCGGCCGAGTATTGCGGCTGGGTGCTCGCCATGGGAAAGGGCAGCACCGCGGCCAGGGTGTCGTACTGGGGCACGGTGAAGTTGGAGACCCCCACTTCGCGAATCTTGCCCTCGGTGCGCAGGGCGTCGAGGGTGGCGGCCACGTCGTGGGGATGCGCGAACAGATCGGGGCGATGGATCTGATACAGGTCGATCGTGTCGACCCCCAGCCGTTGCAGCGATGCGTCACAGGCCGCCCGCAAGGCGGCCGGGCTCTGGTTGTAGGGCATGGGTGGCACGATGCCGCCCTTGGTGGCCAGCACCATGCGGTCTCGCAGCGAAGGTGACCGAGCCAGCACCCGGCCGAGCAGCTCCTCGCAGGCGCCGAACCCCGACCCTCCCCAGTCGAGGCCGTAGACGTCGGCGTTGTCGATCAGGTTCGACCCGGCCTCGAGGGCGGTCTCGATGAGCAGCGTGGCTTCGTCGACCGAGCTGGTGGTGAACCGCCAACACCCATACGCCAGCGGCCCGACGTCGAACGGGCCCAGTCGACGGCGCTCGCTACGAACCAGTCCTTCTCCCATCGGGGCGTAACCTAGCGCCATGGTCAGCCCCTCCGATGAGGTCCGGTACGGCATCGTGGGCGCCGGCATGATGGGGGTCGAACACGTCCTCAACATCAACGAGCTTCCCGGCGCACGGGTCACCGCCGTCGCCGATCCCCATGGTCCGTCGGTCGACGAAGCCCGGAAGGCCGCTCTCGGTCCGGTGCAGGCGTTCGACCATCACGGCGCACTGCTCGAATCGGGACTCTGTGATGCCGTGGTGGTGGCCACACCCAACATGACCCATTTCGATGTGCTCGGTGACGTGCTCGGAACCGACCATCACGTGCTGATCGAGAAACCCCTGTGCACCACCGTGGCCGACTGCCAGCGGGTGATCTCACTGGCCGACTCACACCCGGGTGTGGTGTGGGTGGGCCTCGAGTACCGCTACATGCCGCCGGTGGCGAAGCTGGTGAACGAGGTGCATGCCGGCGCCGTGGGCGATGTGCACATGGTGGCCATTCGTGAACACCGATTCCCGTTCCTTCCCAAGATCGGTGACTGGAACCGTTTCAACCGCAACACCGGGGGCACCCTCGTCGAGAAGTGCTGCCATTTCTTCGACCTCATGAACCTCATCGTGGGTGCCCGCCCCGATCGGGTCTTCGCCTCCGGCGGCCAGAACGTCAACCACCTCGACGAGCGCTACCGCGGTGAGGTGCCCGACATCATCGACAACGCCTACGTCATCGTCGACTACCCCGGCGGTGTGCGGGCCCTGCTCGATCTCTGCATGTTCGCCGAGGCCACCCTGCACCAGGAAGAGCTGAGCGTCACCGGCAACACCGGCAAGGTCGAAGCAGTGCTGCCCCAGAGTGAGCTCCGCCGGGGTCGCCGCGGCGAACACTGGATGGGCCAGGTCGAAGTGGAAACGGTCACCGACACAACGGTCGAATTCGAAGGGTTGCACCACGGGTCGAGCTACGTCGAGCACGTCAAGTTCGCGGCCGCCATCCGCAGCGGCGGGGCCCCCGAAGTCAGCCTCGACGACGGCTTGTGGTCGGTGGCCATCGGCGTCGCGGCCCAGTGCAGCATCGACGAAGGACGGCCGGTCAGCCTCGACAGCGTCCTGTAGCCGGTCGGCTCACCGCCGCACGATGGCGGCATGGTCAGGCGCCAACGCGCCATCGTGAGGTGACGACGAGTCGGTGCGGTACAGCACCTCACCGTCGGCCCTCACCTCCCGTTCGCTCATGTTCACGACGAAGTCGATGGTGTTGCGCTGCACGGTGATCACACCGTCGTCGACCACAACGGTCATGTCGGCATCGGCCAGTTCCGGCAACGAGCGCCGCACGGCCAGCAGATCGCGATATCGATGCAGCCACGAGTCGGGATCATCGCGCTGGACGGCGACGGTCACCGTGTCGTCGTGGCCGGGCGGCAGCCAGCAGTCCGCTGATGTCGAGAATCCCTGGGCCACCCCCGGTTGCCAGGGCATCGGCGTGCGACATCCGTCGCGACCACTGGTGGGATCGTCGGGTGACCCCACCGGATCGGCTTTGGCCTCCACGGGCACATGTCCGTCGACGAGGCCCAGCTCTTCGCCCTGGTAGAGGAACGGCACCCCGGGCAGGCCCAGCCACAGGGTGCTGAGAGCCAGCGCCCGACGACGGCCCTGGTCTCCCCCGCCGAATCGAGTGGCCGGGCGCGACTGGTCATGGCTCGACAACACCCATCCGGCCCGCCGACGCCCGGGCGGCTGCGGTCCGTTCAGCACACGGGCCACCGCATCGGCGTCCCAGGCCATGAACATCGACAGGAACCAGAAGCCGAGGTCGAGCCCGCCTTCGGGGCCGAGCAGATCGTTCCACTGAGCCGCGTCGAAGACGTACGTCTCGCCGATGAGCATGGCGTCGAAGGACCGGGTGATGGCGTGCCACCGGCGATAGATCTCGTGGTTCTCGGGTTGCGCCGAGTCGTACTTGTGGTCGAGGCACAGCCACTGCTCGATGTGTGACCGCGAGAAATCGACCGGGGCCAGCTCGGGATTGTCGGGCAGGTCGGCGTGCTTCACCATCAGGTGGGCCGTGTCGATTCGGAAACCGTCGACTCCCCGTTCGAGCCAGAAGCGAAAGACCTCGTCGATGGCCTCGCGGACCTCGGGGTTCCGCCAGTTCAGATCGGGTTGTTCGGGGAGGAAGAGGTGGCAGTAGTACTGCCCGGTCGTCTCGTCGAGGGTCCAGGCCGGTCCGCCGAAATGGCTGACCCAGTTGTTCGGTGGGCCACCGTCGGGCGCCGGGTCACGCCACAGGTACCAATCTCGTCGAGCGTTGCCGCGGCTGGCCCGAGATTCGCGGAACCACGGGTGCTGGTCACTGCTGTGATTGGGCACCAGGTCGACCACGATTCGCAGACCGAGCTGGTGGGCCCGCTCCACCAGTCGATCGAAGTCGGCGAGCGTGCCGAAGGCCGGATCGACATCGCAGTAGTCGGCCACGTCGTAGCCGAAGTCGGCTTGGGGCGACCGGTAGAACGGGGTGATCCAGCAGATATCGACGCCGAGCCACACGAGGTGGTCGAGTCGCTCGGTCAACCCGACGAGGTCTCCAACACCGTCGCCGTTGCTGTCGGCGAACGAGCGAATGTAGACCTCGTACCCCACCGCATGGCTCCACCAGGCCTGCTCGTCCACTCCACGACCTCCTGTCACCGTCACCTTGGTCCGAGTCGCCCGATCCCGCCAATACGACCCATGCTGAGCCGATGCGTTCAGATCAGCAGCCGGTGGGGGTGGGACCGCACCCCGAGCCGTGGCCCGACGATCCCCGCCTCGACCCGGAGCTGCTCGCGGCCGGCGACACCCGCAACGTCGTCGACCACTACCGGTACTGGTCGATGGAAGCCATCGTGGCCGACCTCGACCGCCGCCGACACCCCTTCCACGTGGCGGTCGAGAACTGGGAACACGATCTCAACATCGGGACGGTCGTGCGCAACGCCAACGCCTTCCTGGCCGCCGCGGTTCACATCGTCGGCCGCCGTAAATGGAACAAACGTGGGGCGATGGTGACCGACCGGTACCAACACGTCGAGCATCACCCCGATGTGGAGAGCCTCATCACCTGGGCGAGCAGCGAGTCGCTCCCCATCATCGGCATCGACAACGTCGAAGGGGCAGTCGACCTGGAGACCACCGCGCTCCCCAACCGGTGTGTGTTGTTGTTCGGGCAGGAGGGGCCCGGGTTGTCGAGCGCGGCAGTGGCTGCGGCCGACCAGGTGTGTGCCATTCGCCAGTTCGGCTCGACCCGATCGGTCAACGCGGGCGTGGCGTCGGGCATCGCCATGCACAGCTGGATCGTGCAACACGCCATCTGAGCCACCCCCGGGGCGGGCGACCAGGTCCTCGAGTCGGCGACCTACTCCTCGACTGCGGCAATCAGCTCTTCGTCGGAGGCGGGCTCCATGCCGGGCTGCCAGTACGTGTAGAGCCCCTCGATGATCTCGACGATGCCGTCGGTGCCACGTTGGGCCAGGTCGATGGTGATGATGTTGCCGTTGACGTGCAGCGAATCGATGCCGCCTCGATCGAACAGACGGCGGGCGAGCTCGTCGCTCGGCGTCTGACCAACGGCGTCGGCGGCGGACTTGAAGCGACGATGGCCCATGCCGGTGAACACCCGGTTGGTCTCGTACCGGACCACTTCGGCCCGACTCGACGGCTTCTCGATGACACGTACCAGCTGTCCCATAACGGCCGCGAGCGTACTCGGATTGCCGGCCTCAGCCGTGGTCGGCGCCGGCTGAGACCGATGAGCGGCGATCGGCTTGGTCGCCGGGCCACGACCACCAGGCCAGGGCGATAGAAACCAGGGCCAGCACGGTGTGCACGGCGATGAACGCTGCGTCGTGGTCGCCCAGGGCGATCTGCGTACCGCGGATGGCCCAGAACCCCACGGTCCACGCGACGAAGGCCCGCATCCATAGGCGGTACCATTCGGGCCGCCGGCGAGCGACGACCAGGGCACCCACGGCGAACACGATGAAGATGACTGACCAGGCCGTCCGGACGAGCTGACCGTCGACAGCCAGCTCGTCGTCGCTCCAGATGTTGCGAATACGGGGCACCCACACCACCAGTGTCCAGACGGGTAGGGCGAGATGGTGCAGCGTTCGGCGGGTGAGACTCACTCGAACAGAGTGCCTTGTGGATCGGGCGGACGCCGACGCGGGACCCCGCTCCATCGGAGATCGTCCATCCATGCCCAGCTCCGGCGATGGATCGCGCACGGACCCATGGCGTGCAGGGCGGCCCGATGCCGAGGGCACGGGTAGCCCTTGTTGAACGCGAAGTCGTAGCCCGGATAGCTGGCCGCCTGGGCCCGCATGATCCGGTCACGGGTGACCTTGGCCAGGATCGACGCAGCGGCAATGGAGAGGCTGTGGGCATCACCCTTGACGATCGTCTGGGCGATCCCTCCACCGACGAAATCCCACTTCCCGTC
>JBPCTQ010000126.1:0-50546 GCA_051011595.1 Acidimicrobiales bacterium
ACGAGCAGCGCGTACTCAACGAGGCTGGCGCCCCGCTCGCTGTCAACACGAGCCTTGAGCCATTCGGCCAAGAAGGTGTACTGGGTCATCATGGGGTGGGACTCCCTTGTCTCTAGCGCCCACCCACTCGGGAGGGCCGATTAATTGGTGTCACGAATACCTTCGACACCCCCACCACCCCCCTGAATGGGCAAAAAGGCCCAAAAGTGACGAACGAGCCAGTCCTCTGGCCCAGGTTTCCAGGGGTTTGCGCACCTGTTCCGGCTGGTGGGCAGGGCGCCGGCGGGCCGAGGAGCGTCCGGTAGCCCGATCCGGCTCCGCCGATTAGCTCAGTTAGTGAGCGGAGCGAACGGCGGCGGGTCGACGTTGTGAGGCGCTAGCCGAGCAACTCGGTTGGTGACGAGCGCCAGCGAGGAACGGCGGCGGGTCGACGTTGTGAGGCGCTAGCCGAGCAACTCGGTTAGTGACGAGCGCCAGCGAGGAACGGCGGCGACGGATCCCGGCCCGCGGAAGGAACTAGTTCAGTTGAACGATGCCCATCCGCACCGCTCGCAGCACGGCCTGGGTGCGGTCACGGGCGTCGAGCTTCTGGTAGATCGAGGCCAGGTGGTTCTTCACCGTCTTCTGGCTGATGTAGAGGCTCTCGGCCACCTCGGGGGTGGAACAGCCGTCGGCGATCAGCTGGAGCACTTCTTCTTCTCGTTTGGTGACCACTCGTTCTTCTTCGGCTGACTCGGCCGCTTCGAGCTTGCGCACCTCGTTGAGCATCGAGGCGGCGAGCTGCGGCGACAGGGCGGTGTCGCCCTTGGCCGCCATCTCGACCGCAGAAGCGATCTCGTCGGTCGAGCAGTCCTTGACCAGGTACCCACTGGCACCAGCGCGGATGGCGCCGGTGAGGATCTCCTGGTCAGCGTGCATGGTCAGCATCACTATCTGGGTGTTGGGCAGCTTGGCCCGCACCTGACGGCAGGCTTCGACCCCGTCCATCTCCGGCATGGTGACGTCCATGAGGATGACATCGGGCCGGGTGGCCTCGGCCAGCTCGACCGCCTCGGCACCGTTGCGGGCTTCGGCGACGATGTCGAACCCCATCTCGGACATCGAGCGACGCAGCCCCTCGCGGAGCATGCGGTGGTCGTCGGCGAGCATCAATCGGATGGTCATGGGATGAACCCTCGTGTTCGTAGCTGGGCCACTCCCCGCGGGATGACCTCCGCACTCCATCGGCTTGCCGGCAGCCAGGTTTAGGACAACGTGGTCGGCCTCAGCGGGCCCGCCCGGCGCTCAGCGCCGGTCCACCACGGGCGTCGGGCCGCGGTGCACCCAGAACACAGCGCACGGTGGTGCCCCTTCCCGGCTGGCTCACGATCTCGAGTGAGGCACCGATCGAGCTGGCCCGCTCGCGCATTCCGACCAGACCGTACGAATCGGTGCGGCCGGCCCCGCTCTGGAAACCACGACCGTTGTCGATCACCTCGAGGGTGGCCCGCGTGCCGTCGTAGGCCCACGTGACCACGGCTCGTTCGGCTTCGGCGTGCCGCTCGACGTTGACCAGCGCTTCCTGGGCGATACGCCAGATCTCGCGTTCCTGGCGCATCGGCAACCGCCGCTCGGCGTTGCTGACGAGCTCAACAGTGATGTCGCTGCGGTCCATCAAGCGATCGGCAAAGGAGTCGAGCACGGTGACCAGATCGGCTTCGTCGGACACGTCGGTTCTGATGTCGTACAAGGTGTCGCGCACCTCACGTACGGTGCCCCGAACGTCTTCACGGAGCCGGGCCAGGCTGTCGGTGATCTCCTCGCCGCCGCCCTCCCGCTGAATGATCCGATCGAGCTCGAAGCCCAGGTAGGCCAGCGACTGCCCGATCCTGTCGTGCAGGTCGCGGGCAATACGGGTGCGCTCCTCGTCTGCTCCGACGGTGCGCAGTCGCCCGAACCAACGAGCGTTGTCGATGGCCAGCGCCACCGGCTCGACGAAACCGTTGAGCAGTTCCACCTCTCGCTCCGAGAAGTGCGAGGGATCGCGGTGTTCGATGGCGAGCAGGCCGATGAGGGCACCGCGGGCCAACAACACGCTGTAGAGCCCGGACCCCGAGGTGGGGGTGGTGCCAGGCCCCTGTCGCCCGGACAGGTCGGCCACGTGTTCGAGACGGTTGTGGGCGATGGCCCGTTTGAGGGGAGACGGCAGTTCGGTGGGTCCGAATCGGTCGGGACCGGTGGCGCCCTCTCGCCGCAACACGTGCCAGCCGGCGTCGGTTTCGTCGAAGAGCAAGATGTGCACGTAGTCGAACTCGAACAGCCCTCGCAGCCGGGCCACCGTGGTGTCCAGCACATCCTTCATGTCCAGCGACGCCGGCAGGGTCTGCGCCACGCGATGCAGGGCGAAGAGCAGGGCGTTGGCGTCGCTGAGACGTTCGAGGCGGTCGAGGGCCAGGTGGTGCTGGCGGTCGGCTTCGCCCGAGATTCGGCGGGTGTAGCCCGCGATCAACGCCACGAGCAGCAGCATCACCGTCCACTGGATGGCATCAGCCGGTTCGAGACGGCCCAACATCTGGTCGGTGAGGGTGACCGTGAGTGCTGCCACGGCACCGATCCGCAGGGCGAACCCGAAGCCCCGGGCGAAGCCGGCGACGATGACCGCGGACGCCATGGCGAACCCGAAGGGCGAGGTCCAACCGCCGGTGGAGACGACCGCAGTGACCATCACGCTGACTTCGAGAATCACTTCGAAGGTGGTTCGCAGCCGGCGAGCCAACACCACGGGTGAGATCGAACGGAAGATCGTGTAGGCCACCAGCGCGCCACACCACGCCACCACCGTCCAGTCACGAACCACGAACCCCAGAACGGCCAGCGCCAACGACACCGCGGTGGTGCCCCAACGAACGGCGATCACCACGGGCCGGAACGACTTGGCCTGGTCGTCGTCGAGATGGGTCGATTCGGGGCCGTCACCCTCGCGGCCGACCCGGGCCATGGGTCGCAGCAGCGACCGGGCCCGGTGGGCGGGTGTGTGACTCAGCAAACGGGTGACCCGGGCCACCTCGTCGTCGGTGGGGGTCCGGGCCGGATCGATGGGTTCGATGGCGGGGTCCTCGGTCTGGGGCGCGGCCGCGCCCGATGCGGTTCCTATCGGCGCCCGAACCTGCGGCATTACCTCCGACCGACCACCAACGGCCCGCTGATGGCCTGCTACCGTGCCCGCCCATGATCGAGTTCGGACTCACCGGCGGCATCGGTTCGGGCAAGTCCACCGTGGCTGAGCTGCTGGTGGCCAAGGGCGCGGTACTCATCGACGCCGACGCCATCGTTCGACAGCTCCAAGAACCCGGTCAGCCGGTGTTCGAGTCGATGGTCGAGCGGTGGGGTGGCCGCATCGTGTCTGCCGACGGCACCCTCGACCGAGCTGCGGTTGCCGACATCGTGTTCGGCGACGAGGACGAGCTGAAGGCCATCAACGACATCGTGCATCCGGCGGTGGGCACAGAGATGATCGCCCGACGGGAGGCACTGAAGGGCACCGACACCGTGATCATCAACGACATCCCGTTGCTGGTGCGTCAGGACGGCAGCTCCGACCGACCAGGATTCGACGACCTGGCCGGCATCATCGTGGTCGACACCCCGGCCGACGTGGCCGTCAGCCGACTGGTCGAGTACCGGGGTTTCGCCGAAGACGACGCCCAAGCCCGGGTGGCCAACCAGGCCAGCCGCGACGACCGTTTGGCCGTCGCCGACTTCGTCGTCGACAACGGCGGCACGCTGGATGCGTTGCTCCCGCAGGTCGACGAGTGCTGGGCCTGGATCCAGTCCGTCGCCGCTGCACCGCCGGACTCCAACCCCACGAACTGACCCAAATTGCGTCAGTTCCCGTTCACCCTGACCGATAGCTGACGCAATTTCGGTCAGGGGTGGTCAGGAGAGTGGTGAGGCGGCCAGGAGGGTGTCGCACAGGTCGGTGCCGGGGCGGCAGGCGACCAGGTAGGTGCCGTCACCGGCGAGCTCCGATCCGTCGGCCGCCACTGCGGTAGCGCTGTCGCTGGTCTCACTCAACCGCTCGTCCCAGCTCACCACGGTCCACTCATCGCTGTCGGCCAACTCGCCGGCCAGGTCGCGGTCGGTGGGCCACAACACGGCGTCGACCTGGTGGCGATCGAGCACCCCACCCCAGCCCTGCTCCCCCGCGTTCAGCACCAGGTAGTCGTCGATGAGCTCGGCCGGGTGCAGCTCCATGCGATCGTCGAGGAAGATGGGCACCTGGCCGTCGAAGCGGATGGTGAGGTAGTTGCCGGTGGTGTCGGTGTGGGCCCACCGCACGTCGCCGGCGAAGGCGTCCTGCTCGTCCAGCCACTCCACGGCCTCCACCGGGTAGGCACCCAACTCGAAGTTGTCGCGTTGCATCAGCACCAGCCCGAACAGCAGCGAGATGGTGACGGTGGCCAGGATCACCAGACGAGCACGGGGTCCACGACCCTCGGTGGTGATCGACCCCACTCCGGCCAAGGCAGGCGCGGCCACACCGGCGAAGGCGATGGAGGCCACGGCAACGTTGCGTGCACCCAACACCGCGGCCACCAGGAACACGGCTACCGGGACGATGACGGCCCAGCGGCGAGACTTCAGGGCAGCCAGTACGGCGACCACGGCCACCACGACGAAGATCTGGGCATAGCGGTCGCCCAAGTCGGGGCGCTGCCACTCGACCACGTGCTGGAGCTGTTCCCGCTTCGCCAGCAGGTCAATGGGGAACAACAACAACTTGGGCCCGTACGGGTTGAGCACCCCGCCGAGCACCGCACCGAGGGTGGACCAGCCCAACAGGCGGGCCAGGCGAGGGTCGATCCGGCGTTCGTCGAGCCAGGTGCCCACCAACACGGTGCCGACCAACACCAGACCCAGCGGGAAGGATCCGTGGACGTTGGCCCACACGAACAACAAGGGAGCGGCCCAGCGAACATCGACGTGCTCGTCGGTCGCCATCGTCACCAGCACGGCGAAGAAGAGCAGCCCCAGCAGCAGCGGACGCTCGGACCACACCACGATGCCCATCAGCACCGCACCACCCGACAAGGCCAGCCGTACCACCAGCGAGCCGGCCGGGCGGGACAGCCGCCACACCAGCGCGGCCAGCAACGCGGTGACCACAGCGGTGAACAACCGGAGAGCGCCGGCCCCGCCGACCGCGTCGATCATCCCGTAGACGGTGCTGGCCAGCCAGCTCTGCACCACCCAGGGTTCGCCCTCGGAGGTCCAGGTGTAGGGATCGACCCGCGGCACCGACCAGGTGTCGACGATGCCTCGACCGGTCGTGAGGTGGGTGAAGAAGCTGTTGTCGTTGAGCGGCGTGAGGCCTACGACGAACCCGACGGCGGCGACCACAGCCGTCCAGGCCGTCTCGTGACGGGCAGTGGGCCGGGTGTTCGATTCTGGTTGGGCCTCGTCCGCCTCGAGGCGGACCGAGGTTGCCATGTCGATCAGGCTCTCAGAACGCCCGAGAGATGTTGATCATGGCCGGGCCCAACACGATGATGAACAAGGCAGGGAAGATGCAGAACACCATTGGGATCAGCATCTTGACCGGGGCCTTCTGGGCCTTCTCCTGGGCGATCTGGCGACGCTTGATGCGCATTTCCTCGGCCTGGGCCCGCAACACACGACCGATCGACACACCGAAGGTGTCGGCCTGGAGGATGGCCATCACGAACGAGCGCACCTCGGGAACGTCGATGCGCTGATCCATGGCTCGCATGGCATCGGCACGGCTGGCGCCGGCGCGGGTCTCACCCAACATGCGGGCGAACTCCATCGACAGCGGACCGGGAACGGCACCGATCACCCGGTCGAGGGCCTGCTCGAAGCCGAGACCGGCCTCCACCGAGATGGTGAGCAGATCGAGCACGTCGGGCAGGTTCGACAAGATGGCCTTCTGGCGATCCTCCACGTGGCGGTTCAGCCAGCTGTCGGGACCCATGATGAAGGCGGCGCCGAAGATGACGAAGAACGCCAGCTGCAGCATGCCCTTGAGGCCCAGCGGGTTCCAGATGAACGTGAACCACAACAGGCCGGGCACGGCCATGGCCATACCGACCTTGATGGCCATGAAACGATCCACCGCGTCGACGTTGTTGAAACCGGCACGGATGAACTTGACCCGCACGGTGTCGATGTAGCCGGTGGGCGTGAAACGACGCCCGAGGCGGCTCATGACACCGCCGACCGGACCCAGGACGCGGGTGATCAGCGGATCCATCAGCTCCTGATCGCGCTGGCTCTCCACCTCGTAGCCGTCGAGTTGGCGCAACGACTCGCGCACCACCGACTTCTCTTCGGCGTGGGACAGCACGGCGTACGCCACCAGGGCAATACACAGCCCGATGCCGAGCGCGCCGAGCGCCGGGGTGCTGATGGCCAGCAGGGAAATGGCAAGTGTGGTCACAGTCATCTCAGATCTCGATGGTGATGAGCTTCTTCATCCACAAGAAGCCGATGATCGCGGCGACGACCCCGGCCCCCAGCATGATGTTGCCGATGGTCTCGGAGATGAGCAGCCCCACGTAGTCGGGGTTGATCATGAACATGACGGCACCGAGGGCGACCGGCAGGAACCCGAGCACGATGGCCGAGATTCGACCTTCGGCGGTGAGGGCCGCGACGTCACGACGAAGCCGTTCACGGGCGGTCATGGTCTCGGCCACGGTCATCAGCAGCTCGGACAGGTTGCCACCGACCTCGCGCTGGATCTTGACGGCCATGATGGCCCAGGCGTAGTCGTCGCTGTTCATACGCTCGGCCGACATGTCGAGTGCTTCCTCGACCGGACGGCCCAGCTGAGCCTCGGTGACGACCTTGCGCAGTTCCTCGCCGATGGGATCCTCGGACTCCTTGGAGACCGACTCGAGACCCTGCATGAACGAGTAGCCGGCCTTCAGTGTGCCGGCCAACAACGTGAGGGTGTCCGGCAGCTGGGCCACGAACTTCTTGCGGCGGCGAGCGGCCATGAACTTGACCGTGAACCACGGGGCCACGATGCCGCCCAGCACGATGAGTCCGGCGATGACCAGATCGCCTCGCAACAAGAAGGCCAGGATCAGCGAGACCACCACCGAGGCGGCGTAGAACGTGAGCGCTTCGGCTGCCTTGAACGGCAGGTTGGCCTGCTCCAGTTTCTCCTCGGTACGGGCCAGCGTGCCTTGTTTCTCGGCAATGCTCTCGGTGAGCTCGACGGCCTTCTGGAAGATGGCGTTGTTGGCCAGGGCGCTGGTGTCGGAGCCCGACTCGCTGGAGCCATCCTGGTACGCGGTGAGCATGGAGCTCAGTGCCGATTCGTCGTTCTGGAAGAGCAGCCCGATGGCGAGCACGGCCATACCGATGGCCAGGGCGCCGAGCACGATGCCGAGCAACAAGGCACGGTCGCCGGTGAGGAACGAGAAGGTCGAGTCACCGCCGGTCGACTGCCCGCGGTTCAGGGTCTCGCCCGAAGCCGCCGATCCGTCGATGTAGCCGACCTCGAAGACCTCGCCGTCGACCGTCAGGTCGAGGTTCGTTCCAGCCGTGACTTCGTCGGACTGGAACGACACCGCATACAGACCTCGTGCGTTGGCATCGAGCTCAGAACCGGTGGCGGCCAGCTCGTCGGTGGTGGAGACGACGTTGTACGAGCCTCCGTTGTCGGCCACCAGCCCGCGCAGCTCGGCACTGTTGATGCCTCGAAGGTCGACACCGACCACGTGGACCAGGGCGTTGAGGTTGAGCAGCCGACCCTCGACCACGGTGGGTCGAGTGTCGGAGAGCTCCTCGGCGCCGGCGGCAAACACCACCATGCTGGAGACCGTCTCTTCGTTGTCACCTCGTTCGAGCTGGTCGAGCGCGACCGACATGCCGTCCCACATACGGAACGGGCCGGACGCTTCGATGGTGGCGATCTCGTTGGCCAGCCTGGTCGGGTTCGACGAGAACGGCACGAGCAGGCGACCAGCCGAACCGGCCGTCACGATGGAGACCCGCTCGTTGGGAGCGAGTTGGTTGACGTAGTCGATGGCGCTGGCCTTGATCGCCTCGAGCGAGTCACCGTTCTTCTCGCTGTCGTCGATCACCAGCACCGTGTCGAGGTCATAGCTGGTCGAAGCGGCCTCGGTAACGCGAACCGAGTTGGCTTCGACACCGTTGACGAGCACGCCCACGGTGGGTGTCGCACTCGATCCGGTGTGGATGAGCGCTTTGGGCTGGGCCCGCATGTCGACCTGGCGCACGCCGACGTCGACGTTGCTCGCCTCGTCGTCCTGCGCGAGGACAGCCGGACCGGCCGCCACGACGAGCATGGCGGTCAGGACGGCGGCCAGGAATACCCGCCACCGTGCGTCGGTGGCTGCCGCTCGAATCATCGCTGTCCTCCTGCTTCGGGCTGGAAGACCTCGGGTCCGAGACGGATACCCATGTCGGCCAGCTTCTCGGCGAACTTGGGACGCACACCAACAGCCTTGAGCGAGCCGCGGTAGCGACCCTGCTCGTCGACGCCCGCACCGAAGTCGAACAAGAAAATGTCCTGGAGGGTGATGACGTCGCCCTCCATACCCTGCACCTCGGTGACGTGGGTGATGCGACGGCTGCCGTCCCGCAGACGGGACAGCTGCACGATCAGATCCACCGCCGACGAGATCTGCTGGCGGATGGCCGTGATGGGGAGGTCGAAGCCAGCCATCAGCACCAGGGTCTCGAGACGACTCAGGGTGTCTCGGGGAGCGTTGGCGTGAATGGTGGTGAGCGAGCCGTCGTGGCCGGTGTTCATGGCCTGGAGCATGTCGAGGGCCTCGCCGGCGCGACACTCACCAACAACGATGCGGTCGGGTCGCATACGCAGCGAGTTCTTCACCAGCTCACGAATGGACACCGCGCCCTTCCCCTCCACGTTGGGGGGTCGTGACTCGAGCGACAACACGTGCTCCTGGTGGAGCTGGAGCTCCTTGGCGTCCTCGATGGTCACAATGCGCTCATCGGCGGGGATGAACGACGACAACACGTTGAGGGCGGTGGTCTTACCGGTACCGGTACCACCGGACACGATGACGTTGAGTTTGCCGACGATGCAGGCCTGCAGGAAGCGGGCCGAGTGGGCATCGAGGGTGCCGAACCGGATCAAGTCGTCGATCTGGAGCGGGTCCTTGGCGAACTTACGGATGGTGAGGAACGGTCCACCGATCGACAGCGGCGAGATCACCGCGTTGACACGAGAACCGTCGGGAAGGCGGGCGTCACAGAGCGGCTGGCTCTCGTCGATGCGACGACCGACCTGGGCCACGATCTTGTCGATGACTCGACGCAGGTGCATCTCGTCGACGAACGTCACCGCGGCATCCTTGGTGAGCTTGCCCTTGCGCTCGACGAACACCAGGTCGGGACCGTTGACCATGATTTCAGTGACGTCGTCGTCCTTGAGCAGCTTGTCGATCGGTCCGTAGCCGAGCACATCGTCGGCCACGTCCTGGATCAGCTGAGCCCGGTCGGCGGCCGACAGCGGTGCCCGTTCCTGGGCCAATGCGGCCTGGAGCTGTTCGTGGACCCGCTTGCGGAGCTCCTCCTCGGACAAACGGTTGTCGTAGAGGATGGGGCCCAGGTCATCGATCAGAACATGGTGGATGCGCTGGCGGAGCTCATCGAGCACCGGGTCGCGTTTGACACCACCGCCGGCTGCTTCAGGCTCGCCGGCTCCATTCTGTGCCTCATGGAGTCGCTGGTAGAGAGACATATCTGTTTCCTCGGAGCGGTTGGGTCAGTGGTTGAACGGATCGATGTAACAGGTAGGAATTGGTTGGGTCAGCGCCGCTTGCGCTTGCCCTCGACGGCGATGAACGTGCCGGCCAGCTCTTCGAGCGACTTGGCCACACCCGATCGGGGTGCACTCAACACAACCGGTACACCCTTGTTGACCGACTGCGGCACGACGACGTCGCTCGGAATCAGCGACTCGGCACTCACCTCGAGGGTGCGTTCCACTTCGCTGACGTCGAGCTTCACCTTGGAGTTGGCCCGGTTGAGCACCAGACGCAGCTTCTCCATGGGGGTGTTCAGCAGACGCAGGGTCTGCAGGCCGATCTTGACGTTCTTGATGTTGGGAATGTCCATGCCGGCCACCAACAAGACGTCGTCGCTGACCTCGATCAGACCGAGCACCACGTCGTTGAAGTACGCCGGGGTATCGATCACGACATGGCTGCAGAAGCGGCGCAGTATCTCCACCACCTGCACCATCTCGCCGGCGCCGATCTGATCGGCGAAGGCTGGTTCCAGCGGAGCTGGCAACACCAGCAGTCCCGATGATTCGTGCACGGTCAGCAGGTTCTGCACCATCGACTCATCGAGTCGGTCCTGGGACGCCACTGCGTCGACGATGGTGTGCTGCGGAGCGAGCTTGAGCATCACCGCGATGTCGCCGAACTGCAGGTCGGCGTCGATGAGACAGACCGGCCGTTCGCTGCGCTGGGCGAGACTCACTGCCAGGTTGGTGGCGATGATCGACTTGCCCGCTCCACCCTTGGTGGAGAACACGGTGATGACCTTCCCGGGCTCGGCACCTTCGCCGAGCTCGTCGAAGGCAGGGGTGTCGGCCGCCGGGGTGGACCCGGCGATCGGCTGGAGTGTCGCGCCGACCCGTTGGATGGTGGCCAACAGCTCGCCGGGATCGACCGGCGATGCCAGGACATCCTTCACTCCGGACCGCAGCGCCTGCTGCAACAGGCTGGTGGAGAGCTCGTCGGCGACGAGCACCGTCCCCAGCTCCGCGTGATAGCTGAGCACCCGCTCGGAGGCAACCAGGATCTCGGGGTGAGAGCACGTCGGTCCGAGCACAGCCACGATGGGCGCACCGGTCAGCCGTGCAGCCAACTCTTCGATCGACGCAAAGGTCGGCACTCCACCCAGCTTGGCGGCCAGGTCGGCCTGCACACCGGGGTCGCGGTCGACGACCACGGTGGCGATGGTGGCCGGAGCCGGTGACGGAGCCTCAGCCGGGGCCGAAGCCTCGAGTGTGGCGCCGTCGCCAGCCGGCGTCGGCTGGTCGAACCAGTCGGCACCCTCTTCGGCGAAGAATGAAGACATCGTGGAGTCCCCCGAGTCGTGGTTCGGATCAGTTGCCGGCGTCGGCGCCAGCGCCGTCGTCAGCAGGAGCGGATTCGTCGTCGGCAGGCTCGTCATCGCTGAAGGCCACCGCACCGGTTTCGTCGCCGACGTCGCTCAGGTAGCCATTCACTCCGTAGGGAGTGAGCACGTTCGGATCCTCGCCGGGGAGGACATCGAACAGGGCGCTGTCGAGCGGCGGCAGAGCTTCGGGCTCGTAGTCGTCGGACGTGAGCGACAAGATCATGGTGGCCGGGTTCAGCGTGGCCATGAACTGGGCCTGGTCGGGAGGCAGTGCGAAGGTGATCACACCGCCACCGCCGGCCGAGATCTCCGAGTCGACCTCGTCACCGGGCTGGGGAACCAGCTCGCTGCCGACGGCCAGCACCTTGACACCCTGGAACACGTAGCGGTGGGGCCGGAAGATCACGTGGCCGTCGAAGGTGAACTCATCATCGGGGTTGGCGAGGGGGCTGCCCTCGTCTTCGGGAGCGGCCACTGTGTCGCTGTTCTCTTCCACAGCAACGAGGATGTTGACCTCGTCGCCGGGAGCAACGAACCCGCCTGCGGCCCGAACTCGATCCATGGTGATCGAGTAGGTCACGTACTCCTTGGGCAGGAGGTCGCTGAACTCAGGTGCAGCGATGGTGGGACTGACGAACAGTCCCTCCACCACGACCTGGTTCGCCGACAGCGTGTTCAGCGCCACGAGACCAGCAAGCTGTGTCTCGTCGGTGACGGCGTTGGCCGGACGAAGGTCACGGGGCACGTCGCGACGCTCGATGCGGGTTCGTGCCGCATCCTCGCCCGTGGTGCCCTGCTCGATGTCGGCGGTGACCACCAACACTTCGACCAGTTCGTTTCCGGCTTCGAGGTCATCCTCGACGCCTTGGATGTAATTGAAGAGTACGAACGCAGCCAGAAGGCCTACGGCGATCGCACCGATCAGGATCATGGTTCTCCGAGAACTCACAGCAACCTCTGCTTGGGATGGCGGTTTGGTGGCCAGTTGTTTGATCGGTTCCCGGTGACGGGACTTGAGCAACCGTCATGATTCCTTCGTGGTTGTTCGTGACACCCACGCCGCCGGGAGAGGCGGTGAGGGGTCCAGAGCTGGCAAGCTCGGGGCCGTGCCGACCTCGCCGACCCCTGCCCTCGCCAAGTCCCGACTGCGAGCCGCTCAGGCCCGACAGCTCGCCGAGAGTGGACTGCGCACCACTCCCGGACGGTGGGTGGTCGACCGCTTCGACTGGATCGGCGGCCCGACGTTCCCACTCGAGACCGCCGCCTTCCTCGACTCGTTCCTCCCGTCGCTCATGCCCCGCGCGTCGATCCACCAAGGACTGGCCGCCGGCATCAACGTGTTGACGGCGCGAGCGGCCGGTGCCACCGTCGAGGCGGCCAACACCCTGGCCCTCGCCCCCGACGCCGGTTTCGGACCGCGGGTCGCGGTGCGCGGTGTCGAGGCAGCCATCGGCCACGCCTTGGCCTCACTTCCCGAATACGACGACGAGACGCTCTGGCGGTCCGGCGCCCGCACCGGTGGTGATGTGCTGCGGGCCGCCTCCATCGGCGGCCTGGTGTACGACGGGGTCAACCGAGCGCGGATGGCCACCGGCCAGAGCCAGCTTCGGGTCGTGGCCGCCAACGCGGCCGTCCCCCACGGGGCCTCGTCCTTGGCCTCCCGCCGCCTTGCCGTCCTAAAACGGGAGATCCGTCGATGGCCGGTTGCACAGGAGGCCACCGTTCCGGCCGCCTACGGCATGGCCGCGGGTGTCATGGTGGCCGGCACCGGGGTGGGCCGGCTGTACCGGCTCAGCGGTTCGGCCCTGAGCCGATACTTCGGACCGGGCCTGTCCAAGTCCGTGTTGGCCCGCACCACCAACGCCGGACTCTGGGCGGCCGGTGTCACTGCGCTGTACAACGGGTTCATCGGCTACCTGGGGCGGGCCAACGAGAAGATGGAACCGGCCTATGCCCAGATCCCCGGATCGGAGCTGGTGTCGGGGAGCTCCGAGAGCCTGTCGCCGTACGCGGAGCTGGGCCAACAGGGTCGCCGGTACGTCACCGATGTGGTGCCTCCCGAGCTGATCGAAGAGGTGCTGGGAGAGCCTGCGGTGGCTCATCCCGTCCGCACCTACGTCGGGTTCAACACTGCCCCTCTCTACAGCTCGGGTCGGGCCGAGCTGGCCCTCGACGAGCTCGAACGCACCGGCGCGTTCGACCGTTCGTACCTGTTGCTCGTGTCGCCCACCGGCACCGGCTGGGTCGACCAGGCGGTAGTGGAGGCCGCCGAGTTCCTGACCCGCGGCGACATCGCCACGTGTGCCATCCAGTACGGCCGCTTCCCCTCGTTCTTGTGTATCCAGAAGGTGGGGTTGGGACGGATTCAGTTCCGGCTGCTGCTGTGGGGAATCAAACAACGGCTGGCCGAACGACCGGCGGAGCGCCGCCCGAAAGTGCTGGTGTTCGGCGAGAGTCTGGGGGCGTGGACGGCGAGCGACGTGGTGATGGACCAGGGGATCACCGGGTTCGACCACTACGGCATCGACCGGGCGCTGTGGATGGGCCTGCCGGCGCTGGCCAAGTGGTCGCGCAACGGTATGGCAACCGGGTCGAGCCATCTCGTACCAGACGGGACCGTCGGCGTATTCGACCGACACGAGCAGTTGGCCGAGCTCGACGACGACGCCCGAGAACGTCTGCGGGCCGTCATCTTGTCCCACGACAACGACCCGGTTGCCTCCGTCCGACCCGAACTGGCCATCCAGCAGCCGGCCTGGTTGCGTGAGGAGCGGGGGCGAAACGTGAGCTCGGAGATGGACTGGATCCCGGTTGTCACCTTCTGGCAAGTCGCCATCGATGCCGCCAACGCCATGGTGACCGTGCCCGGCGAGTTCCGGAGCTTCGGTCACGACTACCGAGCCGACACCACCCGGTTCGTACGGGATGCCTTCCATCTGCCGAGCACCGACGAAGCCCAGACTCGGCGAATCGACGATGCACTGAAGGCCATCGATGTGGACCGAAAGGCCCGTATCAAGGCGACCCGACCCGATGAGGCTCCGTTGCCACCGGCCGCGCAGTATCCCGAGTCCGAGTTCCACGGCGGCATCCCACTACTGACCGCCCGGGCCGCCGGGCCCCGATGGTTCCGGACGCGCCCCGAACGGCCTTCGGAGGGAGCGGCCTGATCGTTCAGTCGGGCGTCAAACCGGCCTCGACGGGTTCGTCGTCGGCCGAGCCATCGACCTGTCCCCGGAGGCTCAGCTTCCAGATCCCCAGCGCACCGAGACCGGTGGGGATCACGAGAATCCAGGTCAACAACCGGTAGAGCAGCACCCCGGCCGCAACCTCGTTCACGAACTCGCTGCCGGCAATCGGCGTCAACATACCCACCAGTGCCACCTCGGCGACGCCGGCACTACCCGGGGTGATGGGGATCACGGTGAGCCCCGCCACCAGGGAGAAGACCGCGAAGATGGCCACCCATCCGAGGATGTCCTCGGGTATGCCGACGAAGCGAAGGCACATGATCAGCAAGGAACACTTGGCTGCGATGGTCAGGATGGTGGCTCCGGTGGTGCCCAACCACTTGTCGCTCAGGTAGTCGAACGACTGGGCTCGCTGCTCCACCACCAACGCGGCGAAGCTCCCCTTTTCGGGAACCGGTCGACGAATCAGCCGGTTTCCGGCTCGCCACACGGGTTCGAGCCAGGATGCGACTCGTTCGGTGCGGCCGGCCGAACCGAGCACGAACACCGCGCCCACTATGACCGCGGCCAGCACCAGCGTGGCCACGATGATGATGGCCATGAATCCCTCGACCTCGACGTCACCGAAGGCGATGGCCAGTCCGGCCAGCGCCGGCAGGATCAGCTGCGACCCGACCGAGAACACCCCGCTGGCGGCCACCGCCGTGGCCGCTTCGCTGTTGCCCACGCCCCAGGATTGATACATCGAGAACCGCACCGGCAGGTCGCTCGGTCCGGGCACCACTGATGCCACCGCGCTCGGGCCGAGGAAGGCCAAGACCCCCCGACGGGCGGGGAGATGATGCACCAACGAGGCCGTCTGCAGACCCTGGGCCCCGATCCAAATGAGCCACCCGAACCCGAGGGCCAACCACTCGGCATCGGACAGCCGCCCCAGGGCGGCTCTCACCTGGTTGAAATCGAGATCGTCGAAGATGTTCACCAAGGCGAAGAGGGCGATGGCCAGAATGACCACGACCACCACAATTCGCAGTCCGATGCGGAGAATGGTCTTGGTGTTCCACGACGTAGGCTCGGCCGGTTTCGGTCCGTCCTCCCCGGCTGCGGGGCGCGTGTCGTCTCCGGGCGGCTCAGCCATGACCGGCGAGGCTAGTGGCCGGTTCGGGCCGGTCGAGCACCGTGGCCGAACCGGATCACCCAACCGCTAGCGTCGAGGTGATGTCGACGCGGGGCCGATCGGGCCGACCCACCACACGCCGATGAACATGCTCGGTTCCACCGTCCGGCAGACGTGGCACCGCATCGGCGAGTCCGACTGCGAAGAACTGATCGACGGCCTCCTGGCCCAGCCGGTCAACGCCCTCTCCAGTTTTTCCTACGTTGTCGTCGGGTTGATCATCGCCATCTGGGCGGTGCGCCGCGACATCCGTCCACGAGAGTCGGTCGTCTACGCCGTCTGTCTGATGGCGATCGGTCTGGGCAGCGTTGCCTTCCATGGACCCCAGCCCGTGGGCTCACGGGTGCTGCACGACCTCCCGATACTGGTCACGGCGTTGTTCATCGTGGTGCACGATGCCGCCATCCTGTTCCCCCGATTCCGTCATGGACCGGCCGTGTTCGCGGCCACCATCGTGGCCGCTGCTGGTCTGGCGTGGTGGAGCCTCGATGCAGTGGCCGCCGCCACCGGTGTGTTGGCTGGAGCAATCGCCGTCGCCGAGTTCGTGATCTATCGCCGCCGACTCCGGCCGGGATCGAGCCGCCACCAACGCACCATCGCCATCGCCATCATCGTGGTCACGGCGGTGGCGGCAACCACCTGGCTGCTCGGCCGAACCGACGGCCCGACCTGCGATCCGGACAGCCTCATCCAGTACCACGGTCTGTGGCATGTGATCTCGGCCGCGGTGTTCGGGATGTGGTGGTGGCTGGCCCTCGGCCGCCGTGACGCGCAGAACCAGCCCGTCGAAACCGGATCGTAGGTTCAGGACCGGGAGCGGTGCTCCCGGTGCTCAGGCCTCGGTGGGAGTGTCGGCTTCGGCCGGCGCGTCGGGCACAGGTGCCTCGGCAACCTCTGCTTCCGCGGCGACGGGTTCGCCGGCCGGAGCCTCGGCGGCGGCTGCGTCGTCGGCCGGAGCTTCGGTGGTCTCGCCGGTGTTCTCGCCATCGGGGAAGTAGTCGGCCCAGGCTTCCTCGGTGTAGTCGGTGCCCGACCCGATGTAGTTGCCCTCGTCGTCGTAGGCGTGCTCGCCGAAGTGCTCCTGGTACTCGGCGGCGACCACACCACCCTCGGCGGCCTGCTTGATCGACAGACTGATGCGGCGACGCTGGAGGTCGAGATCGATGATCTTGACCCACAGCTCCTCGCCCGGGGTGACCACTTGCTCGGGAAGGTCGACGTGGTGCGCCGACATCTCCGAGATGTGCACGAGACCCTCGATGCCGTCGCCCACCTGCACGAACGAACCGAAGGGCACCAGCTTGGTGACCCGGCCGTAGACCAGCTCGCCGACCTGGTGGTTGGAGGCGAATTCCTGCCACGGATCCTGCTGGGTGGCCTTCAACGACAGGCTGATGCGTTCGCGGGACCGGTCGACCTCGAGGACCTGCACCTCGATCTCGTCGCCCACGGCCACGACCGAACCGGGATGATCGACGTGCTTCCAGGACAGCTCGGACACGTGAACCAGTCCGTCCATGCCTCCCAGGTCGACGAAGGCGCCGAAGTTGACCACCGACGACACGACACCGGTGCGCACTTCGCCGGGGGCGAGGTTGTCGAGGAAGTCTTCGCGCTGTTCGCGTTGGGTCTCTTCGAGCCACGCTCGCCGGCTGAGGACCACGTTGTTGCGGTTCTTGTCGAGCTCGATGATCTTGGCTTCGAGCGTCTGGCCCACGTAGGGCTGGAGGTCGCGCACTCGGCGCAGCTCGACCAGTGATGCGGGCAGGAATCCTCGCAGGCCGATGTCGAGGATGAGGCCGCCCTTGACCACCTCGATCACGGGACCGGTGACGACCCCTTCGTCTTCTTTGATCTTCTCGATGTCGCCCCAGGCCCGCTCGTACTGGGCCCGCTTCTTGGACAGCACGAGACGGCCGTCTTTGTCTTCTTTGGTGAGGACCAGGGCTTCGAGGCTCTGACCGAGGTCGACCACCTCGTTGGGGTCGACATCGTTGCGAATGGAGAGCTCGCGGGACGGGATGACACCCTCGGACTTGTAACCGATGTCGAGCAGGACTTCGTCACGGTCGATCTTGACGACCTTGCCCTCGACGAGCTGGCCGTCTTCGACGCTGACCATGGTGGCGTCGTAGGCCGCATCGAGATCGAGTCCGGCATCGTCGTCGGCGATGATCTGACGAGGGGTGTAGTTGCCCTCGTCGTCGAAGGTGCCCATTTCGGAGGGGCCTTCGAGAAGGTCGGTGGAAGATTCGTCGCTCACGGAGTTCGCTTTCGGGGTGGATTCGCTGTGGCACCGAATCCGGTCGCTAGGGGTCAGCAGAGCACCACCACAGGAAGGGCGCTCGCAGTGGAGCCTAGCGGCCGACCTCACGAAACGGACTGTCGCGACCGCGTCCGGCAGCGGCCCGGTGGCGCTTCAGCGCTTGTGGGCCAGCAGGAGGAACTCCGGCACGTCGATGCTCGGCGGGTCGGCCCGGTACCGACCGGGTGTGACCCCGTACAGCTGATCGACCACGAGGCCCGATCGATCGGCCATCAGGCGCAGTTCACGAGGCGTGAAACAGCTCGTCCACAGGTCACGTTCGACTTGCACACCGTCGGTGTCGGTGAGGGTGGCTCGTTCCCGGTTGACCCCTCCGGCGGCGTCGAAGTCATCGCTGTCCTCGAGATAGTGCACCTGGAAGTACGCCGAAAACGCGCTGACGGCGACTCGGCCGCCCGACACCAACGCGTCGGCCATGCCGTCGAGCACCACGCCGTCGGGGTCGACGGCAGTGTGGTCGACACCCGGTCCCCCGCCGACCAGCCCGAAGGCTCCCTGGCACAACGAGATGGCGGCGTCGAACTCGCCTTCGAAGGGCAGCCGGC
The DNA here is from genome assembly GCA_051011595.1 of Acidimicrobiales bacterium. Taxonomy (GTDB): domain Bacteria; phylum Actinomycetota; class Acidimicrobiia; order Acidimicrobiales; family SHLQ01; genus JAOUEE01. The sequence continues at coordinate 18,373 of JBPCTQ010000126.1, forward strand.
GGGCATCGAGCTGCTCGAAACGAGCATTCGCCGGGGCCTCGGCGCGGGCCAGCTCGATGAACGGTGCCGATATGTCGACACCGGTGACCGAGATGCCCCGCTCGGCCAAGGCCAACGCATGGCGACCCGGACCACAACCCACGTCGAGGACCCGACTGCCTTCTCCGATGCCGAGCTGGTCGACCAGGAAGTCGACTTCTTGTTGGGTGCCCTTGGTGAAGGAATAACGCAGGTAGGCCGGACCCAGGTGATCAGCGATCGATTCGAAGAAGTGCCGGCCCTGGTCGGCCTCGCTCACTTGGCCGCAGCCCAGGAGTCGCCGAACGACAGGTTGACCGCCAACGGGACGCGGAGCTCGAAGGCCGCCCCCATCACCTCGGTGGTGAGTGCCGCCATGTCGTCGTGTTCGGCCGGTGGCACCTCGAGGATCACCTCGTCGTGAACCTGGAGGATGAGCCGGCTGTCGGCCTGTAGGGCGGTGAGCTCGGCGTCGAGACGGACCAGCGCCACCTTGAAGATGTCGGCGGCCAGACCCTGGATGCCGGCGTTCATGGCCTGGCGCTCACCGGCTTGGCGAATGCGGAAGTTGCTGGAGGACAGCTCGGGAATCTGGCGCCGACGACCGAAGAGTGTCTCGGTGTAGCCACGTTCGCGGGCCTCGGCAACGGTCTGGTCCATGTAGGCCCGGACCGCCGGGAATGCTTCGAAGTAGGCGTCGAGGATGACCGCCGCCTCGTCGGTGGGGATGTTGAGCCGCTGGCCCAGCCCGTAGGCCTCCATGCCGTAGGCCAGCCCGTACGACACCATCTTGGCCTGGGACCGCTGTTGGATGCTGACCGCATCGGGTTCGACATCGAACACCCGCGACGCGGTGGCCTCGTGGATGTCGTCGCCGGCTTCGAAGGCACCGATCAGGCCCGGATCCTCGGCCAGATGGGCAATACAGCGCAGCTCGATCTGGTTGTAGTCGGCCACCAGGAACTCGTATCCCTCGGCCGGAACGAAGGCCTTACGGAAGGCCCGGCCGGTCTCACTGCGAACCGGGATGTTGTGCAGGTTGGGGGCATCGGAGCTGAGGCGGCCGGTGCGGGCCACCGTCTGGTTGAACGTGGCTCTGATGCGGTGATCGTCGTCGACCTCGGCCAACAGACCCTCGCCGTAGGTGCCCCGGAGCTTCTCGACCTCGCGGTAGTCGAGCAGGTGCTCGATGATCGGGTGTTCACCCTGAAGCTTCTCGAGCGAGGCGTGGTCGGTGCTGTAGCCGGTTTTGGTCTTCTTCTGCGGCGTCAACTCGAGCTCGTCGAAGAGCACTTCGCGCAGCTGCTTGGTGCTGTTGACGTTGAAGTCGCGGCCGGCGTCGGCAATGACCGCCTCGCGCAGCCGGTCGACCTCGCTGACCAGGTGGTCGCGAATCCGTTCCAGCTCGGCGACGTCGACCCCGACGCCGAGATGCTCCATTCGGGCCAGCACTCGAACGAGCGGCACTTCGATCTCATCGTTGAGGGCTTGCAGACCCTGGGCCTCGAGGGCGTCGTTCATTGGCTCGGCCAGCCGGTCGACGGCCAGGGCGTGACGCCCCGCGATCAACGACGGGGCCACGGTGTCGTCGTCGAAGTCGAGCTGGCCCTCGTCGGCCTCACCGGCCGCGGGCAACTCGAAGCCGGCATACCGGCGCAGCAAGGCTTCGATCTCGTAGGCCGACTCGGCCGGATCGAGCAGGTAGGCAGCCAGGGTGGTGTCGAGGGCCAGTGTGTCGACGACGATGTCGCGGGCCAGGAGGGCGCGGACGAAGGGTTTGGCGTCGTGGGTCGCCAACGGCGGTCCGCCCGCACCAACCAGGTCGGCCACCGATTGGAGCACGGCCGGATCGTCGAGGAGCTCCCCCTCGATCCAGCCCACCTGCGCACCCGCCGGGTCGAGCACCAGAGCCAGACCCTCCTCGAGCCCGCCGGGGCCCGTGGCCACCGCGACCGTGCCACCGCCATCGGCCAGCCCGGCCAGGGCGGTGATCACGGCGTCGGGCGTGGCGAGCACGTCGATCTCGGCTTCCAGGACCTCGACTTCGGTGCCCAAGCTGCCGAGATCACCCTCGAACACTTCTCCCAGGCGGTCGAACAAGCTGTTGAACTCGAGGAACTCGAAGAGACGTTTGACCTCGTCGGTGTCGTGTTCGCCGATGCGGAGGGAGTCGAGGTCGACGTCGATGTCGACGTCGCGGACCAGGACCATGACGTCGGCGTTGCTGCGCACCTGGTCTTCGTGTTCGGCCAGGTTGGCCCGCAGCTTGGGGGTCTGATCCTCGACGTGTTCGAAGATGCCGTCGAGCGTTTCGTACTGGTTGACCAGTTTGGCCGCCGTCTTCTCCCCCACCCCTGGTACCCCGGGCAGGTTGTCGGACTTGTCGCCCCGCATGGCGGCGTAGAGCACGTAGTCGGCCGGCACCACACCGGTGCGTTCCTGGATGCCGGCCTCGTCGTAGAGGGCGTAGTCGGACACCCCTCGTTTGTTGTAGAGCACCTTCACGAACGGGTCTTCGACCAGCTGGTAGGCGTCGCGGTCACCGGTGACCACGATGACCTCGTCGCTGCGGTCGCGCCCACGGGTGGCGAGGGTGGCGATCAGGTCGTCGGCCTCGAATCCGGCGAGCTCGATGGTGGGGATGGCCAGCACCTCGATGACCTCGCGGACCAGACCCATCTGCTGGCGCAGGATGTCGGGCGCCGCGTCCCGATTGGCCTTGTAGTCGGGCAGCCGGTCGTGCCGGAAGGTGGGTTCGGGGCGGTCGAAGGCCACCACCACCCCGTCGGGTCGATGGTCTCGCAACAGGTTGATGAGCATGGATGTGAACCCGAACACCGCGTTGGTGACCTGCCCGGAGGCGGTAGCCAGATCGGTGGGGAGAGCAAAGAACGCCCGGTAGGTGAGCGAATTACCGTCGATGAGCATCAGCTTGGACACCGGCCCGACCCTAGCGGGAGGCGATCCGTGGAAGCTGGGTCAGGCCGGCGGCTCGTCGGTGTCGGCGACCCCGCCGTCGAGCACATCGGCCGCCACCTCGGCCATGGTGCGGCGTTGGTGCATGGCGGTCTTCTGGAGGAACCCGAAGGCGTCGGCCTCGCTGAGGCCCCGGTCGTCCATGAGCCGACCCTTGGCCCGGTCGACAAGCTTGCGGGACTCGATCTGTTCGCCCAGGCGACGGTTCTCGTCGACCAGCTCGATGTAGTCGCGGTGCCGAGCGATGGCCATCTCGACGGCCGGCACCAGATCGGACCGCTGAAAGGGCTTGACCAGATAGGTGAGGGCGCCGGCATCGCGGGCCTGTTCGATGAGATCGCGCTGGCTGAACGCGGTGAGCAGGACCACCGCGGCCAGTCGATCGGCGGAGATCTGACGTGCCGTTTCGATGCCGTCCTGACCGGGCATCTTGATGTCGAGGATGGCCACGTCGGGCTGGAGCCGTCGGACCAGTTCGACGGCTTCGTCGCCTCGCCCGGTCTCACCGATCACCTGGTAACCCTCGTCTTCGAGCGTTTCTTTGACGTCGAGACGGATGATGGCCTCGTCTTCGGCCAGCACGACCGTGATGGGGGCGCCGTCGGCTGCTCGCCGGAGCCGATCGCTCACGCCTGAAACGCCTGGAGCTGATCGAGGAGCTCGTCCTGGTCGCGTTCGAGGGATTCGATCTCGCCGTGGACCTCTTCACGATGACGAGCCATGGCCGCCGCATGCCGCTGCGCGTCGCGGTGTTCGCGATCGGCGCCCGGGGTCTCGGACACCAGGGCTCGCAGCCGGGCCTCGTCGGCCTCTCCGGAGAAGTGCGCCAGCTGCTCATCGGCCACACCGAGGTCTTCGCGCAGCTTGCGTAAACGGCTGCCCACCTCACGGAGGCGACGCTCGACGAGCTGCTTGGTCATGGGGGGCAGTGTACGACGCGAGGCCAGCGTCCACGGCATAGTGGACGGGTGAAGAAACGTGTCTCGGTCATCCTCATCGGCGTGTCGTTCATGGCCGCGGCCTGCGGCAGCGGGAGCGGCTCATCGTCGGCGTGCGGCACAGCGTTCCAGGAGCAGCTCGACCCGGCCAGCGAGCTGCACATCCTCGACGGCGCCGAGGTCGACTACCTGACCGACCCCCCTACCTCTGGTCCCCACGGCGCAGTGGCGGTACCGGAAGGCATCGTCGGTGAACCGCTTTCACGTTCGACCCAGGTGGCGGTTCTCGAAGCAGGTCGGGTACTGGTTCAGTACAGCGAAACGGTGTCGTACGACGCCGTCATCGAACTGACCGCCATCGAGCACCCGTCGGTGGTTGTCGCCCCCAACCCGGGCCTCGACGAACCGGTCGTGGTGACGGCCTGGACGTGGAAGATGGAGTGCAGCGAGGTGGACGAAGAGGTGTTGGCCGACATCAACGCCTTCGCCGAGGAACGCAGCGTGGCCGCCCCCGGCAGCGACTTCTGAGCCATAACGAGCGCCGCCCCCGGCAGGAGCAAGGGACGAGCGACCAGACGCCGCCTCCGGCGCAGCCGCAGGCGGGTCGAGGAGCAGCGGCGATGTTGTGAGGCGCTAGCCGATCAACTCGGTTAGTGAGCGAAGCGAACGGCGACGAGCGCCAGCGAGGAACGGCAGCGACAGATCCCGCCCGCGGGAAGGCACCGCCCCGCGTCCCCGGCGGGAGCGAGGGACGAGCGACCAGTCAGCGCCTCCGGCGCAGCCGCCGGCGGGTCGAGTAACGGCGTCGATGTTGTGAGGCGCTAGCCGAACAACTCGGTTAGTGACGAGCGCCAGCGAGGAACGGCAGCGACGGATCCCGCCACGCGGTAAGTAGCAGTGCCCGGGGTGGGATTTGAACCCACACGCCCCGAAGGGCAAAGGATTTTGAGTCCTCCGCGTCTGCCATTCCGCCACCCGGGCGAAGCCAGCAGCGTAGCCTCTGACCAAACGAGATCGACGACGCATGTCACCCTTCTTCGGTGAAACCGAATCCGGGTGATCGCGGTCTGACATCTTCGACAACCACCAATCGACTGGATCAACTCGATGATCGTGTTCACCTATCCCGGCCAAGGGTCACAGAAACCGGGAATGGGGGCTCCTTGGACCGAACACCCGTCGTGGGAGTTGGTCTCCGAGGCCAGCGAGGCGTCGGGTCGCGATCTGGCAGCTCTGCTGCTCGAGGCCGACGCCGACGAGCTGAAGCAGACCAGGAACGCCCAGATGAGCACCTACGTGTTGTCGCTGGTGGTCCTCGATGCCGTCATCCGGGTAGGTGCCGACGCAGCCGGCCATGCCGGCCACAGCCTGGGTGAATACAGCGCCCTCACCGCGGCCGGTGTCATCGACTACGCCGACGGGGTGCGACTGGTGGCCGAGCGTGGTGACGCCATGCAGGCCGCCGCCGATGAGCAGCCCGGCACCATGGCCGCAGTATTGGGCCTCGACGGCGACGACGTCGAGATCGCCTGCCATCGCACGGCCGACGATGTCTGGGTGGCCAACTACAACGCCCCGGGTCAGGTGGTCATCGCCGGGTCGGTCGAAGCGGTCGAACGGGCCGGAGAGGTGGCCAAAGAACTGGGGGCCAAGCGGGTCATGCCCCTGCCCGTGGGCGGAGCCTTCCACACACCGCTGATGGCCACGGCCCGTGACCGCCTGCGAAAGGCCATCGATTCCACCGAATTCCGCGACCCGGACGGCGTGGTGGTGGCCAACGTCGACGCATCGGCCCACGACGGTGCCAACGAATGGCCCGAGCTGCTACGAGCCCAGCTCACCAGTCCGGTGCGGTGGCGGCAGAGCCTGCACTGCTTGGCCGACCAGGGTTTCACCACGTTCGTCGAGCTGGGCCCGGGCACAGTGTTGACCGGGATGGCCAAACGAACCATCGAGGGTGCACAGACCTTGTCGGTGGCCAGTCCCGACGACGTCGATCATCTGCTGGAGGTACTGCATGGGCCCCCCACCGGCCCTGTCGGTCAGCTCGAGGGCGAGCATCTCTTCGCCACCGAACGACTGGTGGTGAGCCCGGCCGCCGGCGTGTTCGTTCCGGTCGAGGGGCTCGAGGCCGGTCTCCCGGTGGAGACGGGCCAGGTGCTGGGCACGGTCGGCCAGGTCGAGGTGCTCTCACCGTTCACCGGCGAGCTCATGGGCCTGCTGGCCGTCGACGGCGAACGCATCACGCCTCGCGAACCCATCGCCTGGCTGCGGGTCGGCTGATGGGCGTGCACATCACCGGTTGGGGCTCCTACCTGCCCGAGAAGGTCATCACCAACGACGATCTCGCGGAGGTCATGGAGACCTCCGACGAGTGGATCGTCGAACGTACGGGCATCAGCGAGCGGCGGGTCGGTGCCACCACGACCACCATGGCCATCGCCTCTGGGGCCGACGCTCTGGCTTCGGCCGGGGTCGAGCCGGGCGACATCGACATGTTGCTGGTGGCCACCACCAGCGCCGACCAGATGATGCCCAGCTCGGCCGCCAGCGTGCAGGCCGCGTTGGGGCTCGATTGTGGCGCCATCGACGTCAATGCCGCCTGCTCGGGGTTCGTGTACGCCCTGGTTCAGGCGGCCGGCATGATCAGCCTCGGATACAACAAGATCCTGGTCATCGGAGCCGACTCGTTGTGGACCTGGACCGACCACACCGATCGCGGCACGGCCATCTTGTTCGCCGACGGAGGTGGAGCGGTCGTCCTCGAGGCCAGCGACGACGAGACCCTGCTGGGGTTCGATCTGGGGTGTGACGGTGAGGGCCGCCACCGGCTCTACACCGATCACGGCGAGAAAATCGTCATGGAAGGCCGAGAGATCTTCCGCCGGGCGGTTCGGGCGATGGTCACCTCCAGCCAAGCCGCCCTCGACCAGGCTGGATTGTCGCCCGACGACATCGACTGGATGATTCCCCACCAGGCCAACCTGCGAATCATCGAAAGCGCCGGCCAGAAGCTGGGAATCGAACCCGAGCGCACCATCAACGTGCTCCAGTCCACCGGCAACACCTCGGCGGCCTCGATCCCGCTGGCCCTGGTGGCCGGCATCGAGTCCGGCCGAGTGAAGCCGGGCGACATGTTGTTGCTCACCGGCTTCGGTGCCGGCATGACCTGGGCGTCGGCCGTCATCCGGTGGCAACCGTGACGGGCCGGGTGGCGCTGGTCACGGGCGGCAATCGTGGCATCGGGCTCGGGATTGCCCTGGCGCTGGCCGAGTCCGGCCACCAGGTCGCCATCACCTGCCGGGCCGAGGCCCCTCCCGAGATCGTCGCGGCCGGGATCTTGGCGGTGCCGTGCGACATCACCGATGCCGCGGCCATCGACGGCGCCTTCTCCACCATCGAAGACACGCTGGGCCCAGTCGAGATCGTGGTGGCGAACGCCGGTATCACCCGCGATGGCCTCGTCCTGCGTATGGACGACGACGACTTCAGCGCCGTGCTCGACACCAACCTCACCGGGAGCTTCCGAGTGGCCCGCCGGGCCGTGAAGTCGATGATGCGAGGCCGCTGGGGCCGCATTGTGTTCATCAGCTCCATCGTGGGCGCGGCCGGGCAGGCCGGGCAGGCCAACTACGCGGCGTCCAAGGCCGGGCTGGTGGGCCTGGGCCGCTCGCTGGCCAAAGAATTCGCCTCCCGGAACATCACCGTCAACATCGTTGCGCCCGGTCCCATCGCCACCGATATGATCGAGGCCCTTCCAGAAGATCGACAAGCGGCCATCACTGCTGCCGTTCCGCTCGGACGGATGGGCAACGTCGATGACGTGGCTGCGGCTGTTCGGTTTCTCACCTCCGACTCGGCGGGCTACATCACCGGGGTGGTTCTGCCCGTCGACGGCGGCATGGCCATGGGCACCTGAGATCGACAAACCCGACCAAACCAACAAACACGGGAGCAAATGACGTGAGTGACGAGAACTTCGAACGATTCCGCAAGTGTGCGGTCGACGTCTTGTCGGTGGAACCCGACCAGATCGTGCCCGACGCCCGCTTCGCCGAGGATCTCGATGCCGACAGCCTCGACCTGGTCGAGCTGGTGATGGCACTCGAGGAAGAGTTCGACGTCAGCGTCGAAGAGGAAGAGCTGGAAGGGGTCGAGACCGTCCAGGCGGCCTTCACCCTCATCAGCGCCAAACTCTGATGTCATCTCGGCGCGTCGCGGTCACCGGCGTCGGTGTGGTGGCCCAGGCCGGCATCGGCCCTGACGCCTTCTTCGACGGCCTGTGTGGCGATGCGCCCGACGATCACCGCCGTATCGACGACTGGGATCCGAGTCCCTGGTACGACAATCCCAAGGAATCTCGTCGCGCCGACCGATTCACCCAGTTCGGCCTGGCGGCCGCCGCCCAAGCCATCGAGGCGGCCGGCGAGCTGCCCTATGACCCCACTCGGCGGGGAGTCTGGGTCGGCACCGGTATCGGAGGGGTGAGAACCCTCGAGGAACAGATCCTCACCCGGTCCGAGAAGGGCACCCGACGAGTGTCGCCGTTCCTGGTGCCGATGATGATGCCCAACGCCGCGGCCGCAGCGGTATCGATGCGGTACGGCTGGCAGGGACCGGTCGAGAACACCTGCACCGCCTGTGCCGCCGGCACCCACGCCATCGGCAACGGTGCCCGCCTGGTGGCCAGTGGCCGGTGCGACGTGGTGGTGGCCGGCGGTGCCGAAGCCCCGTTCACCGAAACCTCGGTCGCCGGATTCGCCAACATGACGGCGTTGTCACGCGAGATGCAATCCACCCCGTTCAGCGCCGACCGTGACGGTTTCGTGATGTCGGAGGGGGCGGGGGCTCTGGTCCTCGAAGACTGGGAGGGGGCCCAACAACGCGGGGCCACCATCCTGGCCGAGCTGCTGGGTTCGGCATCCACGGCCGACGCCCACCACATCACCGCCCCGTCGCCAGGCGGCGCCGGGGCCGTGCACTGCATGGAGCTGGCGCTCGATGATGCCGGCCTGCGGGCCGACGACATCGTGCACATCAACGCCCACGGCACCTCCACCCCACTCAACGACGCCGCCGAGGCCGAGGCGATGGCGAAGCTCTTCGGCACACCCGGTCCGGTGGTGACCTCCACCAAAGGAATCACCGGCCACGCCCTGGGGGCCGCCGGTGCCATCGAAGCCGTTGCCGTGGTTCTGGCCATGCAGCGGGGCCAGATCCCGCCCACGGCGGGCACCACCGCCGTCGACCCCGAGCTACCGGCCATCGATCTGGTGATGGGCGAGCCCCGTGACTGGGAACCCGGACCCTCGCTGTCGAACAGCTTCGGGTTCGGCGGCCACAACGGCACGCTCGTTTTGGGCCCCGGCGACTGATCGGGCGGGCTCAGCCCGCCGACCCCTCGGGGTCGACCAGGACAAACATCAGATCGGCTTCGGCCGCCACCTCACCGTGCAGGGTGGCCACTCCGTGGCCCTTGCCGGCCCGCGCCGACAGGCGGCCCAGTTCGACGGAGAGCTCGAGGGTGTCGCCGGGCCCGACCTGGCGGCGAAATCGCGCCTTGTCGAGGCCGCCGAACAACGGCAACCGACCCGCGTAGCGGGGATCGGACAACACCCCGATGGCGCCCACCTGGGCAATCGCCTCTGCCATCAACACCCCGGGCAGGGTGGGGCGACCGGGGAAATGACCGGCAAAAAAGGCCTCGTCGCCGGTGAGATGCCAACGGCCCACCACTCGTTGGCCGGGCACCAGCTCGATCAACTCGTCGACGAACAAGAACGGCGCCCGATGGGGCAACAGGTCGGCTGGTGCGGGCAGTGCCGTCACGTGGCCTCCTCACGAGGGGGTGATGGTGTGATGTTGCTGGTCAAAACGTGACAGGACGGCGTCGGGAACGCCGTCCTGTCTTACGTTTGCGGGCCCGGTCGGGCCGGGGCGAGCAGCCTCAGGCGCCTTTTCCGGCCGCCTTGAGCTTGGAACCGGCCTGAATCTTCACGGCCGTCCCGGCCGGCACCTGAATGGTGGCGCCGGTCTGGGGATTGCGGCCCGTGCGAGCCTTGGTGTCCTTGCGAGAGAACTTGATGAACGCGGGAATGTTCACCTCGCCGCCCCCGCGGACCTGCGCACACACGATGTCGGCCAGGGCGTCGACGCAGTCACCTGCGGTGGCCTGGGTGGTACCGGCCTTCTCGGCGATGGCGGCGACCAATTCACTCTTCGTCATGGATTTCTCCTCCTGATTGCCCGAGTTGGTTGGGTAGGCCCGGGCTCGCAAATGACACGCGACTCGAAAACGGAGCCAAAGTCAAGCATTTCCGCCAAACAGCCCTTCGGCGGGTCCCGGAATTGCAGTGGTCTCGACCCGTCGTCATCGGTGCCGAACGACGTTGCCAAATTACATCCGGGTCAGTCCGGCCGGTTGATCATGGCGGTGGCGGCCCGGTCGAAGTAGTCGAGCACGGCGGCCTCCACCGATGGCGCCAGCTCACGGGCCCGCACCGCTGCAGCCATGTGGGTGAACCAGGCGTTCCGTTCGGCCACGCCGATGGCAAAGGGCTGGTGGCGCATCCGCAGCCGGGGGTGGCCTCGTTCATCGCTATAGGTGGTGGGCCCACCCCAGTACTGCACCAAGAACCCGGCCAGCAGCGACCGGGACTCGGTGAGATCGTCGGGATACAGCGGCAACAAGGTGGCATCACCGGCCACCGCGTCGTAGAAGTCGTCGACCAGGTCGACGAACCACGCCTCTCCCCCGACCATCTCGTACAACGTCGTCTGCTCAGCCAAGCGACAAAGCGTACCGCTACCCCTACACGCCGTAGAACTGTTCGATGAACGAGCGCAGGGAGTTGCCGTCGAGTGCGTTGGTCACTTGTAGGAGCTCCCCCTCGGCGCTGTAGAAGGCGGTGATGGGCATTCCGGGGGTTCGGGCCAGCGAGTCATAGAGGCCACTCCCGCCCGACCGGGTGCCGTTGATGTCGCGAGCGATCGGCCACCAGTTCACGCCGTGTTCGTCGGGCAGGTCGAGGCTGCCGCCGTCTTCTTGGGTGTGTACACCGACGAACTGCACTTGTCCCTGGGTCTGGGCCGACACCTCGCTGAAGTGCGGCAGCTCGGCGTCACACGCCACACACCAGTTGGCGTAGAAATTCACCACCAACGGCTGGCCGGCGAACTCCGAGATCGTCAGGCGGCCATCACCGTCGGGATCGTTGGCCACGGCCGGCAGGTCCCAGTCGGTGGCCCCGGTCGTCCCGCTCTCGGAACGTGACCCCAGTACGGCCCACACCACCAGCCCCCCGATGACGGCGATGCCAAGGGCCGCCAGCCCGAAGTACTGGGCCCGTACCGAGCGGTCACGTCGGCGGGCCTGGTCCTCGGCGTTGTCGGTCCGGGACCGGTTTCGACCCTGGTTCGGCGATTTCTTCTTGTTGGCCACTACCGGCCCTCCTTGTCCACGTTCATCCCAGATCCACCAACCGGTCCAGGCCGACGGACTCGAAGCCGTCCTTGATCCGGCCGGTCAGCCACGACATCTGATCGAAGATCAAGATCACCCCGAATACCGCCAGGAACCCGGCGGAAACAGCGGTGATGACCACGAAGTGCCGTTTCACCCACGACATCGCCCCGGTGAGACGACCCATGGCCAGCCCGGTGAGCAGAAAGGGCAGGCCCAGACCCAACGAATACACCGCCAGCAACAGCGCTCCACGCGACTCGCGACCGTCGGAGGCGGCGATGGCCAGTACCGACGTGAGCACCGGCCCGATACACGGTGTCCAGCCGAACCCGAACGCCGCCCCGGCGACGGGCGCCGCGGCGGGGCCGTACCGGGCCAGATTCGGATGGAAACGGGCCTCCTGGTAGAGCCAGGGTGCCTGCACGAACAGCGAACCCAGAATGAACAGCGCCATGGCCAGGATGATCACCCCGCTGATCCGGGTCAGGAGCACCTGATTCTCGAACAGCACCCCACCCAGCGCCGAGGCGCTCACTCCCATGGCCACGAACACCGACCCGAAACCCAGCACGAACAGGCCGGTGTTGCGGGCGATCCGCCACAGATGGTCGCTTCGCCCCTGCTCGAGGTCGGCGATGTCGAGACCGGTGATGAGCGACAGATACCCGGGAACAATGGGCAACACGCACGGGGAGAGGAATGACACCAAACCGGCGCCGAAGGCCGCCAGCAACGTCACGTCGCTTGTCATCGGCTTGTGGCCCCCACCCCTCGGGGCAACCGCCGGAGCGCCTCACCCATCCGATGGGCCGAGCCCCACTGCCTCTGGTGACCGTGACCCGCCCGCGGCGCCCTGCAGCACGGCCTTGCTGGCCAGGATGAACTCGACGACACCACGACATTCCGGGCACTCGGCCAGGTGTCGTTCGACCGCCCCGGCGCGGGTCGACGGTGCCTCGCCGTCGACGTAGGCGCTCAGCCACCGCCCCGCATGGACATGTCGCAGGAGTCTCACCACAAGGTGAACTCGGCGGGCGGCAGAGGCATTCCCCCGGTCATTTCGGCCTCAACACGGAAGCAAGCAGCCGCCAATGTGGTTGCATCAGCCATGGACCCGGGCTCGGACGCGCACCGTCAGCAGGCTTTCGAGCAGTACGTGCTTCCCGAAGTTGATGTCTTGTATCGCGTCGGACTGTCGATCACCCGCAATCCAGCCGATGCCGAGGACCTGGTGCAGGACACGCTGCTGCGCGCCTACCGGGCCATCGAACGCTTCGACGGCCGCCACCCGAGGGCCTGGTTGCTCACCATCCTGCGCAATGCCCAGCTCAATCGGGTGCGCCGTCGACGACCGGAACTCCTCGCCGATCCCGACGAGACGATGCCACGGGTGGCCGACACCTCCACCGACGGCGGGAGCGCCGAGACCCCACTCATCGAACAGACCTTCGACACCGCGGTAGAACGAGCCTTCGCCGACCTCGGCGACCGATTTCGCCAGGTGGTCGAGATGGTCGACCTGAACGGGTTGAGCTACCAGGAGACCGCCGATGCCCTCGACGTCCCAGTGGGCACGGTGATGAGTCGCCTGCACCGCGCTCGACGAAAAATGCGCAAACAGCTCGAGGCCCAAGGCATCGACACCCCGCACTACGTGCCCAGGGAGGCATCATGATTCGCCGACGCCGCAAGCTGTCGTGTCGCCAGGTGGGTCGGTCGCTCCAGCAGCTCCTCGACCACGAGATCGACGATCCCGAACGAGTGGCCCGCCTCCAGGAGCACCTCGACGCCTGTCGCGACTGCGGGCTCGAAGCCGAAGCGTATCGCTCCCTGTCCGACGCCATTCAGCGCACCGGGGCCGACGCGTCCTCCCCCGAGCTGCAGCGCCTCCGCGAATTCGGGGCCCGCCTGGCCGCCGGCGAGATCGACCCCGACTAGGCGGCAGCTCGGGTCAGTCGACCACGGCGGTGTCGGGATGGAAGGCAGTCCAGGCGAACCAGAACGTGTCGAGGTGGGCCACAGCCTCCAGCTGGGCGCCGGCCAGCTCACCGGCGGTGGCGTGACCGAGTACGTCCCACGTCGATCCGGTTTCGTCGTCGACGAAACCGTCCTGAGTGCGGCTGAACGTGATCGGTTGCCCGTCGACCTCGGGCACGAACACCCCCGATGCGCCGATGTCACGGCCGTCAGACACGGTGTCGGACACCAGCGGTGACGGTGTGCCGGGTTCGATCCAGGCGATCAGGTCGTCGCCGCCGACCGTGAAGGGCACTACCCCTTCGGCGAAGACCAGCTCCTGTTGCACCGCCACCGTTTCACCGTTGCGCTCGACACCGATGAACCTCTCCTTGTCGGCGAAGTCGTCCGGTGCCTCACCATCGAACAGGAACGGACGGGTGCCCTCGGTGTCGTACCCGATGTACGGGTTGGCTCCGTACTGAATGCCGTATCCGGTGTTGCGACTGAGCACGTAGCCGTCGGGGTACGCCTCGCGGAACGAGTCGTAGGACACCGTGGCCATGGGGATGGTGTCGAGCTCGGTGCCGGTGAGATGACCGACGATGGCCTGACCGGTGAAGTGGCTCCACAACGATTCGGTCTGGCGGTCGTACATGACCAGCGCCGAGTTGTACAACGACCCGGACGTGCCGAAATCGAGGATTCGGTCGCCGACCCGACGGTCGTAGGCGACGGCCGAGCTGCACAACGGGCAGTACGTGACGGTGACCGGGATGTCGCCGAAGGCATCGTTGACGATCTCGTGACGGGTCATGATGTGGATCGGGTACGCCCGGGCCTGACCGTCGATCGACAGCACCACCACCGGTTCGCAGTCGGCCACGTAGTCGACCTGGGCAACCGGAACGAACCGCGGCTCCTCGATGGCGGGAATCCCGTCGGGAGGTGGACCGCCCGAGAGGATTCGACCGATGTCGACCAACGGGTCGGGAAAGGCCGAGTTGCTGCGATCGTCGAGAGCGGACGGAACGTCCTCGGTCGCAGTGGACGGGATTCGCTCCAGCTCGTCGCCGTCGGCGCCGGCCTCGCGTGACACCTCACAGGACACGAACCCCGAGGAGCCTCCCGATGATGTGGTGGTCTGTTCGGCCGACACCGCCGCTTCTCCGCCCGACGACCCACAGGCCGCGGCCACCGCCGCAATGGTGGCGAGTACGGCGACGAGTGAGCGGCGGACCGGCATGGCCACGAAACCCGGCAGCTTCGATGCTTGTTCCCGTCCGATCAGCCTCCGTCGGCCCGGGCGGGGCGGGCCCGCCGGCCATCGACCTCATGGAAGAACTGGGCGACGGTCTGGGGTATCGCGAACCCCCACGTGGGGTAGGCATGAACGGTCTGGCCCAATCGTCCGGTGAACATGCCGGTGCGCACGGCCAGGGCCAACTCGTTGATCGTCTCGCCGGCACGGGGGCCCACCACGGTGGCGCCGATGACCCGGCCGCCGAACAGCCTCCGGGTGAAGGTCTTGGGGCCGGTGATGATCTTGATGAACCCCTCGGTGCGGTGGTCGGTGATGGCCCGGTCGAAGTCGCTCATCGACAGTTCGGCCACCCGTCCGCCCATGGTCGCCGCCTCCGCCTCGGTCGGGCCGATTCGGGCAACCTCGGGATCGGTGAAGGTGGCCCAGGGCACCACCGAGGGATCGAACTTCCAGCGAGGGTGAAACCCGAGGGCGTGGCCGGCGGCCAGCCGGCCCATCTCGTCGGCGGCGTGGGTGAAGGGCAGGAGACCGGTCACGTCGCCCACGGCATAGACACCGTCGACGGCGGTACGAAGGTGGCCATCGACCTGGATGTGGCCCCGTTGGTCGAGCTCGACTCCGATCTCCTGCAGGCCCATTCCCTGGCTCGACGGACGGCGCCCGACCGACACCAGCACCCGCTCGACCGTCACCGGTTCCGCACCGTCGGCGATCATCTCCACGCCACCGGCCACCGATCGGCATTCGACGACCGGCTGCCCGACCCGGACAGACACTCCGTCGGCCTCCAGCGCGGCCTGCACGACCGCGGAGGCCCGCGGTTCCTCGCGGGCCAGCACTCGGTCGAGGGCCTCGAACACCGTCACCTCGACGCCCAGGCGAGCCAGTGCCTGGGCCAGTTCACAACCGACCGGTCCGGCACCGAGCACGGCCAGCGACTGGGGCGCGTCGCTCAGATCGAAGATGTTCTCGTTGGTGAGGGCGTCGACCTGGTCCAGGCCAGGGATCGTCGGCACCACCGGCTGTGCGCCCGTGGCAATCACGATGCGTGCTCCCCGGATGCGGGTGCCGTCGACGTCGACCGTGTCGGGGGCGACCATCGTGGCCCGCCCGTCGATGACCTCGATGCCCTGCTGGCGCAACGTGGCCATGGATTCGGTGACCGAGATCGTGTCGATGCTGCTCCGAACCCGGTGCATGGCCTCGGCGAACGAACCGCCACGGGCGGCCACGCTGATGAGCGCCTTCGAGGGAACACAGCCGGTGAACGTGCAGTCGCCGCCGGGTTCGCCTTGCGAGATCAGTGCCGCCGACTTCCCCGCCCACCGCGCCGATCGGACTGCGCTGAGGCCACCGGTGCCGCCACCGACCACTACGAGGTCAAATTCCTTCACGGCACGTCAAACCTGATGGGTCGGTGAACATTCCCGAGTATGGACCGGGACCACACCAGCCGCGTGCACCATCGGTCTGCGGCGCGACGAACTAGTGCAGCGTCCGAACGACGAACCACGCCAGGTTGAACAGCACCAGCCCGAGGACGAATCGGCGGATGTCGGGGTCGGCCCGTCGCGTCACCACCAGCGCAATCACCCACACCGGCACCATGACCGCCCACTGCACGGCGACACCGGCATCGGTTCGGGGCAACGCCAGCTCGAGGATGAAGTCGAGCATCGGCGGCCCAGCGCCTCAGCGATCGAGTGCGGTCCGGAATTCGCGCACCAGATCACCGACGCCCTCGGGGCCATGCCCATCGAGTAGTCGCCGCACCACCGCCGAACCCACGATCACCCCGTCGGCGTGGGCGCAGACCTCGACGGCCTGGGCCGGAGTGGAGACACCAACCCCGACCAACACCGGCACATCGGTGACGGCCTTGAGCCGGACGGCCATCTCGGTGGCACTGGCCGCCAGTTCGGCTCGTTCTCCGGTCACCCCCAGCAGACCAACGCCGTAGACGAAACCCTGCGTTCGCTCGCATATGCGGGGAAGCCGATCGTCGGGGGCGGTGGGCGCGGCCAGCAGGATCATCTCGACACCCGCCTCACCGGCGGCCTCGGCCCACGGTTCGCATTCTTCGAGCGGCATGTCGGGAAGGATGGCCGCGCTGACGCCGGCCTCGTGGAGGGATGCAGCAAACCGTTGCAGTCCGCTGTGGAACGCCAGGTTGTAGTACGTCATCACCGCCAGGGGCACGTCGACCTCGAGCCGACGCACGTCGTCGAGCACCGACATGGGGGTGGCGCCGTCGGCGAGGGCGCGGTCGCTGGCTTCCTGGATGGTGGGACCGTCCATGACCGGATCGCTGAACGGAATACCGATCTCCACGGCGTCGGCTCCGGCCGCCACCGCCGCCTCGACGGCGTCGGTCCATTGACCGGTGAGCCCGCCGGTGATGTACGGGATGAGCAGCTTGTGGCCACCATCGCGTCGATCCCTGAGGTGCTGTTCCAGCAGACCGGTCACGACAGGATCTCCATCATCTGGGTGGCGTCCTTGTCACCCCGGCCCGACAGGTTGAGCAGCACCGTCTGGCCGGCGAGCTCCTCCCGTTCGCGACTGATCCACGCCAGCGCGTGAGCAGGCTCCAGAGCAGGGATGATGCCTTCGGTACGCGACAACAGCTGGAAGGCTTCGATGACCTCGTCGTCGGTGACTGCCTCGTAGCGAGCCCGACCCAATGCGGCCAGGTGTGAGTGCTCGGGCCCCACACCCGGGTAGTCGAGTCCGGCCGAGATCGACTCGGCTTCGCGAACCTGGCCGAACTCGTCCTGCATGAGATACGAGTGCGATCCGTGCACCACCCCGGGAACGCCGCGACCGATCGCTGCCCCACCGGCCGGTTCGACACCGACCAGTGCGGCTTCGGTGTCGGCGAAGCCGGAGAAGATCCCGATGGCGTTGGACCCTCCGCCCACACACGCCACCACCACATCAGGGTCACCACCGAGGAGCGTCTGGCACTGCTCGCGGGACTCGGTCCCGATCACCCGGTGGAACTCCCGCACCATCCACGGGTACGGATGGGGGCCCATCACCGACCCGAGGCAGTAGTGCGACGCCTCGACCGTGGCCACCCAGTCGCGCATGGCATCGTTGATGGCGTCCTTGAGGGTGCGACTGCCCGAGGTCGCCGGCCGCACCTCGGCGCCCAGCAGGCGCATGCGGAACACGTTGAGCTCCTGCCGTTCGATGTCGACCTCGCCCATGTAGACCACACACTCGAGACCCAGAAGCGCGGCGGCGGTGGCGGTGGCCACCCCGTGCTGTCCGGCACCGGTCTCCGCGACCAGACGCTTCTTGCCCATTCGTTCGGCCAGCAGCGCCTGCCCCAGCACGTTGTTGATCTTGTGCGATCCCGTGTGGTTGAGATCCTCACGTTTGAGCAGCACCCGCATCCCGAGCTCGGCGCCGAGGCGATGGCATTCGGTCATCGGGCTGGGCCGACCGGCGTAGTCACGGAGCAGGCCATCGAGCCGGCTCCGATACTCGTCGTCGGCCCAGGCGGCCCGAAAGGCCTTCTCCAGGTCCTGACACGCCGGCATCAGCGTCTCCGGGACGAAGCGGCCACCGAACTCGCCGAAGCGGCCGTCGGTACTCGGGTCACCCATCACCATGGTCGTACTCCGTCGCGGTCGATCACTCGTCGGTCATCCAGTCGTAGGGGCCAGCCGATGACCCCTCGTACGGCGCAGCTTCGGCCGCCTTGGCGTTGGCGATGAAGGCCTTGACCCGAACCGGGTCCTTCTGGCCGGGCGCCTTCTCGACGCCGGTGGAGACGTCGACGCCCCAGGGGGAGACCTGCTCGATCGCCTGAGCCACGTTGCCCGGGTGCAGGCCCCCGGCCAGCAGCAGGCGGGAGCGGTCAGGCGCAGCATCGACCAACGACCAGTCGAACACCTGCCCCGAACCGGGGTTCTTGGCGTCGACCAACAACACATCGGCCCCGAAATCGTCGAACCGCTCGATGGCCGGGTCACCGGCGGGGAAGGCCTTGAACACGATGCGGACGCGCTCCTTGACCGCCTGGGTGTCCTCGGCGGTCTCGTACCCGTGCAGCTGGGCCGCCTTGAGGCCGGCCTGGTCGACGAGTTTGATCACCCGGTCGGGAGCATCGTTGCGGAACACCCCAACGGTGAGCACGTCGGGCGGGAGACGGCGGGTGATGTCGTGCACTGCCGTGGCCGAGACCTGGCGAGGCGAAGGGGCGAACACGAACCCCACCGCGTCGGCACCCATCGCCACGGCCAACAACGCGTCGGCCTCGGAGGTGATACCGCAGATCTTGACGAACACGAGTCGACGCTACCGGGCCACGGAACCGGACGGTGTCGATCGATCGACCGCCCGCAGCCCCTGCACCGCAGCGGCCCGATCACCGGCGGTGACCACACTCTCCCCCACCAGGACGGCGTGATAGCCGGCGGCGGCCAAACGACGGGCATCGTCGGGGCCCCGAACCCCTGATTCGGCCACGCGGACGACCGAGTCCGGCATGCTGGGCCCGACTCGGACAGCCCGGTCGGTGTCGACTTCAAACGTGGACAGGTCACGCTGGTTGACGCCGATGAGGTCGGCGCCGACGGCCATGGCCCGATCGATCTCGCCCTCGTCGTGGGTCTCGACCAACACATCGAGGCCCAGCTCGACACCCAGTGCATGGAAATCGGCCAGCTCGACGTCGTCGAGGGCGGCCACGATCAACAACACGGCGTCGGCGCCCATGAGGCGGGCATCGACCACATCGTTGGCGGCCACGGTGAAGTCCTTGCGCAGCACGGGAACGCCGACCGCAGCACGAGCCGCGGCCAGGTCGGCAGTGC
Organism: Acidimicrobiales bacterium; assembly: GCA_051011595.1. Lineage (GTDB taxonomy): Bacteria > Actinomycetota > Acidimicrobiia > Acidimicrobiales > SHLQ01 > JAOUEE01. The sequence continues at coordinate 37,816 of JBPCTQ010000126.1, forward strand.
TGCCGCCGAAGTGGGACTCGTCGGTGAGCACCGACAGACAGGTAGCGCCACCGGCCACGTACTCGGCCGCAACCGAGGCGGGGTCGAGATCGGGCGAGAGGGCCCCTCGAGACGGCGAGCGGCGTTTGATCTCGGCAATCACGGCCATACCCTCCGCGCCGATCAATGCTCGACGAAACCCGCGACAAGGCGCCAGCGCGGACACTTGCTCGACCAGCGAGTCCAGCGATCGCCCATCGTTGTCGGCCGTGGCCCGATGGGCGGCGATGATGGGCTCGAGGTACGCCGGGGCCATGGGCGAACTCTAGCGGTGCCCGGATTTCGCCGGACGAGGATTTCTCGCCGACGGGCCGACGGCGAAGCCGATCACAGCCGGTCGTCGCGTTGTGACGAGGTGAGCGCCACCAGCGGGACGACGATGAACAACACGATGCTGGCCGCGAAACTCCCCAGACCCAGCGCCAACAGCGGCGCCAAGCCGGTCATGGCCCCGACGATCAAGCAGGCGATGGCCGCCATCAACAACAAGACCGGCGCCATGCTGAGGCCCCGCGAGTGGGTTCGACGGCCCTCGGGATCGGTGTCGGGCATGGGTGGATCGTCGTCGAGGTCGAAGGGAACGAATCGATACGGGTCGTCGGCGCGGCCGGCGGTGTGGGTGGCCCGCGACCTGCTCCGCGTGGGCTGGGGCCGCTGCTGGTCGTACACCCGGCGTCGCTCGGCGTCGCCGAGAACGGCCCATGCGGCGGTGACCTCCTGCATACGTTGTTCGTTGCGCCGCCGCTCGGCCGGCGCGGCGTCGGGATGGCTGTCGGGGTGATAACGCCGCGCCAGCTTGAGGTAGGCAGCCCGGATCTCGTCGGGCTGGGCCGACGATGTCAGCTCGAGGGCGTCATAGTGATCCACGAAGGCCCCATGCTACGGCGCCGGCGCGATCCCACGAGAGCCGGAGTGTCTTCACGGTCTCCTCACAGATCTCTGATATCCAGGAAGTCCCGGCCTGCCCTTAGGAATCCATGACCAACGACGAACCGGTCATCGTGGTCGTCGAGGACGACCCCAACATCGCTGACCTGGTCGATCTCTATCTCCGCCGCGACGGCTATCGCGTCTTTCAGGCAGCCGACGGCGAAAGGGCCCTGGAGGTCATTTCGCAGCGACGACCTCGTCTGGTCGTGCTCGACATCGGCCTGCCGGGTGAGCTCGACGGATTCGAGGTCTGCCGCCGGATCCGATCCGACAGCAACACCGCCGTCCTGATGCTCACCGCCCGCGACGGCGAGATCGACCGGGTGCTGGGCTTGGAGCTCGGCGCCGACGACTACGTCGTGAAGCCGTTCTCCCCCCGTGAGGTGGTGGCCCGGGTCCGGGCCATTCTTCGCCGCGTCGATGGCGGGGGCCGCGACCTCCCGCCCGTCCACGAAGCCGGCCTCGTCCGGGTCGACACCGGACGCCGTGAGGTGACCGTCGGCGACGCACCCGTGAACCTCGCGGCTCGCGAGTTCGAACTGCTCCAGTTCCTCTTCGAGAACCGGGGCCTCGCACTCACCCGCCGTCAACTCCTCGACGGCGTGTGGGGAGACGACTGGATCGGTGACGACCGTACGGTCGACGTACACGTGCGCCAGTTGCGCAAGAAGGTCGGCCAAGAGCTGCCCCTCGACACGGTGTGGGGTGTGGGCTACCGGCTCGACTGATGCGCCTCAAGCTGCTCGCCACCATTGCGCTCACCGCCACCCTCGCCCTCATCGTGGCCGGCGTGGGAACCCTGTTGTTGTCGCGCACGCAGGAACAACAACGCACCGAGGACGAGCTGCTCCAGCAGGCCGAAGGGCTGGTGGAAGCCATTGCGCTCGTACCCAGCGTGGACAATGTCTCGCGAGCACGACTGACCCGGATCCAGGAGGCACTCCAGGTTCGAGGAATCGGGTTGGTAGTGCTCGCCGGCAACAACAACGTGATCTCGGTCGACCTGCCCGGCGGTCTGGTCCTGGAGGACCTCGACCTCACGCGCCTGCGATCGGGGCAACCCGACACCGGCCGCAAGGGCGACGATGTTTTCGTCGCGTCGGTCCGACCCGTCAACGACACCTCACAGCTGGTGGTGGTGCTCACCCGGGTCCCGGAGTCCATCGCCCGCCCGCTGCTGGGCTGGTTCCTGATCGCCGCCGCGGCGGCGTTGCTCCTGGCCTTCCTGGCGTCGATCTGGCTCAGCCGAGCCCTGGCTGGTCCGTTGGTGGAGGCCAGCACCGTGACCCGCCGCATCGCCGATGGCGACCTGGGTGCGCGTATGGCCGCACCGGCGACTCGAGCCCACGACGAGGCGGCCGAGCTGGCCCGATCGGTCAACGAGATGGGCGATGCCCTCGAACGGTCGCGAGGCCTCGAGCGCCAGTTCCTGTTGTCGGTCAGTCACGATCTCCGCACACCGATGACGTCGATCCAGGGATACGCAGAGGCGCTCACCGACGGAGCCATCGCCGATCCCCAACAAGCCGGCCGGGTGATCCTCACCGAATCCCACCGGCTCGACCGGCTGGTGCACGACCTGCTGGAGTTGGCTCGCCTCGACAGCCGCACCTTCTCGCTCGACTTCCGACGAGCCGACCTCGCCGAGCTGGTCGGCGACGTGGTGTCGGGCCAGGGCCCGGCGGCCCGTCAGCAGAACCTCGAGGTGATGGTCCTGGTCCCATCCGAGCCGTGCTGGGCCAGGGTCGACATCGACCGGATGGCGCAGGCCGTGGCCAACCTGATCGAGAACGGGGTGCGATACGCAGACTCGCTCATCCAGGTCCGCCTGGAGCGCCGAGGCAACCTGTTCGTGCTGGCGGTGGCCGACGACGGGCCCGGTATCAGCACCGAGGATCTCCCGCACGTGTTCGAACGCCTCTATCGCACCCACCGAGCTCCCAAGGATCGGGAGAGCGGATCGGGCCTGGGCCTGGCAATCGTGCGTGAGCTGGTGCGAGCGATGGGGGGATCGGTGGCTGCGACGAGCAGCGACCTCGGCGGAGCCGAGCTGGAGATTCGTCTACCCGTCGACGGCTGAGGCCGGGATGCCGCCCACATCCACCGTGGCCGGCACCTCGACCTTGCGGTGCAGATAGGCCAGGGCCACCGACGGCTGATCGCCGAGCGTGGGGGCTGCCGAGGTGACGGTACCGACCGCTGCTCCTTCGAAGCTCACCTCGGCGCCAACGGCCAGATCGAGGGTCGACTCGGCCTGCAAGCGACACAGCCGGCGCGGGGTGTTGTTGCCCCGGCTGTCAATGCGAGCGACCAGCTCCTGGCCGGTGTAGCAGCCCTTGGTGAAGCTGACCGACGACTCGCCGATCCCGGCTTCGGCAGGGATGGTCTTCTCGGTGAGCTCGCGCCCCATGACCGGCCAACCGGCGGCGACGCGGGTGTACTCGAAGACCTCGGGGCCGACCACATCGACGTCGGCCGGCGCAACCACGGCGGGGCCCATGACGTCGAAACCAGAGAACCCAGGCCAGTCGACGGCGGCCACCACACCACCGTCGGGTACATCGGGTTCGGACACCGAAGGCCCGCGCAGCGACGCGTACTGCCACTCCAGCCGCTCGAGGTGCACATCGACGCGCAGGCGGAACCGTTCGATTCGTTCGACGAAGGTCTCGCCGAATCCGGCGTCGAGATCGGCGATGAAGGTGCCATCGGTTCGGGCGTGCAACCGGAACCAGGCGTCGACCTTGCCCTGCGGCGCCAGCACGAACGACCAGGCGCTGGCCCCCGGGGCAATGGCGCCCAGATCCTGGCTGATCTGTCCCTGCAGGTAGTCGCGAGCATCGTCGCCCGTGATCAACACGATGTCGCGCTCGAGCGGCGCCCACCAGGTCGCGCTCATGACGGATCCTCGCCCACTGTGGTGCGCTGCTGAGCCCGAGCTCGGGTCATACGCCGGGCCGCTTCCACCGCACTCAACAGCGCCTGCGCCTTGTTCTGACACTCCATGTGTTCGTGTTCGGGCACACTGTCGACCACGATGCCGGCGCCCGCCTGCACCGAGGCGCTGCCCTCGTGCACCACCATCGTGCGGATGGCGATGGCGGTGTCGATGTTGCCCGAGAAGTCGAGATACCCCACGATGCCCGCATAGGGGCCGCGTTTGGTGGGCTCGAGTGAATCGATGATCTCCATGGCTCGCACCTTGGGGGCCCCGGACACCGTGCCGGCCGGCAGTGTCGCCCGAAGGACGTCGATGGGTGTCTTACCGGCCGCCAACTCGCCCGAGACCTGTGAGGTCAGGTGCATGACATGGCTGTAGTGCTCGAGCGTCATCATCTCGTCGACCTGCTCGGTGCCGAACTCGACCACCCGGCCCACGTCGTTACGGGCCAGATCGACCAACATCACGTGTTCGGCCACCTCCTTGGGGTGTTCGCGCAGCTCGGCACCCAAACGACGATCTTCCTCGTCGCTTCGCCCTCGGCGTCGAGTGCCCGCGATGGGTCGGCTGATGACACGTTGATCGAGCAGTTGCACCATGGGCTCGGGCGACGAGCCCACCACGGTGACCTGGGGATGACGCACCAGGTACATGTACGGGCTCGGGTTCACCTGCCGCAGCACTCGGTAGTAGTCGAAGGGATCGGCCTCCAGGTCGAAGTCGAAGCGCTGCGCCAACACCACCTGGAAGATGTCGCCGGCCAGGATGTGCTCGCGGGCCACCTCGACCGCCGAGCAGTACATCTGCTCACCCATCGTGGAGGTGACCGTGGGCAGTGGATCGTCGGACCGGGGAGGCTCGACCAGCGGCTCGTCGAGCGGCCGAGCGCCGTCGGCGGCGATCTGGTCCAGGCGGTCGAGGGCGTCGTCGTAGGCCTGGTCGATGGTGGCATCGTCGGCCCCGTCGGGGACGAACACGTTGGCGAGCAGCACCACTCGTTGCCGCCAGTGGTCGAGAGCGGCCAGCTCACCGATGACCGACAGCACGGCATCGGGGTACCCCTGGTCATCGGCCGGGGTGTCGGGCAGGGACTCGACCTCACGCACCACGTCGTAGCCCAGGTACCCCACCACCCCTCCGTGGAGGGGCGGCAGATCGCCGAGTGCCGGCGATTCGAGCTCGGCCAGCAGCACTTCGAGGGCAGCCAGAATGCCTTGGTCGTCGGGTACGTCGACCGGGAGATCACCCTCGATCTCGACCGAGGCCCCTCGGGCGGTGAGGGTGGCGATCGGGTTGCGCCCGATGAACGACCACCGGCTCCAGCGTTCACCATGCTCGACCGACTCGAGCAGGAACCCGGGTTGGTCGTCGGGCACCAGCCGGGCGAAGACGGCCACGGGGGTGACCAGATCGGCCAACAATTCCCGCCAGACCGGGACGACACGGTGTTTTCGGGCGAGCTCGCGAAAGTCTGCGCGATCGGGCCGGGCCGACGTCTCGTTCATGATCGGAGTGTACGGGGCTGCTCCGACCGCGGGAATGTGTTTGTCAGAGGTAGAGCCCGGTGCTGCCGGCGTCGAGCCGGGGGGCCGCCAAGGCGTGGATGTCACGCTCGCGCAGAATGATGTAGTCCTCGCCCCCGACCTCGACCTCGTAGCGATCCTCGGGATTGAACAACACCTGGTCGCCGGCCTCCATGTTTCGGACATTGGGCCCCACGGCCACCACCTCGGCCCAGGCCAATCGTTTGCCCACTTGAGCAGTGGCCGGGATCAAGATGCCGCCGGTGGACCGGCGCTCACCATCCGGAACGCCGACATGGACCAGGATGCGGTCGTTGAGCATCTTGATGGGCAACCGACTTCCCGCATCGTCGGCCGCCGGCCCGGGTTGACGTTTCGAGGCCTTGGTGGTGTCGCTCACGGCCGATCACCGTAGCGGGCCGCACCCGCCTCGCAGCGGTCGCGCCGCGACCCTTCGGGGACGAATGCCGCCACCGTTCACCGCTCGCGCAGTAGCGTCGCTTCTATGGAGGTGCAGCGGCACGACATCCGCACACGCGATGGCCATCGGCTCGATGCCGAGTTGGCCCGTCCCGACGATCCCACCTGGGGCGTCGTGTTGGTCCATCCTCACCCGCAGTTCGGCGGTTCGATGCACAACCACGTCATCGACGCGTTGTTCACTGCCATGCCCGAGTACGGGGCCACGGTGATGCGATTCAACTTCCGGGGTGTGGGCACCAGCCAGGGCACGTTCGACGACGGCAACGCCGAGCGCCTCGATCTATTGGCTGCGGTCGAGACGGTCAGCGAACTGTTGGGCCGCGACGCTCACGGCGTGATCGTGGCCGGGTACTCGTTCGGGGCCGACATCGCCCTGGCGCTCGACCACCTCAGCATCGCCGGATGGTGGGCGGTGGTTCCCCCGCTGTCGGTGCACCCACCCGACGCCTACCTGGCCGCCCACGACGAGCGACCCAAACGGGTACTGATCGCCGAGAACGACGAGTTCAATCCCCCGGCCCAGGCCCAGTCGAAGCTGGCGGGCTGGACCAACCTCGAAGCGGCCACCCTTCCCGGTGTGGGTCACATGCTCGACAACCAGGGCCCGGCTCTGGTCAAGGATCTGGCCTCGTTCGCCGAACGGGTGCGGGCCCCCGCCCCCGGCTGAGCCCGAGTCAGGAGCCGGCGGGTCGCACCTCGATGCCAGCGGCCTGCATGGTGGCTTTGGCCTCGGCGACAGTGTGCTCGCCGAAGTGAAAGATCGATGCCGCCAGCACCGCATCGGCCCGACCCTGCTGCACCCCCTCGACGAGGTGGTCCAGGGTGCCCACCCCACCGGACGCGATGACCGGCACCCCGACGGCCGCGGACACGGAGCGGGTGAGGTCGACGTCGAAACCGTTCCGGGTGCCGTCGCGGTCCATCGAGGTCAGCAGAATCTCACCGGCTCCACGGCCAACCACGTCGATGGCCCAGGCCACCGCGTCGACCCCGGTGGCAGTACGACCGCCATGGGTGAACACCTCGAACCCGCTGGCGGTGTCGTGCGAGGACCGGGCATCGATCGCCACCACACAACACTGGGCGCCGAACTCGGTGCTGATCTCGTCGACCAGCTCGGGGCGCTCGACGGCAGCGGTGTTCACCGAGACCTTGTCGGCGCCGGCCCGCAACAGTCGGCGGGCATCGTCGACACTGCGAATACCACCACCGATGGTGAAGGGAATGAACACCTCCTCGGCCACCGCCCGGGCCATGTCCACCGTGGTGGCCCGCCGATCCGACGACGCGGTGATGTCGAGGAACACCAGCTCATCGGCCCCCTGTTCGTCGTATCGAGCAGCCAGCTCCACCGGATCTCCGGCATCACGGATGTTGACGAAGTTGACCCCCTTCACCACCCGCCCCTCGTCGACGTCGAGACACGGAATCACTCGGGCCGTGCGCATCAGCCGGGTCCTTCGAGCAGCGCCACTGCGGCGGCGACGTCGACGTGGCCTTCGTAGATGGCCCGGCCCACGATGGCCCCGGCCAGGCCCCGATCAGCCACGGCGACCGCAGCCAGCGCTTCGAGGTCGGCCAGGGTTCCCACCCCACCCGAGGCAATCACATCGGTGTCGGTGGCGGCCAGGACCGCCTCGAGTCCCTTCACGTCGGGGCCTTCCAGGGTGCCATCGCGACTGATGTCGGTGACAACGAGGGCATCAACACCGGCGTCGGCGAAGCCACGAGCGACGTCGAGCACCGTGCGTCCCGATCCCTCCAGCCACCCGTGGGTGGCCACCTCACCGGCGCGAGCGTCGAGACCGACCGCGACCCGATGTTCAGCGGCCAGGGCGCGGACCAGGTCGGGGTCCTCGAGCGCCGCGGTACCGAGCACCACCCGTTCGACGCCGGATCCCAGAAGCCGTTCGGCCGTGGCCCGCGATCGGATGCCACCACCGGTTTGGACCGGCACGGGCACCGCGGCGGCGACGGCGGCGATGACGTCGATGTTGCGGGACTCTCCGGATCGGGCCGCATCGAGGTCGACCACATGGATCCAACCGGCGCCGGCTTCGGCGAAGGCGAGGGCCTGGGCCACCGGATCGTCGCCGTACACGGTGGTGTTGTCGTAGTCGCCCTGCCAAAGACGGACGCACTTGCCGGCCAGGATGTCGATGGCAGGAAACAGCTTCATTCCACTCCCCCGCCGGTGCGACACCGGTCCACGAAATTGGCCAACATCCGCAGGCCGTTGCGTCCCGACTTCTCGGGGTGGAACTGCGCGGCCCAGACGTTGTCGCGAGCGACGGCCGCCACGACGGGGCCGCCGTAGTCACACGTGGCGATCACGTCGTCTCCGTCGGCCGCCGCCAGAGAGTGCACGAAGTACATCCACGTTTCGGTGGGCAGCTCGGCCAGCATGGGGTGCGGCCGCCGTGAGTCGACCACGTTCCACTGCATCTGTGGCCGCTTGACGGTGTCGGGCAGCCACCGGATCGGTCGATCGAACACACCGAGGCCGGCACAACCCGGCGCCTCCTCCGACGACGCGAACAGAACCTGCATCCCGATGCAGATACCCATGAAGGGGCGGCCGGCATCGATCGTGCGTCGCACCACATTGTCGAGACCGGTGCGGTGCAGCGCCTCCATGGTGGGTCGAAACGCTCCCACCCCGGGCAACACCACACCGTCGGCCTCGTCGATGACGTCGCGGTCGGCGGTCAGCCGAGCATCGGCGCCGGCGTGTTCGAAGCCTTTGTGGGCCGAGTGCAGGTTGCCGATGCCGTAGTCGAGGATGGCGATTCGGGGGGCAGTGGGCACGTCAGAGAGTGCCCTTGGTGGAGGGAACGCCGTCTCCTTCGATTCGAACCGCATCACGCAGGGCGCGAGCCACCGCCTTGAATCCGGCCTCGACGATGTGGTGAGTGTTGCGTCCGCGCCGCAGCACGATGTGCAGGGTGATGCCCGATGCCATCACCAACGCCCGCCAGAATTCCTCGGTGAGTTGGGGATCGAATGGCGGGTCGCCCAGGATCTTCTCGCCGGGAAAATCGACCTCGTAGTGCAGGAAGGGCCGACCCGAAAGGTCGAGAGCCACTTCGATGAGGGCCTCGTCGAGCGGCACCGCCACCGACGCGAAACGTCGGACACCGACTTTGTCGCCCCACGCCTCACTCAGGGCCTCACCGAGCAGGATGCCGACATCTTCGACGGTGTGGTGGGCGTCGATGTCGAGATCACCCTCGGCCGCTACTCGGAGGTCGAAGCCCCCGTGCCGGCCCAGCTGATCGAGCATGTGGTCGAAGAACGGCAGGCCGGTGCTGCACGACGTCTGGCCCCGACCGTCGAGGTCGACGCTGATGTCGATACGTGTTTCTTTCGTCACTCGCTGACGGGTGGCCGTACGTGAGCTCATGGTTGGTCTTTCGTCGAGTCGGATGGCGATGACAGGCAGCGACGCAACGCATCGAGAAACCGGTCGTCTTCTCGGGGAGTACCGACGGTGACCCGTAGGCAACCGTCGAGCCGAGGCCACGACGAGCAGTCGCGAACGAGGACCGACTGGTCGACCAGACGCTGCCACAACGCGGCCCCGTCACCCGAGTGGGGGCGGAAGAGGATGAAGTTGGCCTGCGAAGGCCACACGTCGACCGGCAGTGAGCCCAGGGCTTCGGCCAATCGGCCCCGCTCGGTGACCAACTCCTGCACTCGCTGTTCCATCTCGGCCACGTAACCGAGCGCCAGGCGCCCGGCGGCTTGCGTGAAGACATCGAGGTGGTATGGCAACGAGACTTTGTGCAGCTCGTCGATGAGCGGCTCGGGGCCGAGCACATATCCCAATCGCAGCGCAGCCATGGCCCAGGTCTTGGAGAAGGTCCGGGTGACCAGCAGGTTCCGATCGGGACCCAGCAGCTCGATGGCCGAATGGTCGGCGAACTGACCGTAGGCCTCATCGACCACCAACAACCCGCCGTATCCCTCCACCCGCTCGAGGATCGCGGCGATGAGCTCGGGAGGGTCGGCCACACCAGTGGGGTTGTTGGGCGAACACAGGAACACCAGATCGGGTTGCTCGGCGTCGATGGCTGCGCCGGCTACCTCGATGTCGATGGCGAAGGCCTCGTCCCGAGCCACCTCGACCGTGGTGGTGCCGGCCAGGCGGGACAGATGACCGTGAAGCGCATACGTGGGCTCGAAGGTGAGCGCTCGGCGGCCGGCGCCGCCGTAGGCATGCAGGACGGTGTAGAGCACCTCGTTGGAGCCGTTGGCCGCGAAGACCTGCTCGACCTCGACGTCGTGCAGCGAGGCGATTGCACTTCGGAGCTCGGCTGCTGCTCGGTCGGGATAACGATTCCACTCGAAGGTGGCCACCAACTCTGCGAGCGCCTCGGTGAGCGCCGCCGGTGGCGGACCGGGCGCTTCGTTGGTGTTCAGGCGCACGTCAACCTCGACCTGGGCCGAGTGGTACCCGGCCATCAGCGCCACGTCGTCGCGCACCGCAGGGCGAACGCGGGTCATGATCGGCCCTGCCGGAGCCGAGCCGACTCGGCGTGGGCCGGCAACCCCTCGGCGTCGGCCAGAACTTCGACGAACGGGGCCAAGCGACGGCTGGCCGCCTCGTCGATGGTGACGACGTGTATGTCCTTCAAGAAGTCGAACACGGTGAGGGATTGACTGAAACGGGCCGTGCCGTTGGTGGGCAGCACATGGCTGGGGCCGGCAACGTAGTCGCCGAAGGATGCCGGCGACCACGGACCACAGAACACGGCACCGGCATTGCGGACCGACTTCAGCATTCCGGCGTTGTCGGCGCACATCAGCTGCAGGTGTTCGGGGGCGATGACGTTGGCCACCGCCACGGCCTGCTCGGCGTCGTCGACCACACACACGATGCCCGACTGGCTCAGTGTCGCTTCGATGTCATCGCGGCGCGGGGCTCTCGCCACCTGCTCTTCGACGGCGGCGGCAACGGCATCGGCCACCTCAGGGTCCCAGGTGACGAACCAGGCCAGCCCATCCGGACCGTGCTCGGCTTGCACCACGACGTCGATGGCCGCCAACTCCAGCGGATCGGTTCCATCGGCGATCACCACGACCTCGCTGGGACCGGCGAAGGCGGACGGCACCCCGACCTGCCCGGCCACCTCCCGCTTGGCCAGGGCCACATAGACGTTGCCCGGGCCCACGATCACGTCGACCGGCCGCATCGTCGAGGTCCCGTACGCCATGGCCCCGATGGCCTGGGCTCCACCCACCGCGTAGATTTCGTCGACCCCGGCCACCGCGGCGGCCGCCAGGGTGACATCGGGGATGACCCCATCGGGGCCCGGCGGCACACACAACACCACTTCATCGACGCCGGCTGCGCGCGCCGGAATTGCGGTCATCAGCACCGTGCTGGGATAGCGGGCTCGACCCCCGGGCACGTAACAACCCGCTCGCTCGACGGGCCGGAACAGGCTGCGGACCTCGACGCCGTCGTGGTCGTGCACGTCGTCGGCCGGACGTTGGTGCCGGTGGTAGCGCTCCACATTGGCGGCGGCGGCTTCGAGCGCTCCCCGCACATCGGCGTCGAGACGGCGGGCGGCCTCGGCTGCGGCGCTCGGGTCGATTCGGAACGTATCGAGGGTGACACCGTCAAACCGCGCCGTGTACTCCGCCACGGCCTCATCACCACGGTCCCGAACATCGGCGAGGATGGTGCGTACCGCCGCGACCGGTTCGTCACCGTCGACCACCGGTCGAGGCAACACCGCGCCGAGGTCACCCCGGTGGCCACGCAGGTCGATTCGTCGCAACATGAACATCCCACGCTACCGGGACCGGTTGGTCGGTCCGGCGGGGTTTCGCGCCGGTGGCCTCGGGCCCGGTCACGTCGGCTAGACCTGACCCATGATCACCGATGACACCGCTGAGCTCTCGTCGATGGCCACCGTGATCGCCGAGCTCTCGCAGCGCATCGACACGGTGGCCGACCGCTACGTCGACAGCCCGCGTGAAGATGTGGCCGCCCGGCTGTTCGAGGTGGAACGAGCCCTCCGCCAAGCCGAACGAATCCTGGGGCAGCTGGTTCGCGACGCCACCTGACCCGCTCACCCGACCCGATGCCAAAAAGGAAACTGGCGCCCCCGAAGGGGCGCCAGCCGGCGACACTGGGCGGCGGATCCCTGTGTGTCGCCTGTACCAGGTGGCGGGAACCTGGTGCGGTCACCCTACCGCATCTCCCCAGGCTGCGCACCCCACGTCGGTGAAGTTTTGGTGGCTAAGAGGCGGGGTTCGCTCTGGGCGCCACGCGGGTCGGTCAGATCTGCGACGAAGGACAGAAGTCGGCCAGAACGCAGCTGGCGCAATCGGGCCGTCGGGCAACACACACCCGGCGACCGTGCAGGATCATCCGCAAGCTGAATTGGCCCCGTTCTGACGCCGGCACCATGGGATTGAGGGCCAGCTCGATCTTGACCGGGTCGGTTTCGTCGGTGAGCTCCAAGAGCCCCGACAGCCGGGTCACATGGGTGTCGACCGGCAGCCCCGGAAGGCCCAGGGCCACGCTGCGAACCACGTTGGCGGTCTTGCGGCCCACTCCTGGCAGTCGAACCAGATCCTTCATGGCCCCCGGGACCTCTCCGTCGAACTCGTCGACGAGCATCTGGGCCATGCCGACCAAACTCTTGGACTTCTGGCGGAACAAGCCGATCGTGTCGACGTACGGCTCCACTTGTTCGGGCGACACCGCAGCCAGTGCATCGGGATCGGGGAAACGGGCGAAGAGTCCCGGAGTGGCCTTGTTCACACCAACATCGGTGGCCTGGGCCGACAAGATGGTGGCC